>CAYSFK010000006.1:0-38177 GCA_964430345.1 uncultured Oscillospiraceae bacterium | reverse complement strand
ACGAGGCGGGCCTTGCCCCCTCGCGCACCCCCGCTTCTCTGTTATCGGTAGCTGACATTATATTTTTTTGACAGTCTGACAAGGCAGATGGGCGAAAGCCCATCTGCCTTGTGCATTGGATCGGATATAACGGGAGCGAAGGTGCTCGTTACAGGTTATTCGTACTGGCTCAGCACCCGGTCGTATATGGCCAGGGCGTCGTCCACCACGTCGATAGCGTCCAGGGACAGATAGGTCTTACCGCCTACGGAGATTATCAGGCCCTCCGCCGCCAGCGCCATGGAGAACTCTATCATGTTGAAATAGGAATCGACCACGTGCTTCTGCAGCTCCTCGGAGCCCGCGGGGAAGAAATACTGGGCGTGCTGGAGACCGCCGATATCTATGTGCAGGATGGACTCATGATTAAAGAGTATGGCCGGCACATCGTAATGGGTGCAGATATCCGCCACGCCGCGCATAAACCTCTCGGAAGCCGCCGCCAGCTTTGCGTGGGCGTTGGTCTGCTCCAGAGTGTGGATGGTGGTAACGCCGGCCAGCATGGTCAGCGGGTTTGCGGACAGCGTTCCGCCTACCTTGACCTTCTTCTCAGAGCTGGCGCTGATGCCCGCGGCCAGCATATCTATGATATCACGGCGTCCGCCTACGGCGCCCGCAGCGGCAAAGCCGCCGCCGATTATCTTGCCGAATACGGTGATATCGGGCGTTGTTCCGTACACCGCCTGAGCGCCGCCCATGCCCAGCCTGAAGCCGGTGACCACCTCGTCGTATACCAGCAGTATTCCGTACTTCCGGCAGAGGGCCTCGGCCTGCTTGTGATACTCTCTGGTAGTAGGCACAGCGCCGGAGTCCTGTCCCACAGCCTCCATTATGAACGCGGCCACGCCGCCCTGGTCCGCATATTTGACAAATGCCTGCTCCAAAGCGTCGATATCATTGACGGGCACGGCATGGGTATACTGGTAGCAGTCATAGGGTATGCCCCGCAGCATACCGCAGTCCTCCGGCTTGCTGGACGCGTTATAGACCAGCTGGTCGCTCCACCCGTGGTAGCCTCCGGCGATGCGGATAAGATGCTTCTTTCCGGTGTAGGCCCGGGCCAGACGGATAGCTACTACGTCCGCCTCGGTGCCGCTGCCCAGCATACGCAGCATCTCCACAGAGGGATAGTACTTGTGGACAAGCTCCGCCATCTCCCGCTCATACATACTGTACAGGCCGGTCAGAGGGCCCTTCTCGCTGATGAACTTCACCGCGGCGTCCCGGATGGTGGGATAGTTGTTGCCCAGGATTATGGGGCCGCCGGCACACAGCAGGTCTATGTAGCGGTTCCCGTCGATATCGAACAGATAGGCGCCCTCGGCCCTGTCCATAGCTATGGGGAAGGGGTAGTTATTGGCCAGGTTATGCTGTATCCCGCCGGGGACTACGGCCTTGGCCTTTTCGGTCTCCTCCAGGGACAGCCGGCACTTCTGCGTGAAAAGGGCCTTATACCTCTCCACAGCGTCGCGCTTCATGTGCTTGCGGTTGTGGATGACATAGTCTGCCTGAGCGTGTACCGCTCCGTAATCATAGGGGTCGCTGATGTATGGTACCATAATACTTCTCCTTGTTTTTTGTCCGCGCCGTCAGCAAATCACCATGCCGGCAGGCGCGTGTATCACCTTTCCGTCGTCCAGGACCAGCTGGCCGTTGAGGAAAACCTTTTTTATGCCCTCGGGCGTACCGGAGGGGTCTCTGGGCGTGGCGGTCTCTTTGACATTATCCGGGTCAAACACCGTAACGTCGGCGTAGTAGCCGCCCCGCAGGAAGCCGCGCTGCTTAAGCTGGAAGCGCTCGGCGGTACGTCCGGTCATCTTGCGCACCACATCCTCCAGCCGCATATTGGCCTGTTCACGGCCCAAACGCAGGAATCTGGGGAAAGCGCCGAAGGCGGAGGGGTTGGCGGCGCAGCCGGGCTCTATCCAGGCGTCGGTCTGGTAATCGCAAAGGGGATCCTGCATCTGGTCCACGGTCATTTCAGAGGAGTAGTAGGGACTGAGCATGACGGAGGCGTGGCCCTCGGTCTTTTCGTAGAGGTCCACTACATTGTCAAAGGGAGTCATGCCCCGGGCCTGAGCCATCTCGCTGAGGAACATACCCTTGTAGGGCTCGAACTCCGGGATAATGGGGTTGGCCAGGAATACGTCGTCATTGAACATACCCACCAGCTCGCCGGTGGCGTCGAACTCGGCAGCGCGCCTGTCGTGGAGGGCCTTGTCGGTTTTCATGGCCTCCATATCCTGGGGCAGATCCGCCGCCACCAGAATGGCGCACTCGGTGGCGCCGTACTCGTAGGAGTACATATCAAAGCTCACGTCCAGACCCTTTGCGGCATACTCGTTTATCATAGCGTGCATGGCGTCGTAGGAGGGGAAGGTGGTGCGGCCGGCAAAGAGCAGATGGGATATATGCACCTTGACGCCGGTATCCTTGATGTTGTCGAAGAACTCCCGGAGCCAGCGGACGTTGTGGGGCTCGTTGAAGTCGCTGTAATACCCGGAGAGGGCGGTCTCCACCTGGCGGTGGATGGTGAGTATCTTGCCGTGCTTTGCCACGATCTCGGCAATATGGCGAAGCTGCTCCTTGGTGGTAAAGTTGCCGGGCCGATAGGCAAGACCCATGGAGACGCCAAGGCAGCCGTCGTCCATGCCCCGCTCCAAAAGCTCCAGTACCTCCTGCTCTATCTCCGGCGTCACCGCGCCCTCGCCCAGAGTGCCGGTGCCTAGGATGGAGCCGAGGGCCGCGCCGTGGGCGGCCAGGACCGCCATATTCGCCAGCATCCCGTTTTCCTCTATCCGGCCGAAGTACTCCGGCCAGCTGTTCCAGTCCATGGCCGCGTCCTTAAGTCCGCCGCCCAGAGAGCTGGCCGCGATATCGTGCTTATACGGGGAGCCCTCCTTATAACCGGCCGCGCCGAAGCCGCAGTTGCCGCAGATAAAGGTGGTTATGCCCTGCTGGATGAAGGGGTCAAAGAAGGGGTGGGCATCCTGCTTCATGAAGAAGAAGTCCTGATGGGAATGCCCGTCGATAAAGCCGGGGGCCACTGCCAGCCCGGTGCAGTCTATTACCTCGGCCTCGGGGCAGACAATGGGCTCAGCGCTCACCTTCTCGATGCGGCGGCCCTTTATCAGCACATCGCCCACAAAGGAGTCGGCGCCGCTGCCGTCAATTATCCTGCCGTTTTTCAAGAGATATGTTTTCATCATGCTCCTCCTTATATTTTCATAGCCTTATGGCGCAGGCTGCTGCCGTAGCCTCTGAGCAATTGGAGCTCCGAGTCGGGCAGGGACTTTTCACCGCCCAGCAGTCCCGCCAGAACAAGAATTTTCGCGGTCTTTTCCGCCGCCTCCGCCAGAGAGAAGGCCATTGTCAGATCCGGCCCGGCGGTGACGATGCCGTGGTTCTCCAGCAGCACCGCGTTATACTCGGAAAAGAGCTTCGGGAAGTCGGCGCAAATATCGTCGGTGCCCGGTCTGCCGTAGGCCGCCACGGGTATCTGACCAAAGACCACGTTGCCCTCGGCAAGGCCCTTGGTCTCTATGGGCCTGCCGGCCACGGCAAAGGCAGTGGCAAAGCAGCTGTGGCAGTGTACAACGGCGTTCACATCCGGCCGCAGCCGGTATATCTCCCGGTGCATCTTGAACTCGGAGGAGGGCGCGCAGGTGCTTGCGGCATCCAGAGGCTTTCCCTCACCGTTTACCTCCAGCACCATATCCGGCGTCATGGTCTCCTTATTCTGCTGGGACGGCGTAATGAGATATCTGTCCTCCCAGCGCATGGAGATGTTGCCCTCAAAAAGATTCACCATCCCCATGTGGTACATCATGCGAAACAGCTCAACTATCTGTTCTTTTGCTTCATAGACGGTCATTGTTCTTAAGTCCTTTCGTTTAAGCGCCTGCACATGGGGGCCAGCGCCGCGGCCAACTCTCTGAACACCTCAAAGCGCATTTTGTAAAGCTCCGCCAGCTCGGCTCTGGGCTGATACTCCCTGTCGGTGCGGATGAGCCTGTCAAGAGTGTCATAGCCGCAGATGCCCAGGCCTATGGCCGCAGCCGCGGCCGCGCCCAAAGCGCCGCTGTGTCTGGCCTGCTCCGCCACCTTTACGGGCAGACCCAGCACATCCGCCAGCATCTGCATCCAGGGCTCGGACAGGCTGCCGCCGCCGTTTGCCACCACAAAGCCGGGTCTGCGCCCGTGGTCCTTGCGGTAGAGCTCCAGCTGCCAGCGCAGGCTCATGCATACCGACTCCATCATAGCCGCCGCCATGTGGCCCCGGCCGTGACTGCCGGAGGCGTTGATGAAGGCGCCGCGGATATCTGGGTCGTCCACCGGGAACTGCTCCCCGTAGAGCCAGGGAGCCGCCATCAATCCGTCACAGCCCGGCGGAACAAGAGCCACCTCGCGGTTTATCACCTGCCAGCAGCCACCGCCCAGCTCCGCCTTTTCCGGGGCATACAGCATATCCGTTATCCAGTTGACGGCGATGCAGCAGGAATTGATGCAGCCGCCGTATATCAGCAGCGACGGGTCTATGCTGCTGAGGTAATAGCTGCCGGGCGCGGCGTCCGTGGGCTCGGCCACCAGTGCGGACAGCCAGCCGGAGGAGCCCAGGTATATGTTGCAGTCGCCCTCCCGGACGCAGCCCGCCCCGGCGGCGGCGGCAGGCACGTCTATGCAGCCGCCGAACACCGGCGTACCGGGGGCAAGCCCCAGCTCCGCCGCGCCCTTCTCGTCTGTGAGCCCGTAGACCCTGGTGGCCTCCACCATAGGCGCCAGCTTCCCGTCGCCCAGTCCGGCCGCGCCCAGGGTAGCGTCAAAGTATGCCTGCAGCGCCGGGTGCTGATGGAGTATGCCGGGATGGGCCGCGTCCACTGCCATTATCCCCGTGGCCCTGTATTGCAGGAAACCGCTGCAGTCCAGAAAATACGCGGTCTTTTCATAGAGCTCCGGCATCTCCTCTTTGAGCCAGAGCAGTCGGCTTTGAAAGTCCTGACTGCGTACCAGCTCCGCGCCCACTATATCGTTTATCTCCCGGGCCTGACGCCCGGCGCGCTTATCCAGCCAGCTTATGGCGTTGTGGAGCACCCGGCCCTCGGCGTCCACAGGGATCAGGTTCAAAGCCTGCACACTGAAGGACAGGGCCTTGATCTCCTGGGGAGCCGCCTGCGCCTGCTTCATGGCCTCTCTGGTCACATGGCAGACCGCCTCCCAATATTCCTCCGGGTCCTGCTCGGTCATGTCCGGGCCCGGATGAAGCAGCGCGTAGCCCTTCTCACTGGCAGCGCAGACATGGCCGTCAAAGCGAAGAAGTATGACCTTTACGCCGCTGGTACCGAAATCATAAGCCGCAATGTATTCGGGCATGATGTTCTCCGTTTCTTACAGCGTCCCCCGCCGACGGCGGGGGACGTGAGTTAATGGTCTGATATATGATGCTTGGCTCAGAGCACGTCGGCAAAGACTTCGGTGGGGTACTCCTTGCCCTCTCTGCGGGCGGTATTGGCCGCCTGGAGCGCGTCCACACGCTTGCGGTCCATCTTGTAGATGAGCAGCAGCGCTATGTAGGCGATGAGCGCGAAGTTGATCCAGCCGCAGAATACATCCCGGATGCCCAGCACGGTCTCGGTGGTCTGTGCGCCGGCCATGCCGTCGAAGCCCACCATATCGGTCGCGAAGCCCCAGAACAGCGCGCCAACGGCGGCGCCGATCTTCTGAGCCATAAAGGGCACGGACTGGATGGTGCTGTCGGCCCGGACGCCCTTATGCTTGTACTCGTAGAGCTCGGCCAGGTCGTAGGGCATGGCGAAAATAAGCGCCAGATAGCTGCAGGTGACGAAGTTGCTGATAAGGATATTGGCGTAGCAGCCCACGGGGGTAAGGGCAAAGTCGGTGAAGCCTATGGCTGTACGCAGCACAAAGGTGATGACCGCGCCGCCGATAAGGCACATCTTGCGGTCCCACTTCTTGCAGCACAGATCCAGCAGCGGGAAGTACACCAGCCAGCTGGCTATGAGCACCGTATAAGCCAGGCTTATCTCGCCGGCGCCCCAGCCCATGCCGTATATCATGAAGGTGGTAAAGCCGTTGGAGGTAAAGCCGCGGTAGATGTTGCATATGAGGATGGCGAAGAAAAGTATAAGAACCTGCTTGAGCTTGAGGACCTGGATAAAGGTCTTGAACAGGTCCTTGCAAGCCGCCCAGAAGGACACCTTTTCTCTGGTGTTCTCGGGGACTGCGTCGCCGTTCTCCTGCTCTGCCTTCTTCAGAGTCAGAGAGCAGATGACCGCGCCGATAATGATTATCACGCCAAAGAGGGCAGCGGTGAGAGTCCAGCCGCCGGCGGGATTCTCGGTCCAGGTGCCGAAGTAGCTGACCAGCAGCATGGGGCAGGCCAGAGTGATAAGATTGGCGAAGGTGTTTATCCATGCGGTGAAGCTGCGGACCTCGGTGCGCTCGTCATAGTCGGGAGTGAGTTCGGGCACCACCGAGTAGAAGGGAACGCAGACCATGGTGTAGAACAGCCAGAAGGCCAGAACGCAGAGGGTGTAATACACGGTGTTGCCCACGGAGCCGAAGTCGACCGCCACATAGGTCAGCACCACGGACAGCGCGTAGGGAATGGAGGACCAGAGTATCATTTTTCTTCTGCGATGGGGCTTTCCGTCGGCTATGTAGCCGATGATGGGGTCGGTTATGCCGTCCCACAGGATGCCGATAGAGCTGATAACGCCTGCTATCGCGGCATTAACGCCTACTACGGAGGTCAGGAACGTGAAGAAATAGGAGTAAAAGATCGAGTAGCCCATGGTATCGGAAAAGATACCCATGGAGTAGCCCAGTTTTTTGCCGGTTGTAAGTCTGCGGGTCTTGCTCGCCATTAATAATTCCACCCTTCTCTTTTTTTTGTTTCCGAGTTTTGGCCGTTATTCCCAAAACTATGTTTTTAGTATATAAAACCATTTTTTCGTTGTCAACGAAATTTTAGACAGTCACTCTAAACTTTATGCGTTTCTACAAAATTCATGTGCCGCTTTAGTTGACTTTTCACAGAAGCAATGGCATAATAAGGCTAGATATGAAACGAGGTGACGCATTGCCTGATAAACAAGTGACCGCTCTGAGAGAGGCGAAGAAAGAAGAGTGCAGGAGGGCCATCCTCCACGCAGCCAGGGACTGCTTTGAGGCCAAGGGCTATTATAACGCCACCACCAACGAAATAGCCAGTGCCGCCAATATTTCCCCCGCTTCCCTGTTTAATTATTTCCCTAATAAGCTCTGTCTCATTGCGGAGATAGAGAACATGAAGGTACACGATTTTTCCAAGATACTCCAGAGACAGTCTGACGGCGCCGACGGCTGTCTGCGTAATCTTGTGCTCATTTTTGACAGCTACATGGAGGACCTTTTCCTGTATCCCCGGCTCAGCTTTCAGATATCCGAGTTTCACGCCTTCGGCGTATTCCCGGATAAGATGAACTCGGAGATGAGAGACACCGTATTTGATCTGATAGACAGGGCCATACACAAGGGGGAGTTTAGCTGTCAGGCTGACCGCGAGCTTGTGGGCAGCGTGTTCTTCTCCCTGGGCTTTTTGGCTATAATAAAGGGGCTGGAGAAGGAGGACTGTCTGCGGCTCTTCCGGCAATTCCTCTCTCACTACGCCGCAGACCCCCGCAGTCTTGACGGCTGACCGGCGCCGGCGTATATACCGCAGCCTGACGAGACTCCTTCCGTTCACCGGGGGAGTCTCGTTTCCGCATCTCCGCTTACGACAGAATACTTCAAAATTTTCTTGTGCTTTTTACGCGCCTGTATTATAATAAGTACTCGGTTTGTTGGTTTTGGGTATGCGGCCGGGCAAGGCCGGGGCGCTGCCCGGAGAAAGGAGCTGTCCGACAATGGTGAACATCACAAACGAAAAAGGCAACATCAGCATCACCAGCGAGGTATTCACCTATCTTGCCGGTGACGCGGCCACCAGCTGCTTCGGCGTCAAGGGAATGGCAGGACGCAGCAAGGAAGGCGGCCCACTGCAGCTTCTGCGCCGCGAATCCATGTCCAAGGGCGTGGAGGTCATTTACAACAACGACGGCAGCGTGTCCCTGGAGCTGCACATTGGCGTGGACCACGGCGTCAACATCAGCGCCGTCTCCCGCAGCATTATGAACGAGGTGGGCTACAAGCTGGCCAAGTCCACGGGTGTGCCCGTAAAGCGGGTGGACGTTTATATCGACACCATAATCGGCTGAATTACACGGGTCATCGCCCGGACTTACCCCACGGAGGTACCTTCACTTGAGAGATTATATAGACGCCGCCGCGTTTAAAGAGATGATGCTCTGCGCAGACGCGGCGCTGGGCGCCAATATCCAGCAGATAAACGAGCTGAACGTTTTTCCCGTGCCCGACGGGGACACCGGCACCAATATGGGCCTGACCCTCAACAAGGCCGCCGGGGAGCTGCGCAAGCGTGACTTTGAGACTATAGCCGACGTGGCGGACTGCGTTGCAGGCGCGCTGCTCAGAGGCGCCAGAGGCAACTCCGGCGTCATACTGTCCCTGCTGTTTCGCGGCATTTCCCGCAGGCTCAAGGGCATGGACACCGCCGGCGCGGCGGAGTTTGCCGGAGCCATGCAGGACGGGGTGGACGCCGCCTACAAGGCGGTTATGAAGCCCGCCGAGGGCACCATACTGACAGTCTCCCGGCTGGCCTCCAATGCCGCCGCAGAGGCTGCGGGCGCCGGGGCCAGTCTGGAAAGCGCGCTGGAATGCGCCCTGGAGGCCGGGCAGGAGGCTCTGGAGGACACGGTAAACCTGAACCCGGTGCTGAAAAAGGCCGGAGTGGTGGACGCCGGCGGCAAGGGCTACATCGTCATACTCACGGCTTTTCTGGCCTCACTTCGGGGCGAGGCCGTCTCCCCCGCCCAGGCCCAGATTGTGAGTCCGGAGCAGAGCGCCTTTGAGGTGTTCGACACCGGGGACATCCTTTTTGCCTTCGACACCGTGTTCATAGTGCGCAAGAACGACGCCGACGTGGACCTGGAGCCCCTGCGCAAATATCTCAGCGGCATAGGCGACAGTCTGGTGATAGGCGAGGACGACGAGGCCTTCAAGGTCCACGTACACACCAACATCCCCGGCAGCGCCCTCAATGAAGCCCAGAAATACGGCACACTGGAGCTGGCCAAGATAGAGAATATGCGCACCCAGCACGATGATATCGTGGCCGGGAAGAAAGCCCAGAGCACCGACGATCTGGAGGAGGTGGAGCGGCAGCTTGAGGAAGGCCCCGCCGTCGCAGCACCCGAGAAGGAATACGGCATAGTGGCGGTCTGCGCGGGAGCGGGGATGGAATCCCTGTTCCGGGAGCTGGGCGCGGACAGGGTAGTCACCGGCGGGCAGACCATGAACCCCTCCACCGACGACATACTTAAGGAAATAAACCGCACTCCCGCTTCCACAGTGTTCGTATTCCCCAATAACAAGAACATCGTCATGGCGGCGGAGCAGTGCATACCGCTGACGGAAAAGACAGTAGTGGTAATGCCCACAAAGACCATGCCCCAGGGCGTCTCCGCGCTGCTGAACTTCAACCCCGACGAGGGGCAGGCCGCGCTGACGGCCCAGATGAAGGAGGCGGCCGACCGGGTACACACGGCTATGGTCACCTACGCCGCCCGGGATTCGGATTTTGACGGCCACGAGATACACGCCGGGGAGTACCTGGCCCTGCTGGACGGAGCCCTGCTTGGCAGCTACAGCAACATCAAGACTCTCTTTAAGGAGCTGAACTGGGCCTTTGACGAGCTGAGCCCGGAGTTTATCACCGTGTACTACGGCGAGGACGTGGACGAAAGCGCCGCTCAGGAGGCGGCTGGCATGATGACCGGCTGCTTCCCCGAGGCCGAGGTCAGCGTAGTAAGCGGCGGCCAGCCCGTGTACTACTACATGATATCCGTGGAATAGAGATATTTACAAAGCGACACCCCGGCCTCCGCCGGGGTGTCGTTCAGACTGTCAAAAAACTATAATATCGACTACCGATAACAGAGAAGCGGGGGTGCGCGAGGGGTAACGAAGTGTCGCCGCGGTGGTGAATGATATGCCGATGGCATATCAGAGCCGCGGCGTGACCGAGCCGCAGCGAGAAAAGGCCCGCCTCGTGGTTCAATAACCCGCCGTCTAAAAGCTTGACATTTCAAGCTTTTAGAGCGAAGCAGCATTTTGTGTACGGCCAAAATGCTCGGCGGTTGAAGCGCAGTCAAAGAAGTCCGCGCGGACTTCTTTGACAAGCTGAGCGACACCCCGGCCTCCGCCGGGGTGTCGTTATATCCTGTCTCAGAGGTAGTCGCTGGACCAGGCGATGTCCTGACCGTCGCTGCCACCGCCGCCTCCGCCTCCGGAATAGCCGCCGCCACCGCCGCCTCCGCCGTCCCAGCCGCCGTAGCCGCCGAACACCGAGCCGACGCCGCGGTTGCCGCCGATGACGGTCTCAGTCTCTTCTTCAGCGTCTTCCTCGGCCTTTCCCGCGGCCTCGCCCTCTGACTCAGCCGCAGCTGCAGCCGCGGCCTGCTGCTCCGCCAGCTTTCCGGCTGCGGCTATTGGGTCGGCATCGGCCAGATCCTCGGCATCACCCAGCAGCTGCCAGCGGGCTCCGTCGAACCACTGAAGCTGTCCGTCATAAACCCGAAGCACCGGCGCGGCAGCGCTTTGCTCCGCGCTCTCCCCAGGAGCGCTCCGCTCCAGCCAGGCGTCTCGAAACACATCGGCCTCCAGGCCCAGCACAAAGCAAAGGCCCAGCGCAAGTATCAGTATGACCGTCTTTATTGCTTTTTTCATCTTAATCCCCCGTTTTCTTCAGCCGGCCTTGCGGATAAGTTCTCGTACATATCTGTCACCGGCGGAGCCCACGGAGAATTCCCCCGCCGCCATAACCTGATTTGCCACCGTATATATGCTTTTGCTGACCACCGGGCCGTATAAGGTGATCTCCTCGCCGCCCTTTGCAAGGGTGATAAAGCCGCGGAATGCATACTCCGTTCTGAGCTGGTCGTCCGGCACTCCGGTTATAACCGAAGTGAAACGGTAACGACCACCCACGGTCTCGAAGATGCGGTCGTTTACAGCGCCGTTCTGCGTCCAGTAGGCGAAGCCGGAGCCTATGCGCTGGCCCCCGTACACAAAGGGGAGCCCGTCCAGATTCCTGCTGTTGGTGAAAAGTGTGCCATAGCGCAGCAGCCGGAAACCTTCGACGCCGCCGGAGGACAGCAGCGATGCCCGCAGGCTCTGACTGATGCCGCTTTTGAACCTGATGCCCGGCACACCGGACACGCGTATGGAAAAGCCGTGGTAGCTGAGCAGATCCTGAAGCGCGGGCTGGGCTGTGGCCGTATACCCGGTATCGAAGGACAGCGTCCACACATACATACCCACCGGCACACCGTTGGCGTTGTACTTATACATAGTGACGGTTTTGGCGCTGCCGTCCGTCAGAGTCACGCTCAGTGCGCCAGCAGTGGAGCTTGCGTCCATGGCCACGCCGTCTATCCAGAGCTTACCGTCGCTGTAGCCCGACGGAGGGGTAACGGTGACGGTATAGTCAGGCTCACCCGGCGGCGGGGGCGGATCGACAGGTCCCGGAGGGTCGGTGGACGTCACGGCCTTGTGTCTCAATCCCAGGGCATAGCCGCCGCCGGTGACAGAGGCGGCAACGATGTCATTTCCGTCATAACACATATCCAGGCCGCTGGCAGCGGCAGCCACATCTGAGCCCAGCTGGCTCCAGCCGCTTTCGCCCAGCTGGAGCACCAGAGCCGTACCGCTCACTATACCGCCCACGCAGGGCTTGGCGCCGGCCAGTTCCAGCCGGAGATCAAGACAGTTCGTCAGCGCGGAAAGCTGTTGGTCCGCGCTCCAGCTGCTGCCATCATAGGTCGCATAAACGGGGGTAAAGGAACCGCCGGAGGTGCTGCCGTAGGCCGCCAGATGCAGGACACTGCCGTCCGCCGCCAGAGCGAAGCTGTTGAAGCTGCCTGGCAGTGTCTTTATGACGGTGCTTCCGGACGCACCGTCCAGTCGCACCACATAGCCCGCGCTGTGGCTTCCGAATTCCAGATAAGCCGCGTAAAAGCTGCTGCCCAGCTTCACTGCTGCGGCGTTGGCTACCTGGCCTCCGCCGGTCACAGGCAGCGCCGCCTGACAAACGACTGCTCCGCCGCCGGACGCGGACAGGTCGATAATATACAAGGTGTTGCCCACTGAGCAGGAGATATATGCGCCATCGGCAGAATCCACTGACTGCACCTTGTTGGGATAGGAAAAGGAGGAGGTGTAAATCCTCGTCCAGCTGCCGCCGGAAAGCATATAGGCCTCCAGAGCCCCGCTCCCGTGGGAAACACCGGCAACGTACAGTACGCCGCCCCGGCTGATAAGCTGAGGCTCGTCTATATTGAGCGCCGAGCCAAGCTGCTCCCAGGAGCCGTCGGTCTTCACCCTGCATACATGGGCCGGATTGCTCTCCAGCCCGCTCTTGTTATATGCGACGTAGGTGTTAGTCCCGTCCGACGCCACCGACGGTGCGGAGGCCTCGGTATCCACGCCCGCACCAACAGGCTCCCAGTAATCCCCGGTGCTGTAATCCGCGAAGTCCAGCTTAAAGCTGAGAGTGCTGTCGGGGTTTATGGCCACATCCTTGACGGAGATACCGGAATTGCTGCCGTCGGAGTAGTAGAGAGTATTGTCGCTGTAAGCGGCGCTGAGGTCGGTGCTGCCGAAGCCGGTCTCTCCCGTTGAGGGCGTGATGGCCGCGTCATACAGCTTGTTGCTGTCCGCATCGTCAATGCCGGCGGGGTCGGGCCGGAACACGTATATATAGTTATTGTCCCCTGCGTTGGTGTCAAAACCTGTGTTCACCCGATAGAGCAGCAGCCCGGTGGTCGGGACGCGGGTGTCAATGTCCCCGGAGCCGATCTCGGTCTTCACCCTATATTCCGCTACAAAAAACTCGCCGGAGGAGGATGGAAGCGGCGTCGTGATCTTATATGCCTGTACACCTGTGGTGCTGCCCGCAGGGGAAAGGGTATAGACCGTGTCGGCAGTCTGGGTGTTGTCAATGGTCGTCAGGCTCAGCCAGCCCAGCTGGGCGCGGCTGTAGGCCAGAGGGTAATTCATTTTGTCGCTGACGGCGGCCATGATGTCCCAGGTGCCTACCGGCGAGCCGGAGCCGCTGTAACGGTACAGGTCGGGCAGGCCGAGGGAGTGGAGAAACTCATGGGCAATAACGCCCTGCTTCATAAAGCTGGCGGTCAGCAGGGAATAGGAGTTTATCATGTTGTAATTGCGCACGACAAGGCCGAATAGCACCTCACTGCCGCCATAGACGCCGTGATGAGGGTCCATTATGGTGACGTTTCCGGAGTATGGGTCAGAGGAGCTGCCGCCGCCCTGCACCAGCACCGTAAGATTGTCCAGCACGCCGGACTCCATATAGTCCAGCTTCAGGCCGCCGCTGCTGTAGCCTCCTGCTGCCAGCTTGGCGATTATCTCGCTTATTAAAGCAGATGGGCCCGCAGCGTTATAGTACGCCTCAGGATGCTCCATCGTCAGCGAGGTGACCTGGCCGCCTATCTCCTGGGGAAAGCAGTTGACCACATTCAGGCTGCCCCCGGAGGACTTGTAAATATAACTTTTCAGAGAAGCAACGGGGTAGTCGGTGCTCTCGTACATACTTTTTATTTCGCCCCAGTTGTCGCTGAACACGTCCGTCGGCCCGACCGCAGTAAGCGCGAAAGTCTCTGCGGACTCCACAGCGTCCTCCGGTCCGGTGACTTCCTCCTGTTCGGTGACCTCCTCCTGCTCGGCGACCTCCTCCTGTTCGGTGACCTCTTCCTGCTCGGCGACCTCCTCCTGCTCGGTGACCTCCTCCTGCTCGGTCAGTCCCGGCGCAAGCATTGGCGTGGGCTCCTCCGTGGTCTGGGGTTCCTCCGTGGTCTGGGGCTCCTCCGTGGTCTGGGGTTCCTCCGTGGTCTGGGGCTCCTCCGTGGTCTGGGGCTCCTCCGTGGTCTGGGGCTCCTCCGTAGTCTGAGGCTCCTCCGTGGTCTGGGGCTCCTCCGTAGTCTGAGGTTCCTCCGTAGTCTGGGGCTCCTCCGTAGTCTGGGGTTCCTCCGTCTCCTCCGGTTCGTAGAATTCGTCCTCTTCACGCATAAGCGACAGCCCGTCTGTGTCCTCTGTGTCCTCCGGAAAATTGACCATAATGACCAGATTGCCCACATTGCCGGTAACATTGTCCGCCCCGGCGGACAGGAAAAGGCCGCCAAAGGGCTGCGCCGCCAGTAGGAGCGCCGCAAGGACAGATATTGCTTTTTTCAGTGCTTTCCTTTTCCTCATAGGCCGATCCCTGTTACCTCTGGCAATTTACCATTGCGGCAGGGGTTCCAGGCCGAAGCTCTCCGCCGTAAAAACAAAGCCCTCCGCCGTGTCCTCCTGATCCGCTATCATATAGATATAGCTGTTGTCGCCCTCGGTGTAGGCATAGACGATCTGACCCTCCTCCAGGCCCGAGGCCTGTTCTGCCAGGGCATGGCCCTCTTCGTCCAGCTCGCCGGTGTATACCGTCCGCTCCAGCTCCGCGCGACCCGCCCACAGGTTGGGCAGCTCCGTCGCCTCCGTACCTGTATACAGCTCCGTGGTGACTGCGCCGGTGACTATTCCGCCGCTGACGGTGCCCGAATCCATAAGCACACTGCCGTCGGAGGCGGTGTAAACCTCTGTGCTGAAGTCGCCCTCATAGGAGTTGTCCTTCACGGCGGCTTCGGCGATGAACAGCTCTCCGGTGCTCACTCTCATCAGGGTGACCCGGCCGCCGTCGAAGTACCACAGGCGGAGACGGTCTGCGCCGCTGCCGTCAGGGGCAGCCTCCAGCTTGACAGTACCGCCGCCCGCTTTGCCGAGATAACGCCGGGAGCCGCCGAATACCCGGGACTCCAGCTTTTCATACAGCCCCTCGCTCATGAGGCAGTCCGCCGCGCCGTCCCTGTCGCCGGAGGCAAGACTTTCCAGCAGAGGGTTCAGAGCGTCTTTCAGCCCGGCTTCCTCCGTGTTTATATCCACGCATACAGTATCAAGCAGCTCGGCCTTTGCCGAAGTAGGCGAAAGACACTGGCCCTTCTCCAGCAGGTCACGAGCCTGACGGTTTTCACCGGCATCCAAGTACAGCCTTGCCAGAGCCAAATAGTCCTCCTCGGTAAAAGCGTCGGTATAATACAGTGATTCATAAGCCGCAATAAGCTGCTCCGGGTAGTCTCCCCCCTGAGCTGCAAGCTGCTGAAGCACGGCTATCTGGGCGCGAAGTATGTCCGTATTCTCCGGCGTAAGCTTCTCGGCGGCGCGATAGCTCTCCAGCGCGGCCTCCGGGTTTTCGGCGGAGGCTCCCGCGCTGATAAGCTCCCCGGCCTTTTGCTCCGGCGTCTTTTCCTCCGTGAGATTAAATGAGCAGCCGCACAGCAGCAGGCAGAACAGCAGCGCAAGGACAATGGGCTTTCTCATATCGTCACCTTTATTTCTATACAGGATATTAGTTGATGTCGTTATATAGTTGAGTATATCAAATTAATGGGAATAATCAACAGTTTATTTACAGTCTCTCCGCCTTGGCGGGAAGTTCACACAGGGCGGCTTGAATATGGCCGGGAATTTTGCTATTATAATATGTATGCCCCGGCGAGGGCGCGGGAGGAATGCTTGCTATGAAGGACTTTGACATATCGGCGGTGATGGGGATGTCGGTGGGCGGCTATACCCTGGCGAAGCTGCTGTACACGGCGCTTATCGTTCTGGTCTGCCTGCTGGTGATACGGACTGTGGAAAGGCTGCTGGGCAGGGTGCTGGAAAAGAGCCGCCTGAATACCAGGCTGCGCAAATATCTTTCCACCGCCATCAAGGTGATACTGTATGTAATAAGCTTTATCATCGTGGCGGACTATCTGGGCATCAATATGAACTCTCTGGTGGCGCTGCTGTCGGTGGGCTCTCTGGGCGTTACTCTGGCGGCGGAGGATATACTGGGCAACACTGCCGGGGGACTGGTGCTGCTGTCCTCTCACCCCTTTGCTGTGGGGGATTTCATCGAGACAAACGGCACCTCCGGCACCGTGAGGGAGCTGGGGCTTAACCACACCCGGCTCATGACTCCCGACGGGCTTCTGGTGCTGCTGCCCAATAAGGAGCTGGCCAACTCCAAGGTCATAAACTACACCGCGCTGGGTCTGCGCCGGGTGACCCGAAAGGTGTCCGCCTCCTACGACGACGCCACCGACAAGGTCAAGGCCGCCTGTCTCGAGGCCGTGGCCGCGGCGGACAAGGTGCTGGCAGAGCCGGCGCCCTCGGTATATCTCAGCGACTACGGCGAGAGCAGCATAGAATACACCCTGTTCTGCTGGACAAAGCCGGAGGATTACTGGCAGGTCTATTACGCCGTGGGCGAGGCGCTGCGGGACGCCTTTATTCGCCACGGCGCGGAAATGAGCTATAACCACATGAACGTGCATATCATCGAGAAAAGAGCGGAATGATGGAGACGGTATACAAAAGGGACATGAGCGTGCCCATGAGTATGTGCGACTTTCAGGGCAGGCTGAGCATAGCGGACACGGTGGGCATATTCATGGACATGGCCACAGAGGTGACGGAGCTGCTGGATATAGGCCTGACGGCCATGGAGAGGGACAGCTTCTTCTGGCTCACCGTGCGCACCCGCTGCCGCTTTCACCGCCGCCCCAAGGCTCTGGAGCAGATAACCGCCGCCACCTGGGCCCACGCCATGCAGAGGGCCGTATGCAACAGATATTACACTCTCAGTCAGGGGGAGGAGCTGTTGGCCGAGGGCAAGACCGAGTGGATGGTGCTGGATAAGCTCACCGGCGGCTTGGCCGCCAGTCTGGGCCCCGGCTTCTACAGCTTTCCGGCCTCCGACGAGACCGTATGCGACGGGAAAAAGACCCGGGTAAGCCGGGACTTCGGCGGCGACAAGCTGTTGGGGCTGTACAGTGTGCGCTCCACGGACATCGATATCGGCCATCATATGAACAACATCGCCTATATCCGGGCCATACTGGGCATGGTGCCCACGGCGGAGCTGCGGGAGCTGAACATTCGGGAGTTCGAGGCCGTGTATATAAGCCCCTGCCTTGAGGGCCAGGAGCTGAGCATATACCGCCGGGACTGTGAGGACGGCTTCGAGCTGGGGCTGTTCAGGCCCGACGGGCAGCTGGCCGCCACAGCCAAGGTCTGGGCGGAAAGAGCCCTATAGGCGCATAAGGAGAAGATATGTCCGGAGTCAAGCCCACCAAAAACAGCATCGGCCGCGCCGTGCTCATATGCCTGTGCGTACTGGCTCAATTGGGCTGGATAGTCTACGGGCTTATCCGGCTGAGGGAGCATTACGCTGTTCTGGCCGCTGTGACCGGGGTGCTGTCGTTTCTGGTAGCCGTGCAGATCTACGGCACCCGGCGCAACTCCGCCTTCAAGCTGGTGTGGCTGTTCCTCATCTTTACGTTACCGCTGGTGGGTCTGGTGCTCTACGCGCTCTCAGGCTACACCTTCGGGCGGCGCTATATGCAGCGGCGCTTTGACAGCTCCTGCCGCGGCAGGCTGGCGGCAATGCCCGACGGCGCGGAGGCAGCGGCGGAGCTGCGCGCGGAAAGCCCGAAGCTGGCCCGGCAGTCCGCCTATATCTCGGGGCCCGGCACATATCCGCTGTACAAAAACTGCGCCGTTACCTATTACCCGGAGGCGGAGCAGGGGCTTCAGGCGCAGAAAGCGGCGCTGCGCGGCGCGAGCAGCTTTATCTTCATGGAGTATTTCGCCATTGAGGACTCCAGAGCCTTCTCCGAAATAAAACAAATACTCGCCGAAAAGGCGAGTCAGGGCGTGGAGGTCAGGCTGCTGTATGACGACGCGGGCAGTCTGGGCTATGTCAACGGCGCGTTCATCCGCCAGATGAAAGCGCTGGGCATCAGCTGCCGGATATTCAACCCCATCCAGCCGGTGCTGAACGTGTTCATGAACCACCGGGACCACCGAAAGGTGACCGTGGTGGACGGCGCAGTGGGCTTCACCGGGGGCTACAATCTGGCCGACGAGTATTTCAACTACATCAGTCCCTTCGGCGTATGGAAGGACTGCGGAGTGCGAGTGGAGGGAGAGGCTGTGCAAAGCCTGACCGCCATGTTCCTGGAGATGTGGGACGCCATGAGCGGCGAGGAGAGCGACTACGGCGCGTATCTGCTGCCCTGCGCCCGGCCAGCCGACGCGGAGGGCTACGTCCAGCCCTACGCGGATTCGCCCCTGGACGACGAGCGTGTGGGCGAGAACGTATACCTGAACATGATAAAGGGCGCGGTGGACTACGTACACATAGTCACGCCCTATCTGATACTGGACGACGAGACCGCCTGGGAGCTTATCTTAGCGGCCAAGCGGGGCGTGGAGGTCTGCATACTGACCCCCGGCATCCCTGACAAGCGGCTGGTATACCAGCTGACCCGCTCCTATTACGGACAGCTTGTGGCGGGCGGGGTGCGCATCTTCGAGTTCAGCCCCGGCTTTCCTCACGCCAAGCTTATGGTCTGCGACGGTGAGGCCGCGGCAGTGGGCACCATAAACCTGGACTACCGCAGCCTGTATCTGCACTTTGAGGACGCGGTGTTCTTCTGCGGCTGCAAGGCGGTCAAAGATGTGGAGGCGGATTTTCAGAATACCACCGCCCTGAGCCGGGAGGTCACCGAGGACTACGCCCACCGCCGGGTGGGGCTGAGAATGTGGCAGAGCCTGCTGAGGCTGCTGGCGCCGCTGATGTGACGGCTACTGCGCGGGTTCCCCGTTCTCCCGCTCCTTGAACAGTTCCGTGTCGTAGCTCCAGCCGTGGTCTATGAGGAAAAAGACCCTGTCGTCGTCGGGGCTCTCCAGCTCCTCCTCGGTAAGCTCCCTGTCCTCGCAGCCCCGGGCCTTCTGCACCGTCTCGTACACCCGCAGATCCATCAGGGTGAAGGGCAGGCCCAGCTCGTCGGCAATAGGCAGCAGTATCTCCGTGACCACGGCGCTGCGTATCTCCAGACTGCCGGGGTAGGCGGCCTCCGCGTCGGCGACGCGCTTTCTGAGGGCAGGGTCGCTGTAATACAGCTCAAAGAATTTCACTACGTTTTCGTTCATATCGCACTCTCCTTTGGTTTTCCATATGATTATACTATACCCCGTCCGGCCATGCAATCCGCCCGGGGCTTTTTTTCGGCGCTTGCCATGCCTCAACCGCCGTGCTATACTGAGACGAGAAAGACAGGAGGATACGGACTTGAAGATAAAAATTGCCGATATGCCCTATGAACAGGTGATGGCCCTGCCGGAGCCCAAGCACATCCTGCCGAAAAGGCCGAACCTGTTCTTTCGCACGCTGCTGAAGGCCGTCTCCGCCAAGGACCTGAAGGACACGGACTTCAAATGCGAGCAGCTGGGCATGGAGCGGCTGGGGAAGGACGAGCCCGCGCTCTTTCTCATGAACCACTCCAGCTTTATCGATCTTAAGATAGCCGCCACGGTGCTGTACCCCCGGCCCTTCAACATCATCTGCACCTCCGACGGCTTTGTGGGCAAGGAGGGGCTTATGCGCAGCATGGGCTGCATACCCACCAAGAAGTTCATCTCCGACACGGTGCTGGTGCGGGACATGGTATACGCCGTGAGAAAGCTGAAAAGCTCTGTGCTGATGTACCCGGAGGCCAGCTATTCCTTTGACGGCACGGCCACGCCCCTGCCGGACTCCATGGGCAAGCTGCTGAAGCTGATGGATGTGCCGGTGGTTATGATACGCACCTACGGCGCCTTTGCCAGAGACCCCCTGTACAACAGCCTCCAGCTGCGTCAGGTAAAGGTCTCGGCAAAAATGGAATATCTGCTGAGCCGGGAGGATATAAAGGAAAAGTCCACGGCGGAGCTTAACGGCATACTCAGCGACCGCTTCCAGTTTGACAGCTTCCGCTGGCAGAAGGAAAACAATGTGCGCATCACGGAGCCCTTCCGGGCGGACGGGCTGAACCGGGTGCTGTACAAATGCCCCAACTGCCTGTCCGAAAGCCAGATGGAGGGCAAGGGCACGACCCTGCGCTGCAAAAGCTGCGGCCGCAGCTGGGAGCTGACGGAGCTGGGCGAGCTGGAATGCACCAACGGCAAGGGCTTTTTCACCCAGGTGCCCGACTGGTACGCCTGGGAGCGTGAGTGCGTGCGGCAGGAGCTTATAGACAACAGCTACTCGCTGGATATTCCGGTGGATATCTGTATGCTGGTGGACATGAGCTGCGTATACCGGGTGGGCAGCGGCCGCCTGAAGCACGGGCGTGACGGCTTTTGCCTGACAGGCTGCGGCGGAAAGCTGCAGTACTACCACTCTGCCGCCTCCTCCTACAGCCTCTATTCCGACTATTTCTGGTACGAGATAGGCGACATGATATGCATAGGCAGCGGCAAGGCCCTGTACTACTGCTTCCCCACCGACGGCAGGGACGTGGTGGCCAAGACTCGGCTGGCGGCGGAGGAGCTTTACAAGCTGACCCGGAAAAAGCGGGGCTCAGACAGACCGGGCGCGGACGGCGGGCCGGGCAAAGAATAAACATACCGGAGGACAGGGATGAAAAGAATGACCAGAGTGGCGCTGATAACCAGCGGCGGCGACTGTCAGGGGCTAAACGCGGCTATCCGCGGCGTGGCCAAGGCGCTGTTCCAGAAGCTGGACAACGTGGAAATATACGGGATGTACGACGGCTACCGGGGGCTTATCGAGGGCGACTACAAGTTCATGGAGCCCAAGGATTTCTCCGGCATACTCACCCAGGGCGGTACCATTCTGGGCACCTCAAGGCAGCACTACATCCCCGGCAAGGACATAGTGGACGAGGAGGGGCAGAGCCTTATCCCCGCCATGCTCCAGACCTACAATCGGCTGAATCTGGACTGTCTGGTGATAATGGGCGGCAACGGCACCCAAAAAAGCGCCAAGCTTATAGCAGACGCGGGCATGAACGTGATAACCCTGCCAAAGACCATTGACAACGACATCTGGGGCACGGACACAACCTTCGGCTTCCAGAGCGCCGTGGACATCGCCACCAACGTCATAGATTACATACACACTACCGCCAGCTCCCACAGCCGCATATTCGTGGTGGAGCTGATGGGCCGGGACGCGGGCTGGCTGACCCTCCACGCGGGCATCGCCAGCGGCGCCGACGTAATACTTATCCCGGAGATACCCTATGACCTGAACCGGGTGGCGGAGGTCATAGAGGCCCGCAAGCACAAGGGCCGCAGCTTCTCCATAGTGGCCTGCGCCGAGGGCGCGGTGGCCGCCAGCGACAAGAAGCTGGACGAGGAGGCGAGCCGCGCAAAGCGGGAGCAGAGCAATTACCCCACGGTGTCCTACGCCATAGCGGCCCAGTTGGAGCGGCTGACCGGGCAGGAGACACGGGTCACCGTGCCGGGGCATTACCAGAGAGGCGGCCCTCCCTGCCCCTACGACAGGGTGCTGGCCACCCAGTTCGGGACCGCGGCGGCGGAGCTTATCATCAACCGCGAATATGGCCGGATGGTAGCCATACAAAACGGGGAGATAGTTTCCATACCTCTGGACGACGCCGCCAGCAAGACCAAGTTTTTGCCCACAGACCACCCCATGATACAGGTGGCGCAGGATATAGGCATCAGCTTCGGCCGGTAACGCCGGATAGTCATAACGTATAAACAGGCTGCTGTCTCCGAAAATGGAGACAGCAGCCTGTTTGTTTCGGTTTTCTGTTTTGGTCAGGCTTTTCCGTAAATAAGGTCGGGTACTATGGTAACAAGCGTTGGGCAGAAGGTAACTATCAGCAACACTATCAACAGACATATGATAAAAGGCCAGACCTCTTTCAGGAAGTCGCTGATAGGCGTCTGGGTGATGCCGCAGGTTGTGAACATCATGGAGCCAAAGGGAGGGGTAATTCCGCCTATCATGATATTCACTATCATGACCAGGCCGAAGTGTATGGTGTCCACGCCCAGGCTCTGAGCCACCGGCAGCAGCAGCGGCGTTGTTATCATCAGGGCCGCGCCGCCCTCAAGGAACATACCCATGATCAGCAGCACCAGGTTGCAGAGCATCAGGAACACGAATTTGTTGGAGGTCAGGCTCAGTATCAGCGTGGTCACCATCTTGGGGATGTTGACCCAGCTCAGGTACTGGCCGAAAACGTTGGCGGAGACCATGATAAGCACCACGCTGGAGGTACCGGCTACGGTGTCCAGCAGTATGGGGATGAAGTCCCGCTTCAGGTTCAGACGGCGATAGAAGAAGCCGCCCACGATGAAGCAGTAGAGCACCGCCACGGCGCCGCCCTCAGAGGGCGTGAACAGCGAAAAGCGCATTCCAAGTATGATGCCGAAGGGGAAGAACAGGCCCCAGAAGGAGATGAACGCCTGCTTGAGTATCACTGTTATCTTCGGGAACTTGTCTCTGGTGGTGGGGTAGTTCCGCTTATGGGCTATTATCGCCACAGCGATCATCATGGAAATGGACATCATGATCCCCGGCACATATCCGGCGGCAAACACCCGTCCCAGTGAGGCCTGGGCCAGCAGGCAGTAGATTATCAGGTTCACTCCGGGCGGTATAACAGGTGTGGCGGCGCTGGAGGCTGCCGTAATGGCAGCGGAGAAGGCCTTGGAATAGCCCCGGCGCTCCATCTCTGGCACCAGCATCTTAGACTGCATGGCGCAGTCGGCGTTGGCGGAGCCGGAGCAACCGCCCATCAGCATGGACAGCAGCACGTTGACCTGAGCCAAGCCGCCCTTCATATGTCCGGTGACACACTCGCAGAAATCCATCAGCTTCTCGCTTATTCCGCCGTAGTTCATTACGGAACCGGCCATTATGAAAAACGGGATGGCCAGCAGAGAGAAGGACTGGGTGGAGTTCATCACCTTCTGGAGGATGAGCCAGGGCAGCGAGGTGTTGTCTATGAACAGGAAGAAGAAGAAGGTGGCTCCGAAAAGGGAATACACGATGGGCATTCCCAGAAAGTAGAGGATGAATACCAGAAAGACAGGCAGTAATTCCGCAAACGTAAGCGTCATCAGAAATTACCCCCTTCCACTTTATGCTCGGAGAAGTCCACGATCCCGTCCCCGTTGGCGTCCTCGCCGTTACCGGAAGCAGCGCCGGGTTTCTTCTTGATAATATGGAATCTATCCGTCAAAAGGAAGTACACGGAATAAATGGTCGACAGGCAAAAGCCGGTCGGTACGGCAACTCCCGTATAGAACTTAGGTATCCGCAGCATATCCGTAACGTAGGGCTTATACACGCCTCTGACGAACAGGAGATTGTACACATACTGTGCGCTGATGACTGTCAGCATGATAAGCACCAGCAGCTCCAGAATCGCCATTATATCCTGGACCACTATCTTGGGCTTACCGTAAATATGATTGATAACGATATCAACGCCAAGATGCGCGTGTTTGCGATATGCGTACGCGCTGCCTATAAACACTGTCCAGACAAAGAGGCTGGTTACCACCTCGTCACCCCACTGAAGCGGGGCTTTGAAGAAGTACCGCATGAGCACGTTTACATTGACAATGATGACGCAGGCGGTGAGCGTGGTGCCGGTAATAACGGCATCGAAATTTGTGAGTACGGTTTTTAGTGTAATTTTCTTTTTCATAGGCATTTCCTTTGTGAAGCTGATTGGCACGGCGTTTGGCGGTTACCCGCATATACTGAACATGGACTGCCCCCTTGCGGAGGCAGTCCCGGTACAGTTCAAGGAGTTTTGCTGAGATTATCAGCCGTTGGGATTGGCGGCGCGGTACTCGGCCACGAGAGCGGAGATCTGGTCATAGGCCTCGTAGGTGGAGCCGTACTCTGTGACTATCCAATCGATAACGGGCTTGCAGGCCTCGGTGAAGGCATCAAGGTCGACCTCATTCCAGGTAACGCCCTCTTTTGCCAGCATCTCCTTCTGGACGGCCTCGTCCTCATCGCAGGAGGTCTGCTCCCACATACCGCACTCGTAGGCGCAGTCGGAGATTATCTTCTGGTACTTCTCGGGGATAGTCTGCCATACATCCTCAGGCATGAACAGCCAGCGGGTGGCGATAAGGTGGTTGGTGAGGGCGACCTTCTTCACCAGCTCGTAGGGCTCGCCGGCGCCGGCCAGAGTGGAGGTGGAGCCTTCAAAGCCTTCAACAACGCCCTGCTGGATAGCAGCCAGGCAGTCGGTGAAGCCCATGGGCTGAGCGGTAGCGCCCAGGCACTCCAGGGTCTTTGCAAAGAGAGCGGAGGAGGTGGCGCGAAGGACATGGCCGTTCAGGTCCTCGGGCTTGGTAACGTCCAGATTGGTGCAGACGGAACGGAAGCCGAAGGAGTAGTGGGTGTCAAGGATGTGGATGTTCTGCTCGGCAAGTCTGGCGCAGAGGTCCTTGACGAAGTCGGAATCCATAACGTAGTTGTACTCGGCAGTGGAGCTGTAGAGCATGGGCGCGATGACCATGGCGGCGTCACCAACATAGTCGGCGAACAGGGAGGGCTCCTCAAGGCCCATCCAGTTGGCGCCGTTGACAGCCTGGGTGACAGAGTCGGCATAGCAGTCCAGCTCGTTGGTGCCGTGGTAGGTAACGGTAACGTGGCCCTCGGTCTGCTCGGTGATCATCTGGGCCAGCTTTTCAGAGGCCTTGTAGTTCCATTCTTTGGGGTTGAAAACGTTGGAGAAGATGATCTCGAGGTAAAAATCATCCTCGGGAGCAGCCTCCTCTGCGGGAGCTTCGGCAGCGGGAGCATCGGCAGCAGGAGCATCGGCAGCAGGAGCAGCCGGAGCAGCGGCCTGACCGCAGGCGCAAAGGGCAAGGATCATAGTCAGTGCCATGAGCAGTGCAAGTACTTTTTTCATTTTCGTATCTCCTCGTTATATTTGCTCCCGTCTGTCCGAGGTCTGCGGACATATGGACGTCCCCTCCCGCTCACTGTGTGCGAAACGGGGCTGCCTGTGACCCGAAGAAACCCAGGTGCGGCAGGAACAGCCGTATCAGGAAATGAGAAGCGGAGTAAAGTTCCTCCGCTTAACAATTTCTTAATACTTTGTAATAATAGCAACCTGCACCGGCCATGGCCATTGTCAACAGATTTTGCTTTTCACGTATATCTTTCGGAAAGATATACAAATTTTGAAGGACATTTTTGGTGTAGTTAATTAGATGTCAAATTCAGACAGCCGCATTTCCACTCCGAAAAATCTAAATCCGTTTGCCTATTTGTCCGCCCTGTGGTATCATTGTGGCTAAGCTATAGCGCGAGGGGGCAGGGGCGGTGACCTTTCAGATACAAATGAAGCATGACAGAAGGACCATGGAGCTGCTCTCGCATATGCAGTATGACCTGTTCTGTCGGCGCAACAGGGTGGTGCGAATGATGATAAGTACTGCGGTCATGGTGCTGGGAGTTATAAATTACTCCGCGTGGTGGGGCATCCTGCTTATTGCCTACGGCTGCTACCTGATGACCAGCATTTACAGCTCCGCCAACCGCACAGCCCACAAGCTGGCCCAGCAGATCGAGGCCTCCGGCCTTGGGTATCCCCACTCGGAGTACGGCTTTGATGAAGAAGCGCTGCATATTCTCTCTCTGCCCTCCCGGGAGGAGGTCAATGAGCCGCTTCCTTACTCCAAGGTCCTGCGTCTGGGCGAGGATGCGCAGTATTATTATATTTTCCGCGATGAATTCGGCGGGTATATGATATCCAAGGACGGCCTTGGAGACAGGCTGACGCAGTTTCGCGATTTTATTGAGAGAAAGACCGGCATGGCCTTTATTAATCCCCGCTCCCCTATGCTGCGGCTTCTGGCGCAGCTTCGGCGCAGAGAGAACGAGCCGTATCATCTATAACCCCGGCGGAGTATAATAGCAACAAAAATACCGGAATGCGCGCATTCCGGTATTTTTGCTGCTATTTTAAATTACTCCAGCTCAAAAGCGCCGGTATACAGCTGGTAGTAGGTGCCCTTTTCCTCCAGCAGATGCTGATGGCTGCCCCGCTCGATTATGCGGCCGTGGTCCAGCACCATGATAACGTCGCTGTTCATGACGGTGGAGAGCCGGTGGGCTATGACAAAGACCGTTCTGCCCTCCATCAGCTTATCCATGCCCTTCTGGACTATGGCCTCGGTGCGGGTATCTATGGAGGAGGTGGCCTCGTCCAGTATCATCACCGGCGGGTCGGCCACGGCGGCTCTGGCGATGGCCAGCAGCTGCCGCTGCCCCTGAGACAGATTGGCCCCGTTATTGGCCAGCATGGTGTTGTAGCCCTCGGGCAGGCGGCTGATAAAGTCGTCCGCCCCCGCCAGAGCTGCCGCCTCCACGCACTCCTCGTCGCTGGCCTCCAGCCGGCCGTAGCGGATGTTCTCCATGACGGTGCCGGTAAAGAGGTTGGTGTCCTGGAGCACTATGCCCAGAGAGCGGCGCAGGTCGGACTTCCTTATCTTGCGGATGTTTATGCCGTCGTAGCGTATCTTGCCGTCGGCAATATCGTAAAAGCGGTTTATCAGGTTCGTGATGGTGGTCTTGCCCGCGCCGGTGGCGCCCACGAAGGCCACCTTCTGGCCGGGCTCGGCGTAGACGGTGACGTCGTGGAGCACGTCCTTGCCCTCCTCGTAGGCAAAATCAACATCCGTCATGCGCACATCGCCCCTCAGCGGGGTATAGCTGACGCTGCCGTCGCCGTGAGGATGGCGCCAGGCCCATTTCCCCGTGCGTTCCGCCGTCTCGGTGACGGTGCCGTCCTCGGCGACGTCGGCGTTTACCAGGGTCACATAGCCTTCGTCGGTCTCAGCGGGCTCGTCCATCAGGGAGAACACCCGCCCCGCCCCGGCGCCGGCCATGACGATGGAGTTTATCTGCTGGGACAGGGTATTGACGTTGCCGGTGAACTGCCGGGACATATTCAGGAAGGGCACCAGCACGGAGATGCTCAAAGGCATACCGGAGAGGCTGAAATTGGTCACCCCGGAGAGCAAGAACGCGCCGCCCACAATGGCCAGAGTAACGTACATGACGTTGCCGATATTGCTTATCAGGGGACCCAGGATGCTGGCGTAGGCGTGAGCCCGGAGGCTGTCGCCGTAGAGCGCGTCGTTGACCCGGTCGAAGTCGGCTATGCTCTGCTCCTCGTGGCAGAACACCTTTATCACCTTCTGGCCGTTCATCATCTCCTGGATGAAGCCCTCAGCTGCGGCGGTGGACTTTTGCTGACGCATGAAGTATCTGGCGGAGCCGCCGCCCACCTTCTTGGCCACCAGTATCATTGCGGTAATTCCCACCAGCAGCACCAAAGTGAGCCAGATGCTGAAGTAGAGCATAATGCTGAACACCACCAGCACTATGGCGCCGGACTGTATCAGCGTGGGCAGAGCCTGACTGACAAGCTGGCGCAGCGTATCGATGTCGTTGGTGTAATAGCTCATGATATCGCCGTGCTGATGGGTGTCGAAATAGCCCACGGGCAGGTCCTGCATCCCGTCGAACAGCTCCTTGCGGAGCTTGTTGAGGAAGCCCTGGGTCATGACGGCCATAAGCTGGGTATACACGGTCATGGACAGCAGAGACAGCAGGTACAGCGAGGCCAGCACTATAATGTATGGCATTATCTCGGCCTTCGCGGAGAGCCAGTCCCGGCTGACGTACCACTTCTCGATCACGGACAGTATATTCTGCACGAACAGGGACGGTATCGAGGACACTACAGAGGAGAAAAGGATGCACAGCATGGTCAGCGGGGCCATCACCGGGTAGTAGCCGAAGAATTTCTTGATGACCCTCAGCAGGGAGCCCTTCTTCACCGGGGCGCCGGGGTACATATGGGGCTTACGCAATGTCCTCACCTCCCCCTGTCTGCTGCTGGCAGACCTCACGGTATATGGCGCTGCGCTGCCAGAGCTGCTCATGGCTGCCCATGTCAACGATGCGTCCGTTATCCATGACCACTATCATGTCCGCGTCCATCACCGAGGCCACCCGCTGGGCAATGATTATCTTAGTGGTCTCCGGGATATAGGTCTTGAAGCCCTCCCTGATAAGGGCGTCGGTGCGGGTGTCCACGGCGCTGGTGGAGTCGTCCAGAATGAGCACCTTGGGCTTTTTCAGCAGGGCTCTGGCTATGCACAGCCGCTGCTTCTGGCCGCCGGAGACATTGCTGCCCCCCTGCTCGATGCGGGAGTCGTAGCCGTCGGGGAAGGCCATGATGAAGTCGTCCGCCTGGGCCAGCCTGCAGGCCGCCCGCAGCTCCTCGTCACTGGCGTTCTCGTTGCCCCAGCGCAGGTTTTCCTTAACTGTGCCGGAAAACAGCAGATTCTTCTGCAGCACCACGGAAACCGCGCCGCGCAGGGTCTCCAGGTCGTAGTCCCGCACATCCACGCCGCCCACCTTCACGCTGCCCTCCGTCACATCATATAGCCGGGAGATAAGCTGGATAAGGGTGGACTTGCTGGAGCCGGTGCCGCCCAGTATACCCACGGTCATGCCGGACTTGATATGCAGGTCGATATCCGCCAGGGCGTATTTATGGGCTGCGGCGGAGTACTTGAAGGAGACGCCCTCAAAGTCCACGGAGCCGTCCTTCACCTGGGTCACCGGGTTTTCGGGGTTCACAAGGCTGCTCTCCTCGCTGAGCACCTCGCAGATACGCTTGGCGGACTCGGCGGACATGGTGAGCATGACGTATATCATGGATATCATCATCAGGGACATGAGTATCTGGAAGCCGTAGGCCAGCATGGCCGACAGCTGACCCACGTCTATGGTAGTGCCGCCGTTCTGAATGATGAGCCGGGAGCCCACAGCCATAATGAAGGTCATATTGAAATACAGACAGAACTGCATGATGGGAGAATTCAGGGCCACGATGCGCTCGGCCCTGGTGAAGTCGGCGCAGATATTATCAGAGGCGGCGCCGAATTTCTCCTTCTCGTACTGCTCACGGGAGAAGCCCTTCACAACGCGCATGGCCCGGACGTTCTCCTCCACCGACTCGTTGAGCTTGTCGTACTTCCTGAACACCGCCCTGAAAGCGGGCATGGCCTTCCTTGCTATCATCACCAGCCCAAAGACCATCACCGGCACCACCACCACAAAGGTAGTGGCCAGCGAGCCGCCCATGATGTAGGCCATGATTATGGCGAACAGGAACATCAGCGGCGCCCGCACGGCGATGCGGATAAGCATCATATAGGACATCTGCACATTGGTGATGTCGGTGGTCATGCGGGTCACCAGGGAAGCGGTGGAGAACTTGTCGATATTGCCGAAGGAAAAGCCCTGCACACGGGTATAGATATCCCGGCGAAGATTTCTGGCGAAGCCGGTGGAGGCGCGGGAGCCGGTGAACGCGGCCAGACCGCCGCATATAAGGCTCAGCACCGCCATGGTCACCAGCATCAGCCCGGTGTTCAGCATTTTGTCCAGGGCAATGCCGTCCTTCACGGCGTTGACCAGATCCGCGGTATAAAAGGGTATCAGCACCTCAAAGAATACCTCGCCAACAATCAGCAGAAGCGTATATATACTGGGCCGCTTAAACTCTCTGACACTTGCCAGCAGCTTTTTTATCACAGTCTGCATCACATCCTTTCTTGATCTCTTCAAACACATTGTTCAGCATCACATCCGTGAGGCTGAGAAAATCGGCCGTCTGCTTCTCGTCCAGCCCACGGCAGAGCAGCTTGAACACGCTGTCGTCCACTTGGTCTATCTCCTGACGGAGAGCTTTGGCCTTATCCGTGGAGCTGATAACCTTGGAGCGCCTGTCCACAGCGCTCTGGCGGCAGGAGATGAAGCCCTTGCGCTCCAGCCGCTTTATTATCTCGGTCATGGTAGGGTGGGTCACATGGCTGGCCTTTTCCAGATCACGCTGATTCACCTCCGCCATACCGGAGCTCTCCATCCGGTTCAAGGCGCCCAACACGCCGAACTGCACGCCGGTCAGCTCCTGCTCCCGCAGCCGCTGATCCAGCTGCTGCCGGAAGAACCGGTGGATTATCCCTATGCGCATACCCGGAGGCAGACTGTTGTTCATAGTTATGACCATTCCTTTCGGATCATCGCGATTTAAGTCGTGTGCTACCTATTTTAGCAAGCCGCGGCGTTTTGTCAAGGGCCAAACTGGGCAAAAACTATGAGAAAACTGTTAACATTTCATCGAAAAAGCAACCAGACCTCGTCGTCCTGCTGAGGTCTGGCTGCTTTTCTCGGGGCTTATTTACGGCCCCTATAATAACTATTAACGCTTACTGCAACTTCTCCAGATACTCCACGATGCGGCGGACGGTGAAAAGCTGGCTTGCGTCCTCGTCGGAAATGGCTATGCCGAAAATGTCCTCCAGAGACATTATCAGCTCCACCACGTCCAGCGAGTCGGCGCCCAGGTCGTCCACAAGGTTGGTGTCGATGGTGATGGTCTCGGGCTCGATCTCGAACTGCTTGGCAAGTGCGTCCCTAACTGTTTCAAATATCATTTCGTTTACCTCCGATGTGCATGGCACGTAAAGTTATATTATGATTTAATTTTATCGGCTCAGGCCCATTCTCTGCTCTGGGACTTGGAAGCGGGGGTCTCGGGCTTTACATAGGAGACCACCACCCGGCGGTTGGGCTCCACTCCGGTGGAGCTGGTGGTAACGCCTTCGTAGTTTTGCAGGGCGGTGTGTATAACGTGGCGCTCGTAGGAATTCATAGGCTCCAGCGCCATGCTGCGCTTATACTTTATGGCCTTCTCCGCCATCTTCTCGGCAAGCCTTGTAAGGGATTCCTCCCGCTTGCTGCGGTAGCACTCGGCGTCCACGCTGATATGCAGATGGTTCTCGCTGCCCCGGTTGACTACATAGTTGGTCAGATGCTGTATGGCGTCCAGGGTCTCGCCCCGGCGGCCGATTATTGCGCCCATACCGTTGCCGGAAAGGTTCACATTGACCCCGCCGTTCTCTCTGGGGCTTATCTCCATGTCGGCCTCCACGCCCATGCGCTCCAGAAGGCCGGTGAGGAATTTGCGTATCTCGGCGTAGTCGGCGTTTTCGTCCACGGGGACGGGCTTCTTCTCAACTGGCTTTTTTTCGGGCTGAGGCTGCCTGCCTACAGGCTTTTTTTCGGGCTGAGGCTTCGGGGGCTCCGCCTCGTCCGGTGCCTCATAGCTCACACGAACCACGGCCGGGGACGCGCCTATACCCAGAAAGCCGGATTTTGCCCGGGCCACGATTTCCACCGATACGTCGTCTCTGTCCATGCCCAGCTCCGACAGGGCGGCGGCAACAGCCTCGTCCTCGGAGCGGCCGGACTTCTCCAAAGTTTTTATCATATTGTCAATATCTCCATTAATATCGTGATATTACGTCTCAGACCTGAGAATCCTCGTCCTCGTCGGCTTCGGCTTCCTCCTGGTCGGCAGCTTCCGCATCCTCCTCATCCTCGGCCTCGTCGGTTTCGGGATAATTGTTGGCCTCATCGGTCTCTACGGCCTCGGTATTCTCCACTGCCTGCATCACGTCGTCCTCCACGGTCTCGTCGATGGAGGCGGCAAATTCGCTCTCCTCGGCTGCGGCCAGAGTATTGGCCTCGGCCTCCTCGGGATTGCTGTAGCGGTCGGCCACATAGGCGCGGCCTCTGGCGTAGCGGCGGTTGCCCACCTGAGAGTCGGGCTTCTCCGCATCCTTTATGCCAAGGCGCTCCCGGCGGGCGGCCCGCTCGGCCTTTTCCAGAGCGGCGCGGCGCTCGTCCTGCTTCTGCTTCTCCTTGGCCTGGAGGTTTTTCTTGCTGGTATTGCTGTTGACATTGCTCTTGCCCTCGGCTCTGAGCCGCTCTGTCTCAAGGCGCTTTTCCTCCAGCTCCTTTTCGCGGGCGGCGCGGGCGGCCTTGCGGTCGGCGTCCTCCAGGTCCAGCTGCTTTCTGAACAGCTTGGTAAGCACGAAGTCGCGGACCATGCCGAAAACGGAGTTGGCTATCCAGTAGATGCCCATGGCGGCGGGCATGATGAAGCATATCCAGATGCTCATGAGAGGCATCATAAGGGTCATGCTCTTGGTGGTGGCGGCGGCCTGGGAGTTGTCCATCTGCTGGGGGTTGGCCATGTTGCCTATCTTCATGGAGGCCCAGGACAGGAAAGCGGAAATGAAGGGGATAAGGAACAGTCCCAGGGCCGGGAGCCAGATCTTGGTATCGCTCCAGTCGGTGCTGAGGAAGAAGTTCCACTTGGGCTGGGCGCCCAGATTCAGGCCCAGGAAGCCGAAGTCAATGTTCATAAGCCCGTCGAGCTGCCCCGGCATGGCAGCCTGGAGCTCCGCCCAATGCTGATGGGCGATGTCGGCCAGTTTAATCTCCACATAGGCGTCGGCCTTTGCGGGGATAACATACCAGCCCTGAGTGACGAAGAAGTCCCGCAGCTTGTCCACCAGCTCCTGGGAAACGAACATCATTCTGGTGAGAGGCTGACGGATAACGCTGTACAGCGCGATGAGTATGGGGAAGGGGATCAGGGACCACAGACAGCCGGACATGGGGTTGACGCCCTCTTCCTTGTACAGCTTCTGAGTCTCAGCCTGGAGCTTCTGAGGGTTGCCCTCGTGCTTTTTCTGGAGCTCCTGAAGCTTGGGCTGGAGGCGGGAGGAGCGCATCATGCTCTTCTTGCTCTTGGCCATAAAGGGGGTCATTATGACATTGACCAGCAGCGCGAAGATGATTATGGATACGCCGTAGTTGCCGGTGAATTCATAGAACTTGATAAGAGGCCATGAAAAAATCTTGCATATAAACTCGCCCATTGGTTTCTCCTCAATATGTGTGTGTTTTTTGCGTCAGGGAACGGGGTCGTAAACAGGCTGCTCCTTCAGGTGGAAGGGGTGGCAGCGCGAGATACGCCGGAGGGCCAGCCAGCCGCCCTTAAGGGCGCCGTACTTTTCTATGGCCTCCAGAGCGTACTGTGAGCAGGTGGGAATAAACCGGCAGCAGGGCGGACGGCAGGGCGAGATATACTTCCTGTAAAAGCGCACCAAAGCCAGAAGAACGGCCTTCATTCCGCCGCCTCCCTTGTGAGCCCCAGCTTTAAGCAGGCCTTCATAAAGGCGCGCTCCATCTGGGCATACTCCGCGCCTACGCAGCGGGAGCGGGCTACCACCACGATATCGTAGCCCTGCTTCAGAGCGGGGGCGTTGAGGCGGTATATCTCTCTGAGCCTGCGGCGTACGCGGTTTCGCGCCACGGCGTGGCCCAGCTTGGTGGACACGGTGTAGCCCAGCCGGTTGACCTCATCCCGATTGCGGCGGCAGTACAGCACCAGATACGGTGTGACCGCGCTGCTGCCTCTGGCGTACAGCCGGCGGAAATCGCTGTTCTTTTTTAGGGTATGTCTCATGTCCATGAAAACCTGCACAAACACCTAAAGGGCGGATCACTCCGCCCTAAATTTATTCTCAAAAGCTGCTCACGTGAAGCCGCTTTGTCAGGCGCTGAGCTCGGCTCTGCCCTTGGCTCTGCGGCGGGCAAGGACCTTGCGGCCGTTGGCGGTCTTCATTCTCTTGCGGAAGCCGTGCTCCTTCTTGCGCTGGAGCTTCTTAGGCTGATAGGTACGAAGCATGGTGTGTGTTCTCCTTTCAAATATACTCAACATCCCCCGCTCCGGGTATGCGGGAGAAGCAGTTGACAAATCATCGGCGGCAGTTATCCGGCGGCTTTCCCGCCGTTTTAGTCGTCGAGTGCTCAGTATATACTATATAATTACGGTTTGTCAACAGTTTTTAAAGCCTGCGCGCCCACTTTGTCCTTGACCCCGCTTCGCCTATGGCATATAATTTTATTCAGCGACAACGCTGACCGAAAAGAAGGGAGATGCCGCCGATGAACGCTATGATGAAGCGAATTACCGCGGGGCTGCTGGGCCTCATGCTGTGTCTGTCTCTCGCCTGCCTTTTTCCTCAGCGGGCCTGGGCGGACAACGAGATAACCAAGGTGCTGACCACCACCTCCGCCACGCCGGTGGCGCTCAAGCAGGTAAACGAGATCACCGCCGCCACCGGCACCGACGGCTGCTGGATAAGCGGCTACAACTGGTACGACTCCGCCACGGGGGAGTCACTTTCCGGCGCCTTCGGGACGGCTCAATGCCGGGTGGAGATACAGCTTACCGCGGCGGAGGGCTGGTACTTCTCCGAGAGCGTGGCCGTATACCTGAATAATTCCGAGGCCGCCTTCAATCTGGGGAGCGATCTTACGACCCTGACCCTGTACCGGGACTATGCGCCGGAGGTCTGGGCGCCCACAGTAGTGAAAAGCCCCAGCAGCGAGACGGTGGACCCGGGGGAGCTGGCCTCCTTTGTGGCCATCGCCGAGGGAGCCGACACCTATGACTGGACCCTCACCAGCCCCGACGGGGGGACAGTCTATAACTGTTCCGACCTGCCCTCATATTTTCCCGGCGTCACAACCAGCGACAACGGCGGCGAGAAAATGAACATCCGCAATGTGCCCGTGGAGCTGGACGGCTGGAAGATACGCTGCACCTTCTCCGGCCCCGGCGGCAGCGCCACCTCCAGCTATGCCTACATAAATGTAAAGCACCCGCCCACGCCTTCCCCGTCGCCGACGCCCTCACCCAGCCCGACGCCCTCGCCCAGCCCAACGCCGGGAACGGCCGCAGACGGGGCGGCGGCGGACGGCGACCATCAGCACAGCTTTTCCGACACATGGTCCTATGACGGCTCGAAGCATTGGCACGAATGTGACTGCGGCCAGAGGAAGGACGAGGCGGAGCACAGCTTCGACTGGGCGGTGACCGTCCCGGCCTCCAAAAAGGCCGCCGGAACGGAGCGGGGCATATGCTCCGTGTGCGGATATATTACCACAAGGCCGCTGGAGTACGAAGCCTCTGCCGCAGACAGCGGGCCCATGCGCTACATCATATGGGGCATAGGCGCTATCGTGCTTATCGCTGTGGCGGCTCTCGTGATCGACGCCCTCCGGCGCAGCCGCAGGAGAAGGCGGCGCAGAAGAAACAGAAGGAGATAAGCGGTATAAGGCCGCTTGATGCAGCGATGACTGAGCTTTATATCCCGCCCTATTTTCAGGCCCAGGCCGCCATGTACCCGGAGCTCAGGCTTTACCGGGTGGCGGTGCAGGAGAGAGGGCTTTACCGGCTCATAGACGACGGCGGCGAGCTTACGGCGGAGCTGTCCGGGCGCTTCATGTACCGGGCGGCAGCGCCCTCGGACTATCCGGTGGTGGGTGACTATGTGATGGCGGAGCCCGCAGAGGGCGGCGGCGCCCTGATACACGAGCTGCTGCACAGAAAGAGCGTGTTCCTGCGCAGAGCGGCGGGCACGGTGCATCAGGAGCAGGCGGTGGCCGCCAACGTGGACACCCTGTTCATCTGTATGTCCATGAACCACAACTTCAATCTCCGGCGGCTGGAGCGTTATCTTTCCGCCGGTTGGGACAGCGGGGCCGCCCCGGTGGTGCTGCTGACCAAAAGCGATCTGGCCCAGGATGCGGAGGGCATGAGGCAGGCGGCGCAGAGCGTGGCCATGGGGGCGGAGATACTGGTCTGCTCCTCTCTGTCCGAGGACGGGCTGGAGGCGCTGCTGCCCTACGCGCAGCGGGGCAAGACCCTGGCCTTTGTGGGCTCCTCCGGCGTGGGCAAGTCCACGCTGATAAACCGGCTGCTGGGAGAGGAACGGCTGGAGACCCGCGGCGTCAGGGACGACGACAGAGGCCGGCACACCACCACCCACCGGGAGCTTATTATCCTCCCCGGCGGCGCCGTGGTGATAGACACGCCGGGTATGCGGGAGCTGGGGATGTGGGAGGCCGAACAGGGTCTGGACACGGCCTTCGCGGATATCCGGGAGCTGACCGGACGCTGCCGCTTCAAGAACTGCTCCCACCAAAACGAGCCGGGCTGCGCCGTGACAGCGGCGCTGGAGGCAGGCCAGCTGTCGCCGGAGCGCTGGCAGAGCTACCGGAAGCTCAGCGCCGAGAGCGCCTACGCCGGGGACGCGGAGGGCTATCTTGCGGCCAAGAAAAAGAAGTTCAAGGACATCGCCAAGTACAACAAGGGCAATATAAAGAAATAGAGCTGCGGCGGCGGTTGCATTGGGACCGCCGCCGTGTTATACTCTGGGCGGATCGGGTCAGGGGAATATGGGTGCAAATCCCATGCGAGGCCGTCACTGTGATAGAGCGCAAGCTCTTAAGTCAGAATGCCTGCCCGGGCGGAGCACAATCTCCGCAGCGTACAGGGAGCCGCGGTACCCGGCTGAAAGTATGAGGCGAGAGCCTTTATCTCTTCTTTCCTGTGCGGCTTTCCGCATTTGAAAGGAGAGTTTTATTATGTCCGTAAGATCCAAAAAGCTGCTGGCGGCGGGGCTGCTGGTGCTGATGCTCGTTGCCGCGCTGCTGTTCTGGCTGCGCTTCTCTCCCACGGCCCAGGCCGGGGACAAGGCCATCGCCTTTCAGGTGACCCACGGCGACGGCAGCGTAAAGACCTTTGATATCCGCACAGACAGCGAGACGCTGAGAGCCGCTCTGGAGCAGGAGGGGCTTATCTCCGGCGATGACAGCGGCTACGGCCTGTACGTCACCGCCGTGGACGGGGAGGCCGCCGACGAGGCTATGCGCCAGTGGTGGTGCTTCACCAGAGGCGGGGAGATGCTGAACACCGGGGTGGACGACACCCTTATAGCCGACGGGGAGCAGTATGAAGCGGCGCTTTCGGTATACTAGGCCCGACGTCCGGCAGCTGTGCCGGCTTTCGCTGCTGGCGGCGCTGATGCTGGGGCTGCAGGCGGCCATGGCCTCCCTGCCCAATATACACCTGACGGCGCTGCTCATTATTCTGGGGGCGGTGTTCTTCGGCTGGAGCTGCCTGTACAGCGTGGCGGTGTTCGTGCTGCTGGAGGGGCTCATATGGGGCTTCGGCCTGTGGTGGATGAGCTACCTGTATGTCTGGCCGCTGCTGGTGGCGGCGGCAGTGCTGCTGCGGGCAAACCGCGCCCCTCTTATCTGGGCCGCAGTGGCCGGGATACACGGGCTGCTGTTCGGTGCGCTGTGTGCGTTGCCCTATGCGTTCATCGGCGGGGCGGAGGCCGCCTTCAGCTACTGGATAGCGGGGCTGGGCTTCGACCTTTTGCACTGCGCCTCCAATTTTGTGCTGGTATTTTTGCTGTTTAGGCCCCTGTACGCTCTGCTGGAAAAGCTGCTGCCCGCCCACTCCGATAATTGAATGACCGGCCGCAGTCTCTGTGTACCTTGTGAAAAAGGCTTGCTCCGCTCAATTGACTCCTTTTTGATTTTATTCCCCGAATGTGTTTACAATTTGACAGGACAATGTTATACTAATAGCGCCCATGCGTCTGCGCTCGGCTTGGGCATTATAGATAATATTTCAGCAAAATTTTTATATGGAGATGAAAATATGCAGAGACACTTTAAGACAATGGACGGCAATAACGCGGCCGCCCATGTATCCTATGCGTTTACCGAAGTCGCCGCTATCTACCCCATCACCCCGTCCAGCCCCATGGCGGACTACGTTGACCAGTGGTCGGCGGCCGGCAGGAAGAACCTCTTCGGCTCCACTGTCAAGGTTCAGGAGATGCAGGCCGAGTCCGGCGCGGCCGGCGCGGTCCACGGCTCCCTTAACGCGGGCGCTCTGACCACCACCTACACCGCTTCCCAGGGCCTGCTGCTGATGATCCCGAATATGTATAAGATAGCGGGCGAGCTGCTGCCCGGCGTGTTCCACGTCAGCGCCCGTACCGTAGCCAGCCACACTCTGAACATTTTCGGCGACCACAGTGACGTTATGGCCTGCCGCCAGACCGGCTTTGCCCTGCTGGCCGAGAGCAATGTCCAGGAGGTCATGGACCTGTCCCCGGTGGCGCATCTGGCCGCCATCAAGGGCCGCGTCCCCTTTGTCAACTTCTTTGACGGCTTCCGCACCTCCCACGAGCTGCAGAAGATCCAGGTCTGGGACTATGAGGACCTGAAGGACCTGGTGGATATGGACGCTGTTGAGGCCTTCCGG
>CAYSFK010000005.1:7911-42788 GCA_964430345.1 uncultured Oscillospiraceae bacterium | reverse complement strand
AGCCGGCTTGGTTCATAGAATTGTCGCCTGACAGGCGACCTCGGGAAGATAAAAATGTTATATCCTCAGTTTATAAATTAGAGCAGTCGGTCAGACGCTGGACAAGATCATAAACGCCCGACGTCATGTGGTGGAGGATGGGCAGGCCGACAAGGCGGTATTCGTCATAACCGCCCACAACATAGAAAACGCCAGGGCGGCATACTACCACGCCGACAGCAAGGGCGCACGGCTGAACTGTGATGCTGTCAGCGACGCTATATGCGACGTCCGGGCCCAGCTGGAAGACGCGCATCGACGAGGACTTTGAGGGGCGAAAATAACGATACAACTATTTTGGCTGAGGTGAAAAAATGCTTATCAACATTCTGCCGATAAAAGGGCTGCTTCTGCGCAAGGAACGGCTAGGTATCAAAAAGCCGCTGGCGGCGGTGCTGTGCTCGTCTTACGCAATTGACGCCGAGAAGTTTGACTGGATATCGAATAAGCTGATGCTGAGCTTTGCGGATACCGCGGATGCTGGCGGTGACCGCGCTTTTACCCAAGCTATGGCAGAGCAGATAAAGGCATTTGTGGACAGTCTGAATAAGGCCAGTCTGCTGTATTTCTGCTGCGACAGCGGGGAATCCCGCAGTACCGCCATTGCCGCCGCCACGTACAGGTATATGAATAAGGATGAGATGATAGTCTGGAGAGACCCGCGCTATCATCCCAATCCGCTGGTCTACCGTATCATGTGCCGAACCTATGGACTGCAGGTCACAGACGAGAAAATAGATGAGCTTACACTGATAAACCGTATGGAGTTCAGGAATGCGGTAAAGAACTCAGCAAAGTAAAGTCTTGTTCGCGTTCCCACGGTACAGTTGTTGCGAGAAATATTGGACGATACAAAGGTTGGAAGACTATGGACAATATAACAGAAGGTACCTGGGTTTGCCCCAACGATGAAACGATCAACACGGGAGCCGCCTGTATTATCTGCGGTCTCACCCGCTCTGCTGCAGAGCGTCATTGCCCAAAATGCGGGGGCAACATAGCCGAAAGTGATAATTTTTGCAGAATATGCGGGATGAGGATACAAAATTCCGAAGCCGGCAATGAAAAATGGACCCAGCGGAAATTCAGGAAATTTGGGGCGATGAACAGCGCAGGTGACCGTAAGTGTTCAGGCCGCGGCCCGGCAAAGAAGAGGGGTATATCCGGGAAGGCAAAGATATTAGTTGTTATTGGAGCTATTGTCATTCTTTCAATACCGATATTATACTACCTGCTCCACCATGAATGGATGCCTGCAACCTGCGCGGAACCCGAGACTTGCACAATCTGCGGCAAGACGAGGGGCGAGCCGCTGGAGCATAGTTGGACTGCAGCCACCTGCTGCGAACCGAAAACCTGTTTGCGATGCGGGGCGGTAGATGGAGCGGTGGGTGAACACAACTGGTCGATTGTCGCGGACGACTCCGGCATAGCAACCTGCGATGTCTGTGGGAGCAAAGCCAAAAGACTGTCGGAGCTTCCCAGCAGCACCTCAGAAGATACCATAGACTTCGGAGGGACAACAGGAATCTATCATCAGTTGAATGATACTATTGAAAACTGTATCGGGCTTACACTGAACGTAACGGTTTCCGATGTGGAGGGCGACGCAACGGGCAGATGGGAGCTGAATGTGCGGGACGAAAACGGAAACTGGACTTCCGCTGCGGCTTTTGACATGAACGAAGATGACTTCAACCACCAGCGTCGTCTCGATTTGGAATTTACAGAGCCAAAAACCTTTGACGCAGTCTTTCTGTCCCTTAGGAAATCGGAGCAGTATTCTTTCAGTTTGCAGTTCAGCGTTACAGGCGGCTTTCAGTTGGTAAGCGGCGTCTCGTGGAATTATGATGCGAGGCAAAAAACTTTGACATTCTTTGGGTATGGGGACATGACAGATTACTCAATCGAGTCTCCGGCACAGTGGAGTAAGTACAATAGCGAAGCGACGTCTATTATCATCTCTGAGGGAATAACCGCCATAGGCGGCTATGCGTTCAACTCATTTACAAAGCTGACTTCTGTCCGACTCCCGGCAAGTGTAACACGAATCGGCAAAGGCGCTTTTATAAACTGCTATGGATTAAAAACGGTACATTATGGCGGAGGGGCAGACGATTGGTCAGCCATAGAAATTGGTACACTAAATCACGCCATAGATTCCGCAGAAGTATACTCGGTGATACGCAAGTAGTATAACAAATGCTCGTTAGAAGGGGGGACGGAAAGAATGCGTATAGCAGCGTGTGATATTGACGTCGAATATCTGCATTATCTTGAATATATGCTGAGGCAGATACACACTATTGACGCTGCTACGATCATTTTCTACTCGGAACCGGATTGGCTTCTTTCCGATGTACGCCAGCACGAGGATGCGTTCGATATACTTCTTATAAACCAGAGGCTTGGTCAATCAAGCGGCATTGAGTATGCGGCAGAAGTCCTAAAGGTCAACCCCTGGTGTGAGATAATCTTTATTTCCAATGAAAACCGTATAAACCCGGACTGCTATTCCACACGCCATGCCTTTGTACTGTCAAAGGAACAAGTCCCGCAGTACTTGCCCGCGGCGCTGGAAAAAGCAATAACGTCAGTATTGGGGAGGAGTACCGACTATGTGTTAGTCAGCTCCAACTACTCCAAGCTGTTGGTCCCCGGCAAGGATATATTATATATCGAGCGGGTGCTTCGGAAAAGCTGTATCGTACTGCCGTACGAGACAGTCGAGACTTTTGCCGCGCCTGTGGATATACTGGGGAACCGCGTAGGGAACGATTTCATACAGTGCCACAGGAGCTTCTATGTCAATCTGCGTAAGGTCCGTGGTTTTCAGCCTGATCACTTTCTGCTGGGAGGCGACGTAAAAGTCCCTATCGGCCGCACTTTTTTGAGCGCTTCAGAAGATGCTTTCCTGAATATCTCAAAGCGTCTGCTTTCCGTTGGAGTTTAATACATATGATCGACGAACATTCAGACATATCGTTTGAATGTTCGTTACATTTTTAGCGTCGTTTCGACAATAATTGGCAAAGAATAATTTGGTATTGTATAATGTACTCAAGGGTCGACTTGTATTTGATTGGATTGCAGCCGCGATTTGTGCAGCTTGAATAAATATGATGGGGAGTAGATGTGGGAGAGCTCTGCTTTGAGAGGAAAACATCATGAGGGTAAAAACACGAACTCAGCTATTGCTGATATTCATTATCTTTGCCATGGTCCTGTCCGGGTGCAGCTCAACGGAGCCCGGTAATGCTGCGCTTCCTGCGGAAGCGGATGCGCCAAAAGGAGAAAACGAAATCATTGAAGTAGACATTCCCCGCAACGCTTTCTTTATCGGTCTGGGCGCTGTATTGCTTATGGCGGCGATGATCCTGCTGTGGGTGCATAGAAGGAATAAACGGATGCTTTCAAGCAAAGCCGCCGCGGATGTCTCCGCACCCGCAGGCAGCATCCCGAAAGACCGATGGTCATGCCCGCGCTGCGGGGCGGTATACAGCGATATATGCTGTCCAATATGCGGCGCCCGCAGGTCCCGGCCTGCCGAAGCTGTTGCTCCCGGCGGTGACACCGCCGCCCCACATGACGTCAGCGCAGGGTACCCGACTGATTTGCCGCTGAATAAGAGGATGGGACGCTGGGAATCGCCGTGCAACGCGAGGTCAGCGGCGGCCTCTCCTGAGACGTCGGAGTATTTCCATCCACCGAAGGGCATCCAATAGTATTACCATGGAGATATAAAACTTGGGAGGACGAACAATGAGGGCTTTGTCAAAACTGCTGGCCGGTATCAGTCTTGCGCTGGCGCTGCTTTTCTGCATGGCTGCCGGCTCACCTGCGTGCGCATACGCCGTGGAGGAGACCCCGGTGGAAAAGGCTCAGTATGGCGTTGTGAGGGTGGTGTGCGACGGGTATGGGCACGGCAGCGGCTTTGCAGTCGGTGAGGCCGGAAGCGATGCGCAGTACTTTGTCACTAACTATCACGTCATAGACGCTGACCCCTACGCAATGCTTATTGTCACAGATAACATCAGCAACGCGGTTCACGCGGACGTAATATATTTTGATATGTCTATTGACCTTGCAATATTAAAAACCCCTTTGCCAGTCACCAGCCGTCATCCCCTGGTGCTTCTCAGCCCGACTGAGCTGAACAAATCACAAGATGTTTTTTGCTTGGGATTCCCCGGTCTTATGGACGACTTTTCTGACAGAGAAGCAAGCTCTACCATCAGTGACATCACCATCACAAAGGGTTCTGTCAGCAATCCCGAATACAGTTTTGGCGGAGTCACCACCATTCTGAGCGACGTGAAGGTCAATCAAGGTAATTCCGGCGGGCCAATGGTGGATGAGAACGGGCAGGCTGTGGGAATAAACACCGTATTCCTCGGAGACGGAAGCGGCCAAAACATGACCTGCGCCGTCAGCATCGACTATGTCATGGAGGCGCTGGATTCGCTGGGGCTCCCGTACGAGGTGGGGCAGCCCGGCGGTACGGCAGCGGTTGAGCCGCCCCAAGAAGCGGAGGAAACGCCGGATCCCACTGCGGAAGCTTCCCCGAACGAGCCGCCCGCGGAAAGCCCGGATGCCACGGTACCGGATGCCGGGAGCAAAAAGATCGGCGGGACGTCATGGCTGCTGATATATGCTGTGTTCGTAGTCGCCGCGCTGAGCGGCACCTTCCTATATTTGAAGCTGATCAAAGCGAAGAAACACCGGGCAGAGGAAGAACGGATACGCGGCGAGGCGGCCGACCATGCCAGACGGGAAGCGGAAAGGCAGCGTCAGGCGGAGGAAGAGCGCATACGCCGTGATACCGCCGACCGTGCCGGGCAAGAAGCGGAAAGGCAGCGTCAGGCGGAGGAAGAGCGCATACGCCGTGAGACTGCCGACCATGCCGGGCAGGAAGCGGAAAGGCAGCGTCAGGCGGAGGAAGAGCGCATACGCCGGGAGGGTGCCGTATTCTTCAAGCCCTCCGTTATTGAGGATGGTTCCGGGGCGGCTGCCACCACGGATGGCGGCACCGGCGGAGCCTTAAAGCTAAGCACACCAACTGCGCAGACAAAGCCGGAGGCAGAGAGCCCCGAATTTCGCAGCCCGTCACTAAAGCCATAATATATATGCCTTCAGCAGTTTTATACAGGAGAGATAAAGATATGACATTGATAACCGACGACAGCTATTCCAGCTTCACATTGATCAAGCCTTTTGACACCAAGGGCGCGGGTATGTCCCGCTGGGCCATAGGAGAAAAGGGCGGGAAAAAGTATTTCATTAAGGAATTTATTGACCCGAAGTACCCGCCGGACGGTACATACTCCAGCAAAATTACAAGAAAAATGCGGGACAAATGCGAAGAATTCTTTGCAAACAGGAGGAGGTTTTATAATGCGCTCTTCCAGTGTGATACCGGCAACAACATCTTTGTCCGGGAGTTTTTCAGGCACGAGACGAAGTATTATGCCGTGACGGAGCTGGTCGATGCCGCCACCCTGCACCCGGAGCAGCTGGCAAGGCTAAGGCCGGAGGTCAAGCTGTCGATAATCAAATCCCTCCTCCTCTGCGTGGGGACGCTCCATGGAAAGAACATAATTCACAGCGACCTGAAGCTGGACAACATACTCTTCAAGGAGACTATGGGCGGCTATTGCGCGGCAAAGATAATAGATTTCGATTCGGGCTTTCTGAAAAGCGAGCCGCCGACGGAGGCGGACGACATAGTGGGCGACTTGGTGTATTTTGCGCCGGAGACGATACAGAAGAAATATGGCGAGGCTGTGACCCTGACCGAGAAGATAGACATCTTTGCGCTGGGAATAATCCTCCATCAGATATGGACCGGGAGGATGCCCGGGTTTAATGTGGAAAAATACAGATACGTCCCCATGGCCGTACTCAATAAAGCGCCTGTCACACTGGACAGCTCTCTTCCGGAGAGGCAGAAAGCTCTCATAACGGCTATGCTTTCAAAAGACCCACAAGCCCGCCCCAGCGCACTGAAAGCCCTTGATTTTTTGAACGGGAATATCCAAGTTAAGGACCTGGGAGGCGGCGATGCGGGAGGCTCTACGCCGATCAGTCCGTCTAAGCAAACGACTGAAGACGCCATTTGGAAGATCGCTAAATTCGACTAGAAAGCCGCTTTGTAGAGGCAAACGCGAAACAGAGGGCGGCAGAGACAGAGCCGCCATGATACACGAAGTAAATAACAACTATTCACATTCACAAAGGAGGGTACGAAATATGTTCTGTAAAAGCTGCGGCCGTGCTTTCGACGGAAGGCCGGTGAAGTGTCCGCACTGTGACGCGGAGGTCTTCTACGAGGGGGGAGAGGGCTTTTTCGATTTGGCAACACTCGAACTTGAGTCCTTACCTCCGATAGCTGCCCCATCACCTGAACCCATAGCGAAGAAGCCCTCAATTAATCCTGGCAGGCCCGACGTAGTCGTACACACCGACGAAAATGTCATATATGCTCTCGGAGATATACAGAAACAGCTCGATGAACTAAAGGCGCGCAGGCCAAAGAACAGCCTCTGGCTGGGGCTGGGGCTGGCAGCTATCTGTCTGGCGTTTTGCGGACTCAGTATATTCATTACCGCAAAAAACGCTAAGGCGCTCAATGACGGGCTCTCTGCCGCAAAAGAAGAACTGGCCTCCCTGCGCATAGTCGTCGAGACTACGCCGGAGCCCGTTGCCCCGCCCCTGGTGCTGCCGGGTTTTTATAAAATGCCTACGTCGGAGACAAAGACGGAGAATGATTTCGGCCCTGTTTTCGTTGTTGACGTCTGTGAGGGCGGAGACGACTGCGCAGACTATGCTCCCAGATGGCAGAAAAAGAACGCGGAGGGGGTATTCATCGACCTGAGCGAAGCAGAGCTTACACGTCTGGGTCTGGTATCTGATGAGAACGATAATGAAGCCGAACTACACCGCACCTTTGTGCTGAAGGCCGAGAGCCTGAAGCAGGAGGCCGACGGTGAGTATCGCTGTGTGCTGGTGATAGATGGCCGGGAGCCCATAGCGTCCGACCCGGCTGTGCTGGAAGTGAAGGATGGCGGAGCCGCTGGCGCTGCGGGCATCATCGGCACTACAGGCGGCGGCACTACAGGCGGCGACGGCACTACAGACGGCGACGGCACTACAGGCGGCACAGATAATTCGGGCGGCACAGATAATTCGGGCGGCGCAGATAATCCGGGCGGCGCAGATAATCCGGGCGGCGCAGATAATCCGGACAGCGCAGATAATCCGGACAGCGCAGATAATCCGGACAGCCCTGAGCAAGGAGGTGGCGGCAATGCGGCGTAAATGGTGGCTGTACGCGTCGGTAGGCGGCATGGCACTCAGCCTGATAACACTGTTTCTGCCGATAGTGCAGTACAGCTCAATATCCAATGATCATTACTCATACAACCTTATAAGCTTCATCGCCGACGCGGACGGCTTTCTCAACCAGACTCTGGTGGAATACACCGGCAAATTTATGGGCAACGCGACAGATGCGCAGATAAACGCGATGATCGTTCTGATTTCGCTCATAGGCCTTGCCGCGCTGGTGCTCTCCACTGTGGGCATTTTGACGCTCTCCTGGCAAAAGCCCAACACATGGCCCTTTGTGCTGGCGCTGCTGGGGCTTATCTTTACGGCCATCCCGGCTCTCTCCCTGCTGATCATGTATGCCCTCTCCAGCCGCTTCTTTATGGGCGAGCTGAGCATCGGCGCCTATGCCATAGTCACGCCCATAGCTATGGTTTGCGCGATGATAGCGGTCACCTATAAGCATAGAGCCAATCGGGAAGAGAGAGCGGCAGCGCAGTACTGGCACGTGCCGGGCAGCGAGAGCTGAGGGTACGACCGGCCCGGCAGCGCAGGAGGTGGGAAATGGACTATTTTACTAACGCAGCCTTTGAGCATTCGGAATTCAGCCGTGACTATAACATTGACTTGGTCTTCTGCGTTGACTGCTCCCGAAGCATGGCGGGCATAATGGAAACAGTCAGGCGTCTTATTCACTGTTTTTCTGCCGATTTGGAAAGGCTTTTCGTCGCTGACGATGTACGGCGAATCGCGAAGATGCGCGCCAAATTTATCGCGTTTGGCGGTTATTCCACCGATTTTCCGGATAACGCGCCTGTCTTGCTAACGGATTTTTATACGTTACCTGCGGAATCGGAGAATTTCAGCAAAGCTGCCTCTATGCTCCGTGCCGGATTGGATTTGCCAGGAGGAAAAACTTCCGGGCTGGAAGCTCTTGGCTTCGCCATACGATCAGATTGGAATACTCAGGGCATAATGGGACGGCATATAATCGTCCTGTTTACGGACAAAGAGCCCCACACACTGGGCTTTGGCAAAGCCAGTCCCTTCTATCCCTGCGGCATGGCAAAAGACTTTAACGAACTTGAGTCATGGTGGGGTGTGCATCAGGAGTCGGACTACATAAGCACGAGAAAAAAACGCCTGATTCTTTTCGCACCGGACAAGGGTGCCTGGAGCACCATTTCCGATACATGGGATAACGTTATTCACTACACTGTGGCATTGAACAACGGAATGGCCGACGCAAGCTATCAGCAGATACTGGACGCAATATTCTTTTTATGAGGGCGGTAGTAAGCATGGATTACTATAAGCTCAGTTATGATGTGGACATCGTATTCTGCATCGATGTTAAAGGCAGTACGACCCCTGTTCTTACTACAATTAAGCAGAACGCGTTGAATCTTTACGGTGATTTGAAAAGAGCCATGGAAAACATGGACACTCCAAAGCTGATAGACCAGATGGTGCTGTGAGCTATCAGCAGATATTGGACGCACTCGCCAACTTGATTTAGTGGAGGGGGTAATCAAAAGCGCACGATAGGTAATGGTAATAAACATAGTTCAAGCGGTCACAAATTCAGAAATAGAAAATACGGAGGGAAAACAAATGGACAATTACTCACTTAAGTACAATGTGGACATCGTATTCTGCATCGATGTTACCGGCAGCATGACGCCTGTTCTTAATACAATTAAGAAGAACGCGCTGAATCTTTACGGCGATTTGAAAAGAGGCATGGAAAACATGGACACTCCAAAGCTGATAGACCAGATGCGGATAAAGGTCATCGCCTTCAGAGACTACGCGGCTTTCATGAAGGACAATTTACAGCCAATGCTGGCAACGGATTTTTTCACGCTTCCCGCAGACACCGACAAGTTTACAGACAGTGTTAACAGTCTTGATGCCAAGGGCGGCGGAGACGCGCCGGAGGATGCTCTGGAGGCTTTGGCCTTCGCCATAAGGTCAAAATGGGATACTCCGGGAGCGCTTGGGCGGCAGATAATCGTCCTTTTTACAGACACCATGCCGCATATGCTGGTAGATGACCCACCCAGCTATCCCGAAGAAGCGGAGAAGCTGCAGATAAAGCGCTCCTGCCCTCTGTATGAAAAAAGCATGGCCAAGACCTTTGAGACACTTTCATCATGGTGGGGCGTGTTTCAGGACTCCGAATACATGAGTCAGAGAAAAAAGCGTCTGCTGCTGTATGCCCCGGGCAAGGGCGCCTGGAACACCATTTCCGATACATGGGATAACGTTATTCACTACACTGTGGCATTAAATAATGGAATGGCCGACGCAAACTATCAGCAGATACTGGACGCTCTCGCCCGTTCTATATAACAAATATGGGGCGGACAGCAATGGAGAACCGTAAGGGCAACGCCTGTGCCACATTGGATTTCTGTCTGACGGCGGCAAAGGATAAAAGCAGAGGCGTTGGAGAGGACGCTTTCGTATTCAGTCTAAGTGACGGTGCGGACATGGTGGGCGTTTTTGACGGGCTGGGCGGCTCAGGAGCGAGGAGGTATTCCGTGTTCCGTGGCCACACCGGAGCCTATATAGCGTCCCGGACGGCGGCGGCGGCGTGTCTGGACTGGTTCAGCAACTGTTATCCCTCTGTTCCGGGTGATGCTGCAGGGCTGAAGCGCGTCATCGACCGCTATACGCAGCTGCTCCAACAATATGAAGACGCCGAAGGACCGTCGGCGATAAGAGCTGCAGGTATAATAAAAAAGTTTCCGACCACCGCCGCGGTGGCTGTCTGCTCCCCGTCCAAGACCGGCGTTAAGTGCGAGTTCTACTGGGCCGGTGATTCCCGCGGATACATACTCAGGCCGCAGGGACTGGAGCAGATAACCCGGGACGACGCTTCCGAGGAGGATATCCGCACCCAAATGGACGGGGACCCTCCCATGAACAACGTCATATCCCTTGGGGGATGGAAGCTGAACAGCGCGGCAAGAGATGAGACGGGGCCCATGCTGGTGCTGACAGCCACAGACGGCTGCTACAAGTATTGGCGCTCGCCCATGGATTTTGAGTACCAGCTTCTGGACGCCCTGGAGAACTCCGAGACTGTTCGGGACTGGGAACGCCAGCTGTACGAACGGCTGGGGAGGGTGGCCAGCGATGATTTCAGCCTCACCGGATTATGCTACGGCAGCGGCTCTTTCGCCGCTTTGAAGGAAGCCTTTTATGACCGCAGAGAAGCTCTATGGCGCGAATACATAGAGCCCATGAACAGCATGGACCGTGAGCAAATACTTGACCTGTGGGAGAAATACAGCAGAGATTACATAAAGTACTGTTAAAACGCGAAAATGAGGTGATATTATGAGTATAAAAATACCAGGTCCAGGCCCAGAACCGCCGATGGATGAGTGGTACTGCCCGTACTGCGGTACGCGCACAACCGGCAGCAAATGCAGAGTCTGCGGCAATCAAAGGGGTACTACGCCCCCCCCGCCTGAAAATTTGGATATCAGCCAGGAAGTCACCGTGACCGGCGATGAAGCCTTATTAGGCTGCAGAAAACGGGTATATGTCAGTCGAACCAACGAGACGGTGAACGTTTATATTCCCGCCGGCTCGATCTCCGGTGAAAGGTTTCGCGTTCCCGGCCACGGCCTCCGTTCGTCGGACGGCAGCAGGCGCGGCGATTTGACGGTTACAGTCAAGATCACGCAATCTCCTGTGCCGCCGCGCAGTAACGCCGGGATGCTGGCCTGGTCCATCGTGACGCTGCTGATAAGCACGATACCCGGCATCGTGGCGCTGGTCAAGACTGTGAATGCAGGCAAGGCGACGCAGGAGGAAGAACGGCAGAAGCTGCTGCGCTCCGCGAAGATCTGGAATATTGTGGGCTGTATCCTGGGTTCCCTGTTCATTATCGGCAGCATCGCCAATCTAAGCGGTGATTCCACGGCTCCCGCTCCCACCCAGCGGCCTTATTCCGCGGTGGAGACCGCCAGGCCCACAGCAACACCCAGGCCTACGTCCAAGCCCAAGCAGACACCGCAGCCTACGTCCGCGCCGGACCTGACCTCAAGCAAGGCGGAGGAGTATCTCAGCAACGCCAAGCGTCTTATATCAAGCGGAGATTATTACGGGGCCTTTGGCGAATTGTTTCAGTGCTACGCTCTTGAGCTCAGTTCGTCGATTGAGGACGAGTGCGATACGATTCTCTATCAGATCGTTTCGGATCTGAAATCTGTGGAGCCCAAGACCGGGACCGAGCTTGAGCGTACCTTCCAGTTCCAGGGCGGCAGCGAGATAAATGTGACTGCCGACAGCGGACCGGCGGAGATGACTGTCACCAGCACTGCGGATTCGTCCAAATATGTCCGCTTCTACATCCGAGAAGGCCAAACGGCGACTATCCCATTGCCCAGCCAGGATTCTTATTACGTTACATATAAGGTCGGCTATGTCTGGTTCGGCGATAGAACCGGGTTTGGCGATTACTGCTCCAACTATGACGGTGGAGAAATCGAATGTCACTATTCCAGCGACAACGCGTGGGTAACAAATACCGTGTGGACCTTTATTATATAAAGTCTTAATATCTGACGGGCTTGTTTTGCTGCTTGATCATTTCATCAGAGAAAGGCAACGGCTCTCAAAGGAGCGCCTGTTGATAGGCAGCGGCAAGCCCGTCAGCGCGGGTCCGGGTACAGTTTTACAACGGCGGCGTCTATTGAGCTTGAGAATTCCATCGCAACGTGCGTGGATATGGTAACACGAAGCAAGACCAGTTATCATACGCAGAGCTGGCAGAGCCCGGAGATGTCTGCCACAGACGCGATGATGTATTCCGAGGAGCTTACAGATGGGCATAAAAGGTATAAAGAACGTAATGGGGGGCGGAACAAAATGGACAATTATTCTGAACAGAGCGGGTGGGTATGCCCGCGCGACGAATCCATAAATTATGGGGCGACCTGCAGTATATGTGGAGGCTCACGTCCAGCGCCAACAATCAAGGTGAGAGATCACTGCCCATCCTGCGGTAAAGCCATACCTATCGGCGCGGAGAGCTGCCCGAATTGTGGATGGAATACACAGACAAGTTGGGTGTGCCGACATTGCCAAACCGTCAATGAGAACGACTGTACATCCTGCAGGAATTGCCGCCATCCCCGCAAGGAAAGCTTTATATATCCTCAGGAATCAGCTCAGAAAGAATCAACAAAAAGCAACAATAAACAGACCAGCGAAGTATACTACCTTGATGGCCGAGGAAATGTTGTTGAAAAAAAAGATGCTATTCAGGCAGTAATTAGAGTACTCGATGAAAACAACAACCTTGTTGAGGAAGTATGGGGTACAATTGAAGATGAAAATGATAATGACAGCATAAAAGAATCCATACATAATCAATCTGTGGCGTTGAAGAAGAAAGACACTCCAGGAGTAGCCAACACTTTTGACGACTTTCTTAGCTCAATAACGGTTTCCGAGCTTTTATTCGCGAGAGAATTTTGCAAAACAAATAATCTACATGAGTGCAAAGGAGGAATATTCTTTGCTTCTGAGTATGAACAGGCTAAGCCGGGCATTAGCCCAACGCTGAGCAAGGATTTACAGAACACCTATCTTGCGCAAAAGGTTATCTTTTATATTGCGGAGAAGAAGGGACGCCAAGATATTTGTAGTTTCCTGCAACACGCTACACTTGATGAATACTCAATAGCAGGAAAGGATTTATCTGCCTATATAATTGCGAATCTAGAAAGGTTAGATAACACAGCAGTAGAATTCTGCTTTCAAACTTTCGCCGGAAAGTCTGTCAGTGACGATGAACGGGCTTATTATTCAAGCCTTCTATCTGAATTTTTCATATTATTAAGGATATATGAAAACCGGAAGGATAATTATACTGTCGAAAAGCAGGTCCTACACGCTATAAAAAATTCATCTGCTATCACTAAGGACCCTTTTTCGGAATTGAAAAAAAGACCCGTGCCTTCAACACCAAGTAAACGCCCTAAAGACGCAGAAAAGGGAACTACTGGTATTGGTGCGGGGCAAGCGCTATTTGGAATATTTGTATTTGGTGGAATATTTTTTACTTTGGTCAGCTCACATATTCCCTCTCATGAAACAATGATAGCGATGTGGTGCATTTTTGGATATAGCTTGTTGAAAATGCTCTTTATTATGAACGATTGTCTTTTTAATCGTTTACCGGCCTTTCTTGAAAAGGCCTTAAGGATATTGATATTAATTGCACCAATTCTCATCCCAGCTATCTTACTTGAAAAAGACTCATATTTTTGCTGTTTTCTTGCTCTTATACTTGGTGATTTGTTTTTTGTCTCGTTGTTTTCATTATTCCGAGATAGCTGAAGAACGGTAAAGGAAATCGCGTTGTCAAATCATTTGCAGGAATAGACATAGCAAGTGGCAATTGTGAGATCCGATTAAATAACTTTGCGACATCGAATTGACATGGCCGTTGATCATTACAGAACAATACCCACAATCGCACGGAAAGGTAGTGAACGATATGCAAGAAAAAAAGTTGTCTAGAACGAGTTCTGCAAAGCCTCAGGCGCCCACAGTCAATCCTTTCGGCCGTTTTATCGACTCTGTATCAGTACCTGAGTTTTTGAATTCGCGTGAGTTTTGTAAAAATGGTAAGGTAGAAAATTGCTCAGGCGGATTGTTTACCATTTCAGAGAGGGTACTTGAGAGAACCGATATCAGCACAGACTCAAGGATTATATTTGAAAATACATATCTTGTTCACAAAATAATCAGCAACTTAGCGAGACAAAGGGGACTGACTAGTATCTATATACCTATGCAGTGCTTTTCCGCCATCGAGTATGCGTCAGCAAGTCAAAATATTAAAGAATACATGATCTCAAACGTAGATAAGATAAACGGAGAACTTTCTAAATTCTGCTTTCTTAGCCTTTCAAGTCGGTCCCTTAGCAACTCCGAACGTTTGTTTTTTTCAGTATTATTAAGCGAATTATTCGTACTTTATCGATTATTTGAAATTCCTGAAGCGAAGGTCGAAATGTCGACGGGAGCTGGTTCGGGCATGGGCGACAAAAAGTACGGCGTTGGTGCACCAGCTACTTCGATATCTTCCCGTACTCCTCCAATACCGCAGCCAATAAATAACATGACCTCTCTTACCGATAGTTGCACTACAATAAATGGCCATAAGAAATTGGATGTATTGATAAAAGGCCTAAAAAAGAAGCGTACATTGATAGCAATCGCGGCGGTGCTTATTCTTATTCTAGTTTGGTGCTGTGCACACCATTTTGGAGGAATCAAGAGCTATGAAAACGGAGAACTGTCAAAAGCGGTATCCCAACTAAGCGCAGACTTTCTGTTCAGCAGTCGGGTACGTAAGCAAGCAATCAGCGATTACGCCGATGAACTGTACAGCAATCAGGAATATCTTGAAGCTGCCGCTCAGTATGCAAAGTTGGGTGCGAATGGCAAGAATTACCAGATTAATGCTATATTGAAGCAAGCCAAGCTGTATATCGGTGCCGGAGAATACGATGAGGCACTTGCTTTGTTAGCTCAGGTAAGTTCAGAAAAGCGCGCAAAAGAACAAATCGGCGTTGCTAAACTGGCTATTGCACGCCAGCAGATGGAGAGCGGCGATTTCGCTTCAGCACAGGAAACCGCAGATTCCATTGAAGATTCAACCCTTGTAAAATTGGACATCTTTTATGAAGAATTGAATTACCGCCGAGCCCTTGATTTATTAAGGAATGGAGATCTAAATGCTGCTGGAGATTTCTTTGCCAAGGCGAAGGAGTATTCATATGCCGAGGAATGTGCCAAAGCAATCAAATATATCAACAGCGGCAATTACCGGGCTGCAGCTGAGGTTGCCGCAACGATTGAAAGAAAAGACGAGGATGGGGCGAGAATCGCCTTGGATACTGTTATTCGTAATCGAATAGGCACTCTTAATTACAGCAATATTGACGTTCGGCTTTCCCAACAATTTGTTCTGAGTGTACTGGACAATAGTAGTCCTGACTATCATGATGAAGCTATAAAAAAGACTATTGCGCGTATTATTGATATATACGAGTCGCAGGGCACTATGACGTACTCGCTCCGAAATAGCGATTCCTGTTTCAAAATAGATGACCAAAAGCAACTGCTTCAACAATGTGGCGCTGCTGATGCCGGGAAGATCCTTATACTGAGAAGTCATCACCCGTATGAAGTGGATCTTTGCTATGCTGTAGATTTTGCACTTATGAATTTTCTACCATCGGGACTGTATCCGTCGTCTCTTGCAGAAGTCTCGTATATTGTTACATTGGCTTATGACTACGATGTAGATGGGTACTACAGCAGCACATATTACGCAGGTACTGACGATACGCGCACAGTGGGGTTGCAAGAAAATGCATATATAAAAGTCGAGAGTATGCCCAGAGGAAGCAGACTCTATAGTTCGTATACTATTTGGGGGAATAGTTCTCCCCAAAGCTTTCAAACATACGGTAGTGTGCCGAAAACCAAGTCTGGCGGCGCCCCTCCCCCCTCAGATGTTGCAGATGCTTTCTGTGAAGCGATAAAGGTGATATTGGACAGATAGTATAACTCACATCGTCTGCGTGGTATCAACTATCCATTATGACTTTTCATGGTCCGATTCCTCACAAGCAGCACAGACAGGCCGCGGATTTTAAACTAAATCATCCGCGATTTATCCTAAAATATTAAACTAAATTAAGTATTAAACGCAGAAAGGATAAGCTATGTGGTATTGCGTAAACTGCGGAGCTAATAATAGTCCATCAGCGCTGTACTGTGTCGGATGCGGTAAAGCAAGACCGACATATAGGGACGGTCCCGTCAGCAGTTTTCCGGATCGGGCAACAATCAAAGAAAAGGCAAAGGCCGCAATTCGCGTTCAAAACAAGGTTGCAATCAAAACGTGGCTGATTTTTTGGGCGTTGGGTTATGCCGCGGGGTTCGTTACAGCGATCATTTTTGCCCTGTGGTTCCTGGTGCTCCCAATGCTGAATATATTAGTACTCCAAATTCTGAACTGTGGCGAGTATTACTCAGGGATAAAGCTATATAGGCATGAAACACTTGCCCCCGGTGATATATTTCAGGGCTTTTCAGATTACGGACACTTGGTCGGCAGCTGCCTTTGCTGGAACCTCGTGGTCATCCTCTGGAATCTCATCCCGGTTTACGGAATCATTAAGTACTATTCCTATTCTCTGACCCCGTACGTGTTGGTAGAGCACCCGGAGATGTCTGCCTCAGAGGCGATGAAGTATTCCGAGGAGCTTACAGATGGGCATAAAATGGAACTCTTCGTCCTGGATTTGAGCTTCATCGGATGGAAAATACTGAGTGCATTGACCTTTGGAATATTAGGGATACTGTACGTTTCGCCGTACTATACGACCGCGTGGTCGGGATACTTCGTCGAACTTGTGGCCGCCCATAGTGTAATGCACACGCCGGCACCAAGACCCACACCGATGCCTAGGCCTGAACCGACACCTAGCCCCACACCGGCATACAAGAAACGATGTGGTATTTGCGGGAACGCAATGGACAGCAGCACCGTATGCCCATACTGTGGAGGGAGTACGGAAAAGAGGCCGGATCTGACGCCATCGGGTTATTTTCATCCTCCGAAACTATGATGATGGAGACTGTGTGCAAGGTATAAAGAACGTAATCGGGGGCAGAACAAAATGGACAATTATTCTGAACAGAGCGGGTGGGTATGCCCGCGCGACGAATCCATAAATTATGGGGCGACCTGCAGTATATGTGGAGGCTCACGTCCAGCGCCAACAATCAAGGTGAGAGATCACTGCCCATCCTGCGGTAAAGCCATACCTATCGGCGCGGAGAGCTGCCCGAATTGTGGATGGGGTACGACAACTAGATGGCTTTGCCCACATTGTGGGACTGCCAACGAGAACGACCGCGTGACCTGTAAGAACTGTCAACAGCCGCATGGACTGCCACCCGCGCCAGCGCTGCACCGCAACGGCGGAATGCTGGCGTGGTCAATTGTTGTGGCTATCCTCTTTAGCAGAATAGCCGGTATCGTCGCTATAACGAAGACTAATAAAGCAAACCAGTCAACTTCCCGCGCCGAGGAATTGAAGCATCTGCATTCTGCAAAGGTATGGAATATCGTCGGATGTGTAATTGGTGTTCTATTCTTTACAGGCTCGCTTGCAAATGGAAGTCTGCTTGGCGCTTCAGATGCTTCTCCTGCAAATAACAGCAATGCCAGCAACAACCATGCGATAGAAAGTGCAGTTAACACTACTGATACAATCATACCAGCATCTGAGCGCGCAGTGTCGGTAGTGTGTAAAGAGTTGGATGATGAATTATCTGTGCAAAGCGAGTATGATGGCAATGGCGATCTGATAAGAGAAGTTTATATCAATACTGAGGATGACGGTTCAACGAGCTACACAGATATATACTATGATGAAGCCGGTCGAGAAGATGTTCGTTCTTTTTATCATTCCAGAGACTTCAGCCAGTCTATCTATGTTTATGACGACAGTGGGCGTCAGGTTATTTATGATACGTATTCGGAGGGTGTCCTCAGGCAAGAGTTTACGTATGACTACTCCCGAGGTGACGACGAAATAATTGTTTCTTGCTACGACGGCAATATGAACCTGCTTGGTACTGTTGTATATAGCGACGAAGGGTTTACCGAAGATAACTGGAATATAGACAATAGTCAAGAAATTTCTATACTAAAGGCCTGTATTATTGCCAGTCTGTTATGAATAGATCATCAAGGCAATACATTTCAGTTCATGCATATCGGAAACTGAACCCTTATCGATGAAATAGCAACGCGAATTGAGGCAAGTGTTTATCACTATAGCACTGACAGCACCTCACGTACCGTCACCTGCTATGACGTCGGCAGCTTTGCATATGAGGCCATATGCAGGAATTAAAGCACAGATAATACCGCAATTTATACTATATTGTTCGCAATTTATTCCAATATAAAAAGGAGATTATAAAAATGGAGAACGAGAACAAACCCGTCGGCAAAAGAAAGAACACAATAGTTTTTGGCGTTATTTGCCTTGTTTCCAGTATTTGTATGATTCTCAGCGCGATAATTGGTGTAATGGATAATAGCATAGCACTGGTTATCGTATCTGTATGCCTGGTCGTTGTGTTTTTTGCCTCCGCGATTACGGGGATAATCGTATTCTACGTTCAAAGGGCAAAACACAAAGATGACCCGGATTACGTAATTCGGAGCTTTCCCATATATGTATGCTGGATATTACCTATAGTTTTGCTTCTTATGTCGTTTATCGGCAACAACATGGGATAAGCAAGCAGACCGACACTGGTCTGGCAGCCTAAGTAGACACTAATTCAGGAAAGGGTGAAAGAGTCTGCCATGAACATCCAATCTGACGCCATCCGCGGCGGTATACTGGGATTGATAGTCGGCGACACGCTGGGTATGCCGGTCGAGGGCCAATCGCGGGAGTGGCTGAAAAGCCACCCGGTCACCGGGATGCAGGAATACGGTTCGCACTATATGCCCCGAGGTACATGGTCGGACGACAGCAGCATGACGCTTGCCGCCATGGACAGCATCACTGAGTGTAAGGATATTGACGGCGACGATATGATGTCCAGATTCTATCGCTGGCTGAGAGTCGGGGAGTATACGCCGTACGGCACTGCCTTCGGTATCGGAAGAGTTGTATTGCAGGCATTTGCCAGATACACCGGTACTGACGCCGTACACTGCGGCGGCCGGGGTATACGGAATAACGGCAACGGCTCTCTGATGCGGATACTGCCGGCGGCTTTCTGCCAATGCGCCAAGCATGGCTATTCAAAAGACGGGATAACAGACGAATGGCTTGCGCCCATACATAGTGCCTCCGCCATAACCCACGCCCACCCAATCAGTATGATGGGATGCAGCCTCTATTCCGCGTTCATCGGCGAGATACTGTCCGCCGGAGCGCAGGGGCCGCGAAAAAGCGAGCTGGCCGACCATTTTCAAGCTGCCGTTTATACACTTCGTGGCGGCTATGAAAACGGCTACGGCAATATATTTAGCGATGAGCACTATATGGACGGCTTTCCCGTATACGAAAGACTGCTGAACACGGAGCGCTTCAAGGAGCTGCCCGAGCACGAGATGAACTCCGGCGGGTATGTTGTGGATACCTTGGAGTCGGCACTTTGGTGCTTTCTGAACACCGACAGCTATGCAGACTGTGTTCTGAAAGCCGTGAATCTTGGCGGAGATTCGGACACCACGGCGGCAGTCGCCGGTGGGCTGGCAGGTACATACTACGGCTTCGACCACGTCCCGGATGGGTGGCTGGAGGATATTCGCAGGCTGGAATGGATAGAGGAAAACACCGATCGGTTTATCGAGGCGCTCTATGCAAATGCAGATAAGGAGTAACTAAATGAATAATTATCCGGGCACAGACAACTATAGCACCTCGTCAACATGGATTTGTACAAATGACGAGACAGTAAATTCGGGCGACAGATGCTCGGTGTGCGGTGTCCCTAAGCCGAGAGGGATCACCTGTAAAAGCTGCGGCTATACGGCGCAGCCGGGTTTTGTTTTCTGTCCCAAATGCGGTGTGCGACTTAGCGGCAGCGAAGGAATTATTGACGGAGTCGCACTATGCACAAGCGAAGACATGAAGGAAATCCAGCATGACTCAAAAATTATTGAGGGCAAGAAATGTTATAAAGAAAATGCATTGCAAGACGCAATGCGGTTGTTCTATGATGCTCTTGAGATAGATAAAACTTCTTCTGTCGCGTGGGATTGTCTAGCGAAGATCTATCAAACGATGAATCTGTTGGCGAAGGCAGAGGAGTGCTATAAGAAAGCGATTTATTACGACCAAAACGATTACATCTCATATTTAAATTACGCAGTTCTGCAATATAAAATGAGGGATTACTATGTAGCCGCTCAAATGTTTGAGCAGGCATTTAGTATAGCAGATCGGACAGGTCGGCGCAACGAGAGCAATTACGGTGTATTATTGCGTCACGCGGCCAAGAACTATGCTAAATTGGGCGATATACAAAGGGCAAATATTTGTTTAAGAAAAGCGGAGCGCTTTGGTTCGGAACTATGTGAACAAGTGAAACAAGCGTTGAGAGAAGATGGCATACCGATTTAATTACCTCAGTATAGAGAAGAGTCCTTGAAGAAATATGATAATTAATTATTGAATAATAACTAGGAGATACAAATATGGATACCATAATAAAAATAGCTTTTCTAGTAATATTTTTTATTCTATGGATCGCCTCTTGCCTCATAGGCAACAGTATTTTTACGATGGCGCGGAAGGGCGGTTCCGGGTTCGTGCCGATTGGCATTGGCGTTGTCATCATAGCTGCAATAACAGGGGTGTACACCTGGCTCCCGGATAAGCTGGGATATGAGGTGTCCTTATTCGACATTGCATTCAACTCCTCATATATACACAATCTCGGCATTTCATTAACGGCTGTAGGGGCTTTTATAATGCTAAGCGCCTTAGCCACGTTTTTCAAACTTAAGAAAGCAAAGGTGAGCGCCAAGGGCGTCGGGCTCATGATGGTGGCAGGCATCGCAATCCTTGTTCTGGGGATATTTATCATATCGTGAATTCAACTGACAGAAAGCAGAGCAACGCTGTCTGAATTGTTGACGAACATAGTTATCATGACCCCAAGAAAGGTAAAATCATCATGGAGCTCAAAGGTTCGCTAGTGAAAAACACACTGAACGATGAAAAAGCTTCTTACAGAACAGGCCAAAGCTCATGTTACAGAAACGACGCCGCTGCGCCGCTCTGCCCGAAATGCGGTCACGTGGTGTCGAAAGGCGCGAATGACTGTCCGTATTGTAAGCGCAGAGGAAGAAGCGGCCCTGTACTGGCGGCAACTGCTTTCATCCTGGTTCTGATTGTTGTTATATTTTCAATAAAAGCTTCATCGAACCACACAAAAACCATTGATATGAAGCTGTGCAACCGCATGGAACAAATTGATGGATATAGCGGTGATATAGGTAAGATAATACCGGAGTATGGTAAGCTTGATATCGACAAGGACGGCAAACCGGATTCGATACTAAGAGCACAGCAGGGAAACAGCGCAATTTACCAGTTTGTTATGGGCAACGGAAGTCGGCTGGATATTGACGTCGTCGAGGATTGCTCGAAAGAAGCTACTTTTTTCTACTTCAACTACCGTTCAAATGGGATATATGAGATCTTAACAGTAAAGCTTACGCAAGGCGCGCAGGGCGTTGAGGTCGGAGATATTGACTTTGGCAGGCAGAGCGGCGGCGACTGGGCCTGTTACGGAGTGACACCGCCATACATAAATGTGGAGTATAACCAGGGCTCTAACACCATAACGGTTTCCAGCTCAACTCTCATGTTTGAAGAGATAATACCGTACAGCGGCAGCGCTAATGACGCCAGGCAGGCTATGGATATCAATTCGGGATACCGAAGCAATGCTGCGGTTTGTGATGCTGTTTTAGACGGCGGCGATATCGTTTTCCTATATAATGTGGGTGGAGCGGTGTTTACACCAGTCGGAATAAAAGTGACGCCTATGGACGAGTTGGTATGCTCGGACGCCGGTACGGCGGTCGCGGTCAGGTATTGGCCGGAGGCCTGTGAATAGACCGGTGAAATTACGACCCGTAGAGCGCAATCATGCAAAAACAGGTTTGACTGTGGAAGCGGGATTGCTGCGGTACAGGCCCTTGTCCTGCGTCATAAGGCTTCGCAGCAGCTTGACCCATTGATGTTTCAAAAGGCATTTAGGCATATCAATACGCCCCAAGCAGATGGGCAAAATCACCCACGAAAAAACGGCAAAAGCCCTGAAACCGTTGCGGTTCTATGGTTTTTGCCGTATTTGCAGGTAAATTAACGCTTCGAGAACTGAGGCGCACGACGGGCTGAGGTCTTCGACCTCTTTATTTGATCGCATCAAGCTCGCCGCTTGATATGCAAAAGCAGCCCGTCTATATAAAAACAGCACCCACCGGAGTGGGTGCGTAATTGGCTGATTATCTCTTGCTGAACTGAGGTGCGCGACGGGCTGAGGTCTTCGACCTCTATATTTAATCGCATCAAGCTCGCCGCTTGCGCGGCAACCGCTTGATATGCAAAAGCAGCCCGTCCATATAAAACAGCACCCACCGGAGTGGGTGCTGTAATTGGTCGATTAACGCTTCGAGAACTGAGGCGCGCGACGGGCTGCTTTGAGACCATACTTCTTGCGCTCTTTCATTCTGGGGTCACGGGTGAGGAAGCCGGCAGCCTTGAGGGCGGCGCGGTAGCTCTCGTCCGCAACCAGCAGGGCGCGGGCAATGCCGTGGCGGATGGCACCGGCCTGGCCGGACACGCCGCCGCCGCAGACTGTGGCCTCCACGTCCATGCTGCCCACGGTGCCGGTGGTGACCAGGGGCTGACGGACGATGAGCTTAAGGGTCTCAAGGCCGAAGTAGTCGTCTATATCGCGGCCGTTGACGGTGATGGCTCCGGTGCCGTTGGGGATAAGGTGGACCCTGGCGACGGAGGACTTCCTGCGGCCTGTGCCGTAAGTATAGGGCTTCTTGCACTTATAGGTTGCCATATTTCATTTCCTCCTTAGCGGGCCCAAACTTCGGGCTTCTGGGCCTCGTGGTCGTGCTCGGCGCCGGCAAATATCCTAAGCCGCTTGAGCTGCCACTGGGCGATGGTGTTCTTCTGGAGCATACCGCGCACCGCAAGGCGCATGGCCAGCTCCGGCTTCTTCTCCATCAGGTTCTTGTACTGGGTCTCCTTGAGGCCGCCGGGATAGCCAGAATGGGTCCTGTAGTACTTCTGCTCCAGCTTCTTGCCGGTGAGAACAGCTTCCTTGGCGTTGATGATGATGACATAATCGCCGCAGTCCACGTGAGGCGTATAGTCGGTCTTGAGTTTGCCGCGGAGCAGGTCGGCGGCGAGAGCGGCGGTCTTGCCCAGGGGCTTGCCGGCCGCGTCAAGCACGTACCACTTGCGCTGGACCGTCTCCTTGGTCAGCATTGTTGTAGACATAGTTTCCTCCATATAGAATCAATTGTTTTGACATTTCAGGCGCCGGCCTGTACAATATAGCCCGGACGCGCTTTATCTTTATATCACAGGGAAATCGCGCTGTCAACAGCTATTTTGATTTTGATTTTCAAATCTCCCGAAAACTCGCGATTTCTTTTAATAGCTCTCCAAAGCTTATTTTCAAATTTTACTTTTCGAGGCACATTATGGACAAGCTGCTGAACGAATTCACCGGCACCGTGCGCCGGGCCGTGGACGACTACAACATGATACAGCCGGGAGACACGGTGGCCGTAGGCGTCTCCGGCGGTAAGGACAGCCTTTTGCTGCTGCTGGCACTGAACCATCTGAGGAGCTATTACCCCAAGCCCTTCGGGCTGGAGGCCATAACCGTGGAGCTGGGCTTCGAGGGGATGGACTTCGCCCCGGTGGACAGGCTGTGCGGCGAGCTTTGCATACCCTACACCCGGCTGAAAACCGACATCAAGGAGGTTGTCTTTGACGTGCGGCAGGAGGAGAACCCCTGTTCCCTCTGCGCCAAGATGCGCCGGGGCGCCCTCAACGACGCCATTAAGCAGCGGGGCATCTCCAAGCTGGCACTGGGTCACCACTTCGACGACGCGGTGGAGACCTATATGATGAGCCTGCTGTTTGAGGGGCGGATAAGCTGCTTTCGCCCGGTGACCTATCTGGACCGCTCCGGCGTTACCCAGATACGGCCCCTTATCTACGCCGGGGAGCAGAAGATAGCCAATGTGGCCCAGGCCCTTGCGCTGCCGGTGGTGGAAAACCCCTGCCCTCAGGACAAGGCCAGCAAGCGCCACGAGATAAAGCAGCTTTTAGCGGAGCTGTGCCGGGATTACCCGGACATGAAAAGCAAGATCTTCGGAGCTATGCAGCGCCTGCCTCTCCCCGGCTGGGAGGTTAAGGACAAGTAATAGGTAAGAGTGAATAGTGAAGAAGTTTCTGTCGCCCTCGGCGACACCATAACCTATTACCTATTCACTATTACTTCTTACCTCAAAAGCTCCCCTGCCGCGGCAGGGGAGCTTTTCGTATCAGTGCCCCGCTTCGTTGGGGGCGTTGACGGAGACTATCTCTATGAGGACGCCCACGATATCCGCAGGCTCAACTCCGGCGGCGCTGTACACAGGCTGGCTGAGCTCATAATCCCTGGTCTCATATATGTACACCGGGGCGCTGTTGAAGTCCAGATCCACGGGGACGCTGGCCACTACCCTGCCCTCTGTGTCCACATAGCTGGCGATGAGCTTGGCGGACATGAGGATGTGCTGGGCCGTATTGGTCACCCCCAGCTTCACCGTCACCGACTGCCCGTCCTCACCGGGAACGGCGGCCTCGCTGACAATGCGCATAAGATTCGCGTCCTTCTCATTTTTATAGGTGGCCTTATAGAAGTCCTCGGTGCCAATGGCGGTCTTTCGCTGGGCCGCCTCCGAAGCCAGCTCCTCTGCGGCCTTCTCCGCGAAGTCCCGGAGCCCGTCGGCATCGGCCAGCTGGTAATACGCATTGTCCACCTTAAGCTTATCGCCGCTGAAGTCGAGAGCGCAGCTCTTTCCGTCCTCTTTCACAAGAGTGATAGTGCTGTCCCTGTCGCCGGCCTCATCGGTCTTGGCTGTAAGCTCCGCCTCCAGAAGCAGGCTGCACAGCCGACGCACATCGTCTATATCCAGCACCACAGCCTCAGCCTGGTCGCCCAGCTTGATGACGGCCATGGAGGGGGGCGTCTTTTTAAGCCCCGTCATAAAGCTCTGCCGCTCACTGTCCAGCACGTCCGTAAGCAGTCCCGACATGGGGATAACATGGGTGGGCTCCGGCGTAGGCTGGGGAGTAGGCTCCGACGCGGCGGCGGGCGCGGGGGCCGCCTGTCCGCAGCCTGCCAGCAGCACCAGCATCAGCGCCAGTATCAGGGCTATAGTTCTCTTCATTATGCATCACACCTCGTCATGGAATATTACCGGTCTCGGCGGCGGGGCGCATACTCCGTCTCGCCTGCCGGGAGCATCTATTATACCTCAGCCTGTCAATCCTGACAACGGTGGGCAGAATAATAAAATGTAAATTTTCATCGGTTGCCGCTGAATGGCTGCCGGTTCCCTCATCCACCGCAAGCGGTCCCCCTTCCCCGAAGGGGAAGGCTTTAAAACGGCGGAGGGAGGGGCAAGCCCCTCCCTCTGATGTGATATAGTAAGCCGACGCTTATCCGAATGTATTACTTGCCCACGCTCTCGAACTCCTCCACTATCTCCTTGTCGGGGGCCTTGGTCAAGAGGCTGACAACCACAATAACCAGGCAGGAGACCAGGAAGGCGGGGAGCAGCTCGTATATGGCGAAAAGGCCGCCCAGCTTGGCTATGCCGTACTTCCAGATGAACACCATGGCGCCGCCGGACACCATGCCCGCGAAGCAGCCCCAGCGGTTGCAGCGTTTCCAGAACAGGGCCAGCAGCATCGCCGGGCCGAAGGAGGCGCCGAAGCCCGCCCAGGCAAAGGAGACTATGCGGAAGATGGAGCTGTTGGGGTCGGTGGCAAAGATGCAGCCCAGCACAGCCACGCCTACCACCGTGAGCCTTGCAACCAGCATATTCTTCTTATCGGAGAGCTTGACGCCGAACACGCCGTATATAATATTGTGTGTGATGCCGGAGGCGGCGGCCAGCAGCTGCGCGTCGGCGGTGGACATGGTGGCGGAGAGTATGCCCGCCAGAATGAAGCCCGCGACTATGGCGAAGAACACGCCCTTCTGACTCAGCAGAGCCGCCAGCTTGACTATGAGCGCCTCCGCGGCGGAGCTGCCGGTGAACATCTCGATAGCGCCGGCCTTAGCCACGGCGAAGCCCACTATGCCTATGAGCACAGCCACCGACATGGAGATGAGCACCCATACCGTACCCACCCGGCGGGAGGTCTTGAGCTTATTCTCGTCCTCCACAGCCATGAAATGCAGCAGGATATGGGGCATTCCGAAGTAGCCCAGGCCCCAGGCCAGCGTGGAAGCAATGGTCAGCGCCCCGTACACTCCGGGGGTGCCGCTGTCAATGGTGGTATTGGCAAAGAGGCTGAGATATCCGGGTATCTGCTGGGCGTTGACCACCACGGCGTCCCAGCCGCCGGCCACGTTGATGCCGAAGATAACGATAACCACAAGGGCGAAGGTCATGACCAGGCTCTGGATAAGACTGGTGACCGAGGCCGCCATGAAGCCGCCCATGGCACAGTAGGCCACGATGACAGCGGCGCTTATAAGCATGGTAGTGATATAATCAAACCCGAACAGGCTGTTAAAGAGCTTGCCGCAGGCGGCGAAGCCGGAGGCGGTATAGGGCACGAAGAACACGATGACGATAATGGCGCCAAGGCCCTCTATAAGCTTGCTCTTATCCCTGAAACGCAGGGAGAGGAAGTCCGGGATGGTGATGGCGTCTATCTTCGCCGAGTACTGACGCAGCCTTTTGGCCACTATGAGCCAGTTGAGATAGGTGCCTACAGCAAGACCGATGGCCGTCCAGCCGGCCTCCGCCACGCCGCAGAAGAAGGCCAGTCCCGGCAGGCCCATCAGCAGCCAGCCGCTCATGTCCGAGGCCTCGGTGCTGAGCGCTGTGACTATTGGGCCCAGCTTCCTGCCGCCCAGGTAGAAATCACTGGAGCTGGTCTGGTTCTTGGAGTAGCGCACGCCTATGTACAGCATACCAACCAGGTATACCAGAATAGCCAGCATCATCAATATGGAGCTTGTGGTCATAACGATTCCCTCTCTTTTCCTTGATAGTGGAATTATAAAGCTTTGAGCTTTTTCCGCAAGAGGGAGACAAGCGAAAAAGAGCTTGATATCCGTCTTTTTTTTGCTATAATATGACCATCCCTAATCTTGCTCATGTTAATATGAGTTATTTTCATTTTAAGGAGATGAGGCAATGAGTCTGTCCAAGTATCGCACACTGTTGGCTGTGGTGGAGACCGGCAGTCTGACCAAGGCCGCGGGGCTGCTGGGCTGCACCCAGTCCGCCGTCAGCCACAGTATAGACAGCCTGGAGGCGGAGCTGGGCTTCGCCCTGATAAAGCGCAGCCGCGCCGGAGTAAAGCTCACCGGGGAGGGAGAGCGGCTGCTGCCGGCGGCGCGCAACCTTCTCAGCAGCGCGGAGCAGCTTGACCAGACCGCCGCCTCCATCCGGGGACTTGATTCCGGCACGGTGCGCATTGGCGCCTTCACCTCTGTGGCCGTGCACTGGATGCCGCCGGTACTGAAGGAGTTTCAGCGGGACTACCCGAGAGTGGACTTCAAGCTTATGAACGGGGACTATCACGACGTGGAGCAGTGGCTCACCGACGGCAGCATAGACATAGGCTTCGTGGCGGTGCCCTGCTCGGTGGACTGCCAGTGCATACCGCTGATGGAGGACAGACTGCTGGCCATACTCCCCCGCCACAGCCGCTTTGAGAGCTATCCCCGCTTTCCCCTGGCAGAGTGCGAGACGGAGCCCTTCATAAGCCTGCTGGAGAGCTCCGACCACGACGCCCGTCGGGCACTGGAGGCCGCCGGGGTCAAGCCCAACGTGCGCTTCTACACCAAGGATGACTACGCCATCATAGCCATGGTGGAGCAGGGGCTGGGCATAAGCATCATGCCGGAGCTGCTGCTGAAGGGCCGTCACGACGACGTGCAGATACTGCCCCTGGTACCGGAGGCCAAGCGTGTGCTGGGCCTGGCCATAGCCGCGGGAGACAAGGCCGGCCCCGCCACCCGCCGTTTTGCCGATTATGTGGTCAGATACGTACGGGAGCAGGGCTGAGAAGGGCAAGTAATAAGTAATAGGTAATAGTGAAGAGATGAAAGGGACGGCTGCCACTGAATAGCTGCCGGTTCCCTCATCCGCCCCTGCGGGGCCACCACAGGCGTAGCTTCCACCGGCCGAAGCTCCGCTTCGGGGTGTCAGCTAACCTTCCCCGGAGGGGAAGTCTTGAACGCAGTGATATCTCCTTGACAGCATTATTGCTTTGTGTTACTATTCGGTTAGCAAGAGCTAACCGAATGTGAGGGGAGGTCATGATATGACTCTCGACCAGATAGGAATAGGCAACAGCGCCGTGATAACCGCGGTGGGCGGCGAGGGCGCGCTCCGGTGCAGGCTGCTGGACATGGGGCTGATACCAAGGACAAGGGTAACGCTGCAAAAGATGGCGCCTATGGGAGACCCGATAGAAATACGGGTGCGGGGCTACGAGCTGACGCTGCGGATAGAGGACGCCAGGAAGATAGAGGTGGTTATGGAGGAGAAGAAATGATATTCGCTTTGGCCGGAAACCAGAACTGCGGCAAGACCACTCTCTTTAACGCCCTCACCGGCGCAAACCAGCACGTTGGCAATTTCCCCGGGGTGACGGTGGAGCAGAAGCAGGGGGAGATAAAAGGCCAAAAAAGCTGCTCCGTGGTTGACCTGCCGGGGATATACTCGCTGCGGCCCTACACTCAGGAGGAGATAGTCTCCAGGGATTTTATCATTAATAACAAGCCCGACTGCATCATAAACATTATCGACGCCACCAATATAGAGCGGAACCTCTACCTGACCCTGCAGCTGCTGGAGCTGCGGCTGCCCACGGTGATAGCCCTGAACATGATGGATGAGCTGCGCTCAAACGGCGGCACGGTGGATATTACGGGGCTGTCCCGCGCTCTGGGTGTGCCGGTGGTGCCCATTGTGGCCTCCAGCGGCGAAGGCGTATCGGAGCTTGTGGACCACGCGGTCACCGCCGCAAGAAACAGGACCAAGCCCGGCGTCACCGACTTCTGCGAGGACGGCTCCCCCGTCCACCGCTGCATCCACGCGGTGATACATCTTATCCAGGACCATGCCGACAAGCTGGGCATATCCTCCCGCTTCTGCACTGCCCGGCTCATAGAGGGCGACCCGGGCATGGCGGATATGCTGGGGCTGGACGAAAACGAGCGGGAGCTGCTGGAGCACTGCATAGTCCAGATGGAGAAGGAGGCGGGCCTGGACAGGAACGCGGCCCTGGCGGATATGCGCTACAGCTTTATCGAAAACGCCGTGGAAGCCACCGTGGTCAAAAGCCACGAGAGCCGGGAGCATATGCGCTCAGAGCGGATGGACAGGGTGCTCACGGGAAAGTACACCGCCCTGCCGGTCTTTTTTGGGATAATGCTGCTGATATTCTACCTGACCTTCAACGTCATCGGCGCCGCCCTGTCCGACTGGCTGGGCATGGGCATTGACTGGCTCACCGCCGCCGCCGACAGGGGACTGACTGTCTACGGCATTAACCCGGTGGTACACTCGCTGGTCATAGACGGAGTATTTGCGGGAGTGGGCAGTGTGCTGTCCTTCCTGCCCATAATAGTGACTCTGTTCTTCTTCCTGTCCATTTTGGAGGACACCGGCTATATGGCCAGGGTGGCCTTTGTGATGGATAAGCTGCTGAGAAAGATAGGCCTCTCCGGGCGGAGCTTCGTGCCCATGCTGATAGGCTTCGGCTGCTCCGTGCCCGCGCTGATGGCCACCAGAACAGTGTCCTCCGACAGAGACAGGAAGATGACCCTGCTGCTGATACCCTATATGAGCTGCTCGGCCAAGATACCCATATACGCGGTGTTCGCCGCCGCCTTTTTCCCGGCGCGGTCGGGCCTGGCTATGGCGGCGCTGTACATAACGGGCATGGCCGTGGGCGTGATGGTGGCGCTGATACTCAAGTCCACCGGCTTTCGGGGGCAGCCCGTGCCCTTCGTGATGGAGCTGCCCAACTACCGCATACCCTCCTTCAAAAGCGTGGCCCTGCTGCTGTGGGAGAAAGCCAGAGACTTTCTGGAGCGGGCCTTCACCATAATCTTCATGGCCACCGTGCTTATATGGTTCCTGCAAAACTTCGACACAAGGCTGAACGTGGTCACCGACAGCGCAGACAGTATACTGGCCCTGCTGGGTCAGGTGATTGCCCCGGTATTCACGCCGCTGGGCTTTGGGGACTGGCGGACGGTGACGGCGCTTATCTCCGGCTTTACCGCCAAGGAGGCGGTGGTATCCACGCTGGCGGTGCTGCTGAACACCAGCATGGCTGAGCTGGGGACGGCGCTGGGCTCCGTGTTCACGCCCCTGTCCGCCGTAAGCTTCCTGGTGTTTACCCTGCTGTACACCCCCTGCGTGGCGGCGGTGGCCACCATCAAGCGGGAGCTGCACTCCGGGGTAAAGGCCGCGGGAGTGGTGCTGCTGCAGTGCGGCGTAGCCTGGGGCGTGGCTTGGCTGGTATACAGGCTTGGAGGTATGCTGCTTTGAACCTGCTGGATATTCTGATACTGGCCCTTATCGCCGCGGCACTGGTGCTGGCCTGGCGGGTCAGCCGCAAGCGGAAGGGCGGCTGCGGCTGCTCAGGCTGCTCGGGCTGTACCGGCTCATGTCAGCGCTGCGACGAATGCCGCAAGGTCTGCGACGCCAAAGAGCAGCGGAAGGGCAAAAGCTGAATCGTAATCGGCTGCGTAATTATTTCATTTTATGCAGCCGATTTGACATATAACCGTCTTTCTTCTTTCATTTTTCATTTCCTATCAGGATGCGACAGCTTTCACAGGCCCCGGCGGCTATACTGAGGCCACGGGAGGTGAAGAAATGAGGAAGCTCATAACCACGGCGGCGGCGCTGCTGCTGTTTATCGCAGTGTGCCCCCGGGCCTTTGCTGAGGGCAGTATTTACGACCTGCTGGATGGCAGTCAGATGGCATATCAGGTGGACCTGGTGAGCTACTATCTGACGGAAATGTATGAGGCGGCTGTCACCGGTGATGTGGAGACAGGCCGCGCCGCCTGCGAGAACCGCGACAGCATCATAGACTCCGAAGGCTCCGGCGAGGCGAAGATATCCTTCGACGACCTGTATCTGCTGGCAAGGCTCATACGCTGCGAGGCCGGCAGCGACTGGCTGGGCGACGATTTTCGGATGTGCGTGGGCGAGGTGGTGCTGAACCGGGTGGCCTCGCCGGAATTCCCCGACAGCATAAGGGACGTCATATACCAGAAGGGGCAGTATTCCGCAGTAAACGAGCCGGGCTTCGACAGCCTTGCCCCAGGCGAGGCCTGCGTCAGCGTAGCGCTGAGACTTTTGCAGGGGGAGCGGAAGATGGTCGAAAGCGTGGTATTTCAGTCCAACACTCTCCAGGGGGAGCTGTTCACCGTATACACAGACCGCCGCCTGGGCTCCACCTATTTTTGCGTAAGCCCCAATCAGGAGCTGTACCCCATAGGGTAAAAACACCGCCCCGGCGGTCCAGTGGACTGCCGGGGCGATTATTCTTTATCTGACGTCCTCTACTACCTTGCTGGGCGGGGCCTCCAGTATCTCCGGATGCTGGAACAGATAGCGGTAGGCCTGGAGGAACTGGGCGTAATAATGCCCGTCCACGGTGCGCTCGTCCAGGGTGAACTTGCAGTCCAGATACTTTCTGTCCTCGATCTCGCCCCGGCGGTTCAGCTCGTAAGAGTGCCGCTTGGCGCCGAAGGCGATGAACACGGGCAGGGTGCCGAAGTTGTAGATATGGTGATAGATGGGCCCTATGCGCAGGGAGCCCAGGTCGGTTATTATCATGGAGCCGTGGAAGGGACTGGCATCGGTCAGGCTCTCCGGCAGCCAGCCGAAATAGTCCATCACCCGCAGCAGCGTTATGGCAAAGCGCAGCAGAAAGCGGGGGGCGCGGCACAGGGCCTCGGCCACGTCCTCGGTGTTGTTGTTGCCGTCGGAGGCCTTTATCTCGTCTATCTTCTCGTTGAGCTTGCGGTAGACGTCGAAGATAGTGTCCGTAGGCTCGAAGTAGACCTTTATGGTGGTCTCACTGGCGTCCACCGCCAGACTGCGCTTGACCGCCATGACCACCTCTATCCCCTCCCGGGCGAAGATGCGGCGGCCAACCACGAAGCGGTTGATTCCCGGCAGCATGGACACGCCCCGGATATAGGAGGCTATCATGAAGTGCAGTATGCCCATGCCCTTATAGCCCGCCACCCGGAGCTGCCGCAGGCGGCGGTCCACCGCGGAGACCTCAAAGCTCTCCTCATACAGGTTGAGCGCGTCGTTGCGCACGGGCATGATATAGGGAATGAACTTGGAGAAGGCAGGCAGCGAATGGAGCAGCCGACCGTCTTTTCTGTCGCCCATACGGCGTTTATATGTACTCATGGGACATTCCACCTTATTGATTAAAGTTTAAATTTTTTAAGCATCGATATTATACAGGTATTCCCCGGATATTACAAGCGGAAATACCTGTTTTTTTCATAATACTCTCAGGACGCATCCTGCGCCGGCGGGCGCCCTTGAAATCCCGGGGGCGTTGTGGTATTCTGAGACAAACAGCGGGGAGGCGACAGCGTTGCATTTGCAGGAATCCGGGGAAATGTATCTGGAGGCTATCCTCATCCTCAGTCAGAGGGGCAAAGGCGTGAGAGCCATCGACGTGGGTGAGTTCATGGGCTTTTCAAAACCCAGCGTCAGCCGGGCTGTGGGCATACTCAGGGGCGGCGGCTTCATAGAGGTGGATAAGGACGGGTTTATCACCCTCACCCAGCAGGGGCAGGAGATGGCGGGAAAGACCTACGAGCGGCACAGGCTGCTGACGGAGCTGTTCCGCTCACTGGGCGTGGACGAGGCCGTGGCCGCGGAGGACGCCTGCAAGATAGAGCACGTTATAAGTGACGAGACCTTTTCGGCGGTCAAGGATTTTTATTCAGAATATAATAAAAAAAGCTGAGGCGTGAGCCCCAGCTTTTTTTCTCAGCTCACCAAAGAAGTCCTCGCGGCCTTCATTGGTGAGCTTCAACCGCCGAGCATTTTGGCCGTACACAAAATGCAGCTTCGCTCTAACAGCTTGAAGTATCAAGCTGTTAGACGGCGGGTTATTGAACCACGAGGCGGGCCTTGCCCCCTCGCGCACCCCCGCTACTCTGTTATTGATGGCTCATACTATATCTTTTGACAGTACGAAAAAGCTGAGGCGTGAGCCCCAGCTTTTTTTCTCAGTCCATTATATCGACTGAGATTTTTTTGCCCTTCTTCTGGGCGACGGCCCGCATAAGTATCCGGATCTGCTTGACGATCCTCCCCTGCCGGCCAATGACCTTGCCCATATCGCCGTCGGCTACGCGGACCTCATAAACGGTCTCGCCGTCGGCTTTGCGCGCGGTCACAGAGACCTCGTCGGGATTATCCACGAGGCTCTGCACAATGTAGGTCAATAGTTCTTTCATGCCGGTAGATACTCCTTATCAGGCCTCGACCTTTTTCAGCAGGCCGCGGACGGTATCGGTGGGCTGGGCGCCGTTGTCTATCCAGTACTTGGCGCGCTCCATGTTGACCTTCAGCTTGTCGCTCTCGGCCATGGGGTCATAAACGCCCAGCTCCTCGATGAAGCGTCCGTCGCGGGGGCTGCGGGAATCGGCCACAACGATGCGGTAGTAAGGCGCCTTCTTCGCGCCCATTCTGCGTAGTCTGATCTTTACCATGTATATTCACCTCCATATTGATTCTTTATTACAAACGCGGGAGGACCCGCATGAGTAAACCTAAAAACCGGGGAAGCCGCCGCCCATGCCGGGGAAGCCGCCCATACCGCCCATGCCGCCCATCTTCTTCTGGAGCTTCTTGAGCCCCTTGCCGGAGAACTGCTTTGTCATCTGCTGCATGGCCTCAAACTGCTTGAGAAGCCGGTTCACCTCCACCACGGAGGTGCCGCTGCCGGCGGCGATACGCTTTTTCCGGCTGCTGTTCAAAACACCGGGATTGTCCCGCTCGGCCTGGGTCATGGAGAGGATGACCGCTTCCTGACGTTTCATGGCCTTCTCGTCTATCTTGGCGCCCTTCAGTGCCTTCTGGTCAAGGCCGGGGATCATGCCCATCAGGTCGCCCAGGTCGCCCATGTTCTTAAGCTGGGCCATCTGGTCCAGATAGTCGCTTAACGTGAAGCGGTTGGCCCGCAGCTTCTCCGCAGTCTCCAGAGCCTTCTTCTCGTCAAAGCTCTGCTCCGCCTTTTCGATAAGGGTGAGCACATCGCCCATGCCCAGGATGCGGGAGGCCATACGGTCCGGGTGGAAGGGCTCTATCATGTCCAGCTTCTCGCCGGTGCCGATGAACTTGATAGGCTTGCCGGTGCTGGCCCGAATAGACAGAGCCGCGCCGCCGCGGGCGTCGCCGTCCAGCTTGGTGAGCATGATGCCGTCCACGCCCAGTGCGGCGTCGAAGGCGGAGGCGGCGTTCACCGCGTCAAACACGATCATGGCCCGCCACCAGCCGCGCCCGGCCCGGCTGCCGTCCCCCTGCGGGAAAATTTGCAGGTATACATAGCGAAACCACAGCAGGGAGATGGAGGGGATGAGAATGTATT
>CAYSFK010000005.1:0-7901 GCA_964430345.1 uncultured Oscillospiraceae bacterium | reverse complement strand
CTCCCAAGGCCTCGTCAAAGGCGGCGGCGGCATTCACCGCGTCCTGCCCGGTCATGGCGTCCACCACCAGCAGGATCTCCGCCGGTTCCACAGCGGCCTTGATATTGCGCAGCTCGTCCATCAGCGCCTGGTCTATATGGAGGCGGCCGGCAGTATCGAGGAACACCAGATCGTTGCCGTGCTTCTTGGCGTGCTCCACGGCGGCGCGGGCAATATCCACAGGGTCGGTCTGGCCCATCTGGAACACGGGGACATTAAGCTGGGCGCCTACCGTCTCCAGCTGCTTTATGGCGGCGGGACGGTAGATGTCGCAGGCGGCCAGCAGCGGGCGCTTGCCCTGCTTGCGCATATAACCCGCAAGCTTGGCGCCGTTGGTGGTCTTGCCGGCGCCCTGAAGGCCCACCAGCATCACCACGCTGGGGCTCCTGGAGCCTATATTGAGCTTCTGGTTCTCCCCGCCCATAAGGGCGCAGAGCTCCTGATTGACTATCTTAATGACCATCTGGGCCGGGGACAGGGCCTCCAGCACGTCCGCCCCGGAGGCCCGCTCCGTGACGGTTTTGGTGAAGTCCTTGACCACCTTATAGCTTACGTCGGCCTCCAGCAGCGCCATGCGCACCTCGCGCATAGCCTCCTTCACGTCGGCCGCGGTAAGTCTGCCCTTGCCCCGCAGCTTTTTGAAGGCCGCGTTCAGTTTTTCGGACAAGCTCTCAAAAGCCATAGTCTAAACCCTTAACCCTTGTCGATAAGCGCCGAGACCTCCCCGGCGGCCTGTACGGAAAGCTCCCTGGCCTCCCCCTGGGTGATGAGGGAGAGCTTTTCCAGTTTACGCCGGAGCTCCTCCAGCGCTTCCCTTTCCTCCCGGAAGCGGCGGATAAGCCCCGTCTTTGCCTCAATGTCCTCCATGGCGGACTGAGCGCGGCGGATATTGTCCCACACGCCCTGACGGCTGACCCCGAGCTGCTCGGCTATCTCGGACAGGGAGAGGTCGTCATTATAATGGAGGTCAAAGCACTCCCGCTGCTTGACTGTGAGAAGCTCCCCGTAAAAATCCAGCAGCATACTGCGCATAAGGCTGTCCTCCACGGCGAACACCTCCCGTCTCTTAAGTGCCCGCTAAGTATACTACCGGGTCGGGCGGCTGTCAAGTGTTTTTTCTTGTCAGACATAATGCCGGAATATTCAAGTAAATTTTGGGAAAAATGCCAAGGTGATACTTGTATTTCTCGGATTGGAGACGCTCATGGACAGCATTTATTCAGGACTGTATATCGAGGACGACAGGCTTTCAACCTTCGCCGCCTCCTTCGCCAGACTGCTGAAGGTGGACGGCCGCTGCTTCGGCTCCGACTGCGCCGCCGACCTGCGCCGGGACTGCGGGGAGATACGCCGCTGCCACGACGCCGTGGAAAAGCGCTGCGCCAATATGCCGGAGCCCCCCGCCGCCTGCGAGTGGCTGCTGGACAACTGGTACATGGTGAGACGGGAGTACCTCTGCGCTCTGGGCGAGCTGAAGGCCGCCTCATCCCTGCGCCGCTGCGGCCGGGAGGCGCTGATATCCGCCCTGTGCGCGGAGCTGGTGAAATCGGGCCACGGGGAGATAACAGAGCAGCGGTGCAGAGCGTTTCTGGACGGCTTTCAGTCGGTGACCGTTTTGCGCCGGGCGGAGCTGAGCCTGTTTCCGGCGGCGCTGCGGGGGGCTGTCATAGGTGGCATAGCGGAGGTCTGCCGGAAAATGCAGTACGCCGCGGACACCGAGCCCCACGCCAAGGCCATGGCAGCTCTGTTCGGCTCTCTGCGGCTGCTGGCCTCCATTGACACGGAAAAGCTGGTGAGCGCCGCCGACGTCTCCAATGCCATACTCGCCGCCGACCCCAGCGGGGATTACCCGAAGATGGACGCCGCCACCAAGGGGGAATACCTGAGGCGGCTGGAAAAACAGGCAAGGCGGCAGGGCATGGAGGAGCACCAGTTGGCCTCCAAGCTCATAAAGAGGGCCAAGAGTGAAAACCGGCACGTGGGCTGTTATCTGTTCCGCAGGGCCAGCGGGGCCGGGGGAGCGCTGTACATCGGGGCAAACCTGCTGCTGACTCTGTTTCTGAGTCTGCTGGCGGCTTTTGCCTCCGGCAGCTTTTGGGCGGCTCTGCTGCTTGTGCTGCCGGTGTCGGAGCTGGTGAAAAGTCTGATGGATTATATTCTGCTGCGGCTGCTGCGGCCCACGCTGCTGCCGCGGATGGATATGAGCAAGGGTGTGCCGGAGGAGGGGCGGAGCATCTGCGTGATAACCTCCATACTGGGCGGCGGCGACGCCTCCCGGCTGGAGGAGCTGCGCCTTGCCAGCCGAAGCGAGGGGACGAACCTGTGCTTCGGGCTGCTGGCCGATCTGCCGGAGGCGGACAGCGAGCATATCGACGGGGACGGGGCTCTGATACAGGAGGCCCGAAAGACCGTGGAGCAGCTGAACCGGAAATACGGCGGAGGCTTCTATCTATTTACCCGCCAGCGCAGCTTCGACGGGGAGCGCTACAGCGGAGCGGAGAGAAAGCGGGGGGCCATCCTTGAGCTGGCGAGACTGCTTACCGGCGAGGAATCCGCCCTGAGCGTCACCGGCGAGAAGGACGCATTGAAAGATATTCGCTATATCATCACTCTGGACAGCGATACCAGAGTATATCCCGGCTCTCTGGGCGAGCTGATAGGGGCGGCGCTGCACCCGCTGGTACGGCCGGTCATCGACCCGAAGCTGCGGCGGGTGGTCTCCGGCCACGCCATACTGCACCCGCGGATGGAGACAGAGCTGCAAAGCGCCAACGCCACCGACTTCGCCCTGGTCTTTGCCGGGGCGGGAGGCTGCGACCCCTACGGCGGGGTCTGCGGGGAGCTGTATATGGACGCCTTTCAAAACGGCGGCTTTGCCGGAAAGGGGCTCATAGACGCCCGCGCCCTGATCGACTGCACCGCCGGGCGCTTCCCGGACAGGCGCATACTCTCCCACGACGCTCTGGAGGGGGCTTACCTGCGAGGCGGCTACATGGGCGATGCGGCCTTCTCCGACCGCTTTCCGGCGCGGCCCCTGGCCTACTACAAGCGGCTGCACCGCTGGATACGGGGGGACTGGCAGAACGCCCCCTGGATATTCGCCCGGGAGCTTACGGACATGGACCGCTTCCGGCTCTTTGACAGCCTGCGGCGCAGTCTCATAGCGCCGGCCACCCTTATCGCCGTCACCGCCGGCTTCTTTCTGGAGGCGCCGGGGCTGAAAATGGCGGCCTGGGCGGCGCTTTTATCGCTGCTGTCGGGACTGTTTATATCACTGGCCGAGGAGAGCAGGGCCAGGACGGGGACAAAGCTGCGCCGTCACACAAGGCTGCTGACCGGGGTGGGCGGCGCCATAGTGCGGGCTTTCCTGCGGCTGTGGCTGCTGCCCTACGAGGGCTGGGTATGCCTGACGGCGGCGGTGACGGCCCTGTGGCGGATGCTTATTAGCAGGCGGCGGCTTTTGCAGTGGCAGACGGCGGCCCAGAGCGAAAGCGGCGGCGCCGGTCTTGCCGAGCACATCAAGGCCATGTGGTTCCCCATAGTGCTGGGCCTGCTGCTGATGGTCTTTTCCCCGGCGGTCATAGGCAAGGCGGCGGGCTTCATGTGGCTCACGTGCCCGGCGGCGGCCGCGGCGCTGGCCCTGCCCGCCTGGAAGGACAGGGAGCTGAGCCCCGCTGACCGGGACTATCTGAAAAGCGCCGCCGCCCAGTGCTGGCGCTATCTGGCGGACTACAGCGGGCCGGAGGACAGCTATCTCCCGGCGGACAATTTTCAGGAGCAGCCGCCGGTGGGCGCCGCCCACCGCAGCTCACCCACCAACATGGGTCTGGCCATGGCGGCGGCCACGGCGGCGGCGGACATGGAGATAATCACCCCAAGGGAAGCCGCCGAGTATATAGGACGGATGGCCGGGAGCATGGAAAAGCTGCCGCGGCTCATGGGGCATTTCTACAACTGGTACGACACCCGGAGCATGAGGCCCCTGAAGCCCGAGTATATCTCCACCGTGGACAGCGGCAACCTGTACGCGGGGCTGCTGTCCGCCCGGGAGGCCGCCGTGGAATGGGGAGAAGCGGCGCTGGCGGAAAGACTGACGGCGCTGATGGCGCCCATGGACTTCTCCCCTCTCTACGACTGGGGACGGGGCCTGTTCTATATCTGCTACGACGCGGCCAAAAGGCGGGGGGCCGGAGGCTGGTACGACCTGCTGGCCAGCGAGGCCATGCTCACAAGCTATCTTGCCATCGCCAAGGGAGACGTGCCGAAGAAGCACTGGCGCAGGCTGAGCCGGGCTCAGCTGCAAAAGGACGGCTACCGGGGGCTCGCCAGCTGGACGGGCACCATGTTCGAGTATCTTATGCCCTTTCTGTTTCTGCCCCTGTACCGCAGCAGTCTGCTTTACGAGAGCGGGCGCTTCTGCCTGTACGCCCAGCGGCGGCGGGCCTTTGCGGGGAAGCCCTGGGGCATCTCCGAAAGCGCCTTTTACTCGCTGGACGCGGCCCTGAACTACCGCTACAAGGCCCACGGCTGCCCGGCCCTAGCCCTGAAACGCGGGCAGGAGGCGGACATGGTCATATCCCCCTACTCCAGCTTTCTGGCTCTGGCCATAGAGCCCCAGGCGGCGGTGAAGAACCTGCGGCGGCTGGAGAGCTTCGGCGCTCTGGGGCGCTACGGCTATATGGAGGCTCTGGACTTTACACCGGGGCGCTGCCGCACGGAGAGTGGAGAGCAGGTGCGCTGCTACATGGCGCACCACGAGAGCATGAGCCTTATCGCGGCGGCAAACGTCCTATGCCGGCGCTCCGTAGCCGCGCGGTTTTCCGGGGAAGCGGCTATGGACGCCCACTCCCTGCTGCTGCAGGAGAAGCTGCCCTCAGACGCGCCGGTGATACGGCGGGATATGGCGGAGGCACCGGAGAAGCCGAGGCGGGATGTTTCCCAACAGTGGCGGCTTCGGGGCGACAGCCAGGAGGGAGAGACGCACCGCTGCCTGCTGTCCAACGGGGCCTACAACCTGTCCGTAGACAGCGGCGGCGGCAGCACCGGAGACTGCGGCGGCATATGCGTATACAAGGAGGAGCCGGAGAGCCGGGGCGTGGAGCTGCTGCTGGACGGGCAGGCTCTGCTGCGGCCGGAGCGCATAGGCCTGTGGGAGCTGGGAGAGGAGCGCTGCCGCTTCAGCGGGCAGGCGGGCACTGTGGAGTTTACCGCCGACGTCAGCGCCGCCCTGGGCGACTGCGGCGAGCTGAGGCGGGTGGAGCTGAGGGCCTCGGAGAGCCGGGAGGCAGAGCTTAAGCTGCGCTTTCGTCCCATACTGGCAAGCCTGCGGGACTATGAAAGCCACCCGGCCTTCTGGCAGCTGGGCATTACGGCGGAGCTTGAGGACGGACGCTTACTGCTGCACCGGCTTTCAAGGGAGGATGCCCGGGGGCAGTGGCTGTGTGTGATGTGCAGCGAGAGAGCGGAATTCTCGGCGGACAGAGACGGCGGTCTGGGCCCGCTGGCCGCGCCCTGGGCGGAGCTCCGGGTAAGGCTGACCCTGCGTCGGGGGGAGACGGCGGCGGTACTGTTCGCCCTGTGCCTCAGTCCGGAGCGAAAGGAGGCGCTGGAGGGGGCGGAGCGGATACTGCTGTCCAGAGGGGCCAACCCCGGATGTATGCCGGGGGCCGCGGCAGCGCTGCTGGGTATGTCCGGGGCGGAGCTGGGAGCGGCTATGGAGCTGGTCCAGCCGCTGACGGATAACCCGCTCAGCGAGGCCGCGCCCCGGCGGGAGCTGTGGCAGTACGGCATATCCGGGGACTGGCCCATGATATGCTGCGACGGCCGCTCCAGCGAGAGCGGCAAGCTGCTCAGGCGCTTCTGCCTGCTGAAAAGCTGCGGGCTGGGCTGCGAGCTGGTATTCCTAAGCGACGAGGCCGGGGAGTATATGCAGCCCCTGCTGCGGCGGATAAGCCAGTCACTCTCCCAGTTGGGGCTGGAGGCGCTGATAGGCAGCCCCGGCGGGGTGTTTTTGGTCCCCAGCGACGCCGGAGAGCTGATACGCAGCCGGGCCGCCGTGGTCGTCGGAGAGGCGGCGAAAAGCCTGCGTCCTCTGTCTGTGCCCAGCCTCGGGTCCGGGCGGAAAAGCGGCAGTGTGCCGGAGTTCCGGCAGGAGGAGCGCTGCTTCCGATTCACGGTAATGGACACTCTGCCCTCAAGGGTATGGCAGCATATGCTCACCAACGGCAATTTCGGATATCTGGCTTCGGACTGCGGCATGGGCAATATGTGGCTGAAAAACGCCCGCGAGATGCGCATAAGCCCGGCGCCCCAGGACCTGCGGGGCATTCGTGGGCCGGAGCGGATATATCTGGAGACGGAGGGCAGAGCCGTCAGCCTCTTTGCGGCCAACGACGGCCTTCGCTGCACCGTAAGCTTCGGCCCAGGCTGGGCCAGATGGGAAAAGGAGCTGGGCGGGCGCAGGATAACCACCACCGCCTTCATCCCCGCCGGTATCGACGCCCGCGTGCTGCTGGTGGAGGGCGCGGAGGGGCTGACGCTGCGCTGGGGACTGGAGCTGTGCATGGGCGCCGCCGACGGCAGCTCTGCCCTGCTGCGGGAGGACAAGGGCCTGCTGCGCTGCCGGAACCCGGAGGCCTATTTGACGGGCTCGGAGTTTCTGCTGTCCTGCTCCGGCAGCCCAAGGATACGCTGCGGCTTCGTTCCGGCGGCGGCAGAGCTGACCGTCATTGCGGAGGCCAGCACGGCGCTGGTCTGCGGCTGCTGTCAGGAGGTCGAGCTGCGGGAGCTGTGCCGCACGGGCTTCGCGAGGGAGCTGCTTGAGGTGACGCAGGCCCGCTGGGACGCGCTGATAGGCCGGTTCCGGCTGGAGTCCCCCTACGGGGCTCTGGACGCCTACATGAGCACATGGGCGGCCTACCAGTGCATCGCCGGACGGCTGGAGGGACGCAGCAGCCTATACCAGAGCGGCGGAGCGCTGGGCTTTCGGGACCAGCTTCAGGACGGAGTGAATATGCTGCTGCTGTCTCCGGCCTACGCGCGGGAGCAGATAATAGACTGCTGCCGCCACCAGTACGTGGAGGGGGACGTGATGCACTGGTGGCACCGGCATCCCGAGGGCGACCGGGGTGTGCGCACCCGCTGCTCCGACGACCTGCTGTGGCTGGTGTGGGCGCTGTGCCGCTATCTGGAGGCCACGGGGGAATACGCTCTGTGCCTGCGGGAGGAGCCGTATATACACTCGGAGATACTCAGAGATGACGAGAAGGACCGCTACGAGACGCCGGAGCAGTCAGACGCCTCGGCCTCGGTGCTGGACCACGCCAAGGGCGCGCTGGAGCGCTGCATCAGCCGGGGCTTCGGCGAGCACGGGCTGCCCTTCTTCGGCAGCGGTGACTGGAACGACGCGCTCAACCGCAGCGGCGGGGAGAGCGTATGGCTGGGCTGGTTCTTCTCCGCCTGCGCCGACGACTTTGCCGACCTGCTGGAGCGGCTGGGCAAGCCCGACGCCGGGCGCTATCGGGCCTACGCCGAGAGAGTGGGCGCGGCGGCGGACGCCTGCTGGAACGGGCGCTGGTACCTGCGGGGCTATGCGGGAGACGGCAGGCCCCTGGGAGACGGGGACAGGATAGACTCGCTGCCCCAGAGCTTTGCCGCCTTCAGCCGCCACGCCTCCGCCGACAGGGTGGACAAGGCCCTGACGGCGGCGCTGACAAGACTCACCGACCGCGGGAACGGACTGATAAAGCTGTTCGACCCGCCCTACGCGGAGGAGGACGGGCTGGGCTATATCAGCTCCTACGGCCCCGGCTTCCGGGAAAACGGCGGCCAGTACACCCACGGGGCCATATGGCTGGCCATGG
>CAYSFK010000004.1:0-46605 GCA_964430345.1 uncultured Oscillospiraceae bacterium | reverse complement strand
CTCTATGTGGACGACGCCGTGGACATGATGGAGGAGCTTCCGGCGAACGTGGTAAAGCGCGTCATGCGCGCCGCGACGCCCGGGACGCGAAACCTCATCAACCAGTATCTCCGCTATCCGGACAACTCCGCCGGCAGCATAATGACCGCGGAATTCGTGGATCTGAAAAAATATATGAGCGTGAAGGAATCCTTTGCCCGCATCCGCCGCATCGGCGAGGACAGGGAGACGATCTACGTCTGCTTCGTCATCTCCGCCGACCGCGAGCTCGAGGGCATAGTCACGGTGAAGGATCTGCTGCTCGCGGACGACGACGACATAATCGAGGATCTGATGGACCGCAACGTGATCTTCGCCTCCACAACGGAGGATCAGGAGAGCGTGTCCGAGAAGTTCTCCGACTACGACCTGATGGCGCTGCCCGTGGTGGACAGGGAAGGCAGGCTCGTCGGCATAGTCACCGTTGACGACGTTATCGACGTTATGGAGCAGGAGACCACCGAGGACTTCGAGAAGATGGCCGGTATCCTGCCCTCCGACAAGCCCTATTCCCGCACCAGCACCATCGATATGTGGAAAAACCGCATACCCTGGCTGATGTTTCTCATGCTCTCCGCCACCTTTACCAGCATGATACTCACCTCCTTCGAGGATATGCTGGCGGTGCAGGCGGGGCTTGTGGCCTTTATCCCCATGCTCATGGGCACCGGCGGCAACTCCGGCGCTCAGGCCTCCACCGCCGTCATACGCAGCCTCTCCCTGGGTGACACCGAGCCCCGGGACGCCTTGGCAGTGGCCTGGAAGGAACTGAGGGTGTCCATGCTCTGCGGCCTTTCACTGGCGCTGGTGAACTTCGGCAAGATGCTGCTGCTGGACGGGCTGCTGCTGGGCAACTCCAACGTCACCCTGTCGGTGGCCGCCACGGTGAGCCTGTCCATAGTGTTCATCGTCATGTTTGCCAAGGTGGTGGGCTCCATGCTGCCCATACTGGCGGAGAAGATAGGCGTGGATCCGGCGGTGATGGCCAATCCCCTCATCTCCACCGTGACGGACGCCGTGTCGCTTATCATTTACATTTACATTGCCAAGCTGATATTACAGATATAGACGACCTACAGAAGGGAAAACAGATATGGATATGACGGCTCTCCTCGGCAAAATGGCTATATTCGTGGTGCTGATGGTCATTGGTTATTTCTGCGCAAGGACGAATTTTGCCGGCCGGGAGTTTACACGGGACGCCAGCAAAATGGTGATAAACATATTTCTGCCTGCCACCATAATCAAGTCCGTTCTGGGCGATATCACCATGACCGGCCGGGAGCTGGGCATGGCCATGCTGGCTGTAACGGTCAGTGTGCTGGCGGGCTATCTGCTGTCGGCTGTTGCCTGTCGGCTGCTGCCCATGAAAAAGGAGCAGCGGCCCCTGTTCGAGCTCCTGATATCGGTGACCAATACCATGTTTTTCACCATGCCGGTGGCGGCCTCCATTTTCGGGGACATTGCCGTCATCTACTGTTCTCTGTCCTGCATACCTTTTAATATACTGCTGTATACCTACGGGGTGTACAGGCTGCGGGTGGGCGGCGGCACTGGCGGCATAAGGCTTCGGGACATATTCAGCATACCGCTGCTGGCTACTGCGGCGGCGCTGGTGATCTTCCTTACCCATCTCAAGCTTCCCGCCCCGATAACGGAGCTGGTGGGCAGTCTGGCCGGGGTCACCATGCCGCTGTCCATGATAGTCATAGGCTCCTCTCTGGGCACCGTGTCCCTGCTGGACTCCTTCAAAAACTGGCGGCTGTATGTGATGTGCGCCCTGCGCCTGCTGGTCTGTCCTCTGGCGGTCTGGCTGGTGCTGCGCCTTATTATCACAGATATTCCCCTCCTTGCCACCTCCGTGCTGCTGGCGGGGGCGCCCAGCGCCATTATTGTCACGGTGCTGGCTATCCAGTATAAGAAGGACGCCATCTATTGCTCCGAGGGCATACTGCTCAGCGTGGTGCTGTCCATGGTGACGACGCCGCTGCTGGTGTGGCTGCTGGGCTAGGGGGTATAAATGCATATTCCCAGTGCTCAGAGCCAGACCATAGAGCTGCTGCCCTTTGCTCAGGCCCTGTCCCTCTCCGGCCGCAGCGGGGACTATGACGCCGCCAAATGGCTGTACGTGCCGGATTTCTATACGGAGTACAGGTACATTCTGGGCCTGCGTGGTCAGCGTCCCCTTATCTGCATCGGCGTCAATCCCTCCACAGCGGAGCCGGAGGCCTTGGACAATACCCTCAAGTCCGTCTCCCGCATTGCCGACTTTAACGGCTATGACGGCTGGACAATGTTCAATGTCTACGCCCAGCGGGCCACCCGGCCCGACGACATGGACGTACAGCGAAACGAGCTGCTGCATCGGGCCAATATGGAGGCCTTTCGGTACATACTCTCTGCCGCGCTCCCCGATGAGCCGCCGTCTGTCTGGGCGGCCTGGGGCGCGGTGATAGAAAAGCGCCCCTATCTGAAGGACTGTGTCCGGGAGATGGTGGCCATAGGTGAGGAGTTTTCCGCCCGCTGGCTCTGTGCCGGCTGCCGCTCAAAAAAGGGCCATCCCCATCACCCCCTGTATCTGAGGAAGGACGAAAAGACCGTGGGCTTTGACGTGAAGCAGTATTTAAAGGAGCTGGAATGATAAAGATAGCCATATGTCAGCTAAGAACGGAACTGGAGCAGGAGGCCACCATGAATAAGGCCCGCTCCATGATCCTTGAGGCGGCGCAGCAGGGCGCCCAGATAGTGGCGCTGCCGGAGATGTTCAACTGCCCCTACTCCCGTGAGTACTTCAAAAAATACGCCGCCCTGGGCCACAGCCTGACGGTTTCGGAGCTGTCAAGCTGGGCGAAGGAGACCGGCATCTATCTGGTGGGCGGCAGTGTGCCGGAGCTGGACGGGGACAGCCTTTATAACACCAGCTTTGTTTTCGGCAGAAAAGGTGAGCTTTTGGCCAGACACCGGAAGGTACACCTGTTCGACATAGACGTGCCGGGTATGCGCTTTCGGGAATCGTCCACCTTTACGCCGGGCCGGGATGTGACGGTCTTTGACACCGAGTACGGCCGGATGGGCTGCGCCGTCTGCTTCGATGTGCGCTTCCCGGAGCTGTTCCGGGCCATGGCGTCTCGGGGGGCAAGGCTGGTGTTTTTGCCTGCCCAGTTCAATATGGCCACCGGGCCGGAGCATTGGGAGGTCACCATGCGGGTCAGGGCCATAGACAACCAGATCTTCCTGGCCGCCGCTGCCGCTGCCAGATACGAGGGCTTCAGCTATGAGTGCTGGGGCCACTCCATGGTGGTGGAGCCCTATGGGCATATCCTGTCCGCCGCCGACGAGAAGGAGCAGATAGTCTACGCCGACATTGACCTTGACCGGGTGGACCAGGTGCGTCGGCAGCTGCCCACCTCCCAGCATCTGCGCCGGGACGTGTACGCCGTGGCGGAGTAGCAATGGGCATTTACGGGGATATAGAAAAATACCGCCCCTGCAATGAGCAGGAGCGGCGGGATAAAGCGGTAATATTGGATTTTCTCCGCCGTAACGACGACGCCTTTTCAAGAGAGAATCTTATCGCCCATATGACGGCCTCGGCCTGGGTGGTGAATCCCACTCGGGACAAGGTGCTGATGGTGTACCACCGGATATTCGACTCCTGGAGCTGGACCGGCGGCCATGCCGACGGTGAGCGGGAGCTGCTGCCGGTAGCTCTGAGGGAGCTTCGGGAGGAGACGGGGGCGCGGCACATCCGTCCGCTTTCGGAGGATATCTTCTCTCTGGAGGTGCTCACCGTGGACGGCCATCAGCGTCGGGGCGAGTATGTGCCCAGCCATCTGCACCTGAACGTGACCTATCTTTTGGAGGCCGACGACAGCGACAGTCTGAGGATAAACAGTCAGGAGAACAGCGGAGTTCGCTGGTTCACCCCGGAGGAAGCCATGCAGGCCTCCACGGAGCCCTGGTTCGTGGAGCGGATATACAAAAAGCTGGACGGCAAGCTGAAAGCCTTCACGGCTGACAAGAAATGAAAACTGTAGGGAGGGGCTCTGCCCCTCCCTTAAAAACGTTGCTTAATTCCACGGATTTCGTAGGGCGGGCTGCCCACAGCCCGCCGCCGTACCTGCCGGCGTTTTGCGGCGGGCTGTGGGCAGCCCGCCCTACGGTATTAAACGAATAGATCAGCGCTTACTGTAATGCCGCAAACTCCCGGCTTTCGGAGAAGCCTTTAATACGTCAATCAGCCAGCAGTATCCGGTCGCTGTCCAGAGTTTTCCCGGCGCGCTGACGAAAGCGCAGGAGCAGGTCGTCAACACTCAGGCCCTGCCGCTCCTGGCCGCCCACGTCCAGAACGATGCGGCCGCCGTCCATCATCAGTGTGCGGTTGCCCAGCTCCAGAGCGCTGCGCATATTGTGGGTTATCATCAGGCAGGTCAGAGCGTTCTCGCTTACAATGCTTTTCGTCAGCTCCAGCACCTTTTCCGCCGTGCCCGGGTCCAGCGCCGCCGTGTGCTCGTCCAGCAGCAGCAGCTTTGGCGGCTGTATGGTGGCCATCATCAGGGTCAGCGCCTGCCGCTGCCCGCCGGACAGCAGACCCACCGGCTGGCGCAGCCTGTCCTCCAGCCCCATGTCCAGCAGGGAGAGCTTGTGTATGAAGAGCTCCCTGTCCTCTTTTTTTAAATGGGAGAACCAGCCGCCCCGGCCTGCGGCCATAGTCAGGTTTTCCTCAATGGTCATGCCCGGCGCGCTGCCCAGCATGGGGTCCTGAAAGAGCCTGCCTATCATCTTGGCCCGCTTATACTCCGGCAGGAAGGTGATGTCCTTTCCGGCCAGCTCTATGCTGCCGCTGTCGCAGAGAAAGCTGCCGCCGATGGCGTTGAAAAGCGTGGATTTCCCCGCCCCGTTTGCGCCGATGATGGTGACGAAATCCCCGGCGGAGAGCTCCAGAGACAGATTCTCCATAGCCTTCTTCTCGTTGACCGTGCCGGGATTGAAGGTCTTGGAGAGATTTTTTATGCTCAGCATCATTTCCCGCCGCCTTTCCCGTAATAGGCCAGCCTTCGCCGCAGCATGGGCAGCCGCTCCTTTAGATAGGGTATGGATATGGCCAGCACCACGATTATCGAGCTCACCAGCTTCAGCATGAACGCGGGCATATCAAAGCGCAGGGCCACGGTGTATACCAGCCGGAATATCACCGCGCCCAGAGTCACGCCCACGGCTCTTTTGAATATGCCGCCCCGGCCCATCACGGCCCCGCCGATCAGCAGTGAGGCCAGCGCAATGGTCACCATGCCCTGACCGATGTTGATGTCCACGGCCTTCTGAGCCTGAGCCAGCAGGCAGCCGGACAGGGCTGTGATGGCGTTAGCGGCGCAGAGGCCCACGGTGGTGGTGAAGGCGGTGTTGATGGAGGAGGAGCGCACCATGTCCGGGTTGTTGCCGGTGGCCCTTATGGCGAGGCCCAGCCGGGTCTTGAGAAACCAGGTCAGCGCCGCTATCACCAGTGCCGCAGCCAGCAGCGCCAGCAGCACCCGGTACTGCTTCTCCAGTACAGTGCCGGAGAGCAGCGTCTTGAATAGGGAAAACACCGTGTCGGTCTTGTTCAGGTTCAGCAGGGAGGCCCCGCCCATTATGGCTATGTTGATGGAGTAGAGCCCGGTGTTGACGATTATCCCCGCCAGCAGGCTGTTGACGCCCATGCGTGTCTGGAGCATGGCCACCACGAAGCCGGAGACCACTCCCGCCCCCATTGCGGCGACAAGCGCCAGATAGGGATGCCCCGACAGCGCCGTCACCGCGCCCACCACCGCGCCCAAAGTGAAGCAGCCGTCGGTGGACAGGTCGCACACGTTCAGCATGGTGTAGCTGAGAAACAGGGCCAGCACCGTCAGCGAGCATATAAGCCCCAGCTCCAGCGCCGTCTGTCCCAGACCCAGAATTGCCGATATATCCATTGCTTTTCCTCTTTATCTGATTTATCCGATAATTCAGTCGAAGCTCTCCGCCGTTACAAGAGTGTCTATCCTGGTGCAGAAGGGCTGGAACGCGGCCTTCACCGTCTCGAGATCCAGCCCCAGGGCGGCGCAGGTCTCGGTGTTTATGGTTGCGGTGCCGTTGTCAAAGGTCATCACCGGGGTGGAGGCGGGGTCACCGCCGTCCAGCAGTATGCCCGCCGCCATATTGGCGGTCTCAACGCCCAGATTGGCGTAGTCCACGCCGTAGCCCAGAAAGGCGCCGTTGAGCGCGAAGGAGTCCGCTCCGGTGTAGTGGGGTATGCCCGCCTCTATAAGCGTCTCGTATATGGCCAGCTCCGCCTTCATGATGGAGTTGTCAGTGGGTGTGAACACCGCGTCCACCTTGTCGGAGACCATTGCCTGAGCCGCCAGCATCACCTCGTCCGCGGTGACGCCGGTGTGCTCCACATAGGCCACGCCCTTGGAGTCCAGATACTCCTTCGCGTGGGCGATGGCGGTGGTGGAGGAGTCCTGCCCCGCGTCGTACAGCAGGCCGATGGTCTTGGCCTCCGGGTCTGCCGCGAAGATAAGCTCCATTATGGCGGCGGTGTCCAGATAGTCGGAGGTGCCGGTCACGTTGGCGCCGGGCGCCTCAAGGCTATCCACCAGCCCCGCGGCCAGAGGGTCGGATACGGCGGAGAACACCACGGGTATGCCGCTGTCCTCGGTGGCGGTCTGCATACGCATGGCCACCGGAGTAGCCACGCCTATCATCAGGTCCACGCCCTCAGCAGTGAAGTTTGCGATTATCTGCTCCATCACTGCCGCGTCCGCGTTGCAGTTGTCGTAGCTTATGTGGAACTCCACGCCCCGCTCCGCCGCTATCTCGTCCAGGCGGCTTTGTATGCTGTCCACTATCTGGTTGAGGGACGCGTCGTCCACATAGTTGCAGATGCCTATTTTGTAGGCGGGCTTTCCGTCCCCGGAAGCGGGGGCGGCGGTGCCGCCGCAGGCGCAGAGAGCGATTGCCATAGTCAGGCACAGGGCCAGAGCTGCGATGATCTTGTTTGCTTTTTTCATGTTCGTTTCCTCCAAATAATTATTTCTGGGCGGCGGGATGGAGGACTTTTGCCGGAAGTCTTGTTTTGGAGCGGCTGCTTTATTATATGAGCTTATAAAAAAACAGCCCCTTATCCCACACATGGGACAAGAGCTGCGCTCCTGCGATACCACCCAAATTGACGCTTTCGCGTCCTCTCGCTAATGCGTACCATCATACGCATCCCGATGGATAACGGGTGGGAACCCGTCGGCATCTACTGAGGCAAAAGCCCTTTCAAGCCGCCCTCGAAAGTCCATTCACTCCGCACCGCCCGGCCATGATCTCACCGCCCACAGCTCTCTTAACGGGGGAAACGCAAAGCGACTACTCTTTCTCGCAGGTTTGACATATTCACGATGCGGTCATTATCGCAGATGCCGCCGCCCTTGTCAAGAGTTTTTTTGCACCCAAATATCGACAAATTAAAATGTTAACATGGCGGAAAGCCTAAAGATGCTTGTCAGCCAGCGCATAGCCGTGATATAGTACCATACGGGGTGATGGAATATGGACAATGCAAGCGGCAATAAATTCAAGGCCTTCTGCGCCCGGAAGAACATCGTCATTTCCGGCAGGCGGTACGGGATAGACGCGCTGGGCGCCATGGCGCAGGGGCTTTTCTGCTCCCTGCTCATAGGCACTATCATAAAGACCCTGGGCCAGCAGTTGGGCGCTCAGTTCCTTGTGGACGTGGGGCAGTATGCCTTTGAGATGTCCGGCCCCGCCATGGCCGTGGCCATCGGTCTGGCCCTGCGGGCGGACCCCATGGTGCTGTTCTCTCTGGTGGCGGTGGGCTGGTCCGCCAACGCCGAGGGCGGCGCCGGCGGGCCTCTGGCGGTACTCATCATCGCCATTATCGCCGCCGAATTCGGCAAGGCCGTCTCCAAGGAGACGAAGATAGACATTCTGGTCACGCCCGCCGTGACCATACTCATAGGCGTCTCCCTCTCCAAGCTTATCGCCCCCGCCATAGGCGCGGCGGCTCTCAGCGTGGGCAGCTTTATTATGTGGGCCACGAACCTTCGCCCCCTGCTGATGGGTGTGCTGGTGTCTGTGAGCGTGGGCATGGCGCTTACCCTGCCCATATCCTCCGCTGCCATCTGCGCCTCTCTGGCATTGACGGGGCTGGCCGGCGGCGCGGCGGTGGCCGGCTGCTGCGCCCAGATGGTGGGCTTTGCCGTCATGAGCTTCAGGGAGAACCGCTGGGGCGGACTCATATCCCAGGGCCTGGGCACCTCCATGCTCCAGATGGCGAACATCGTGCGCAATCCCCGGGTCTGGATAGCGCCTACCCTGACCTCCGCCATTACCGGCCCCCTGGCCACCTGCTTGTTTATGCTGGAGATGAACGGCCCTCCCGTGGCCTCCGGCATGGGCACCTGCGGCCTGGTGGGCCAGATAGGCGTATACACCGGCTGGCTCGCCCCCAGCGAGGCCGCCGTGGCCAACGGCGCCGCCGCAATTGTCCCCGGCGGCTTTCAGTGGCTGGGGCTCATACTTATCTGCTTCGTGCTGCCGGCGGTCATCTGCCCGCTGATAAATATGGGCTGCCGCCGTCTGGGCTGGGTCAAGGACGGCGACCTGAAGCTGAGTTAGTTTCAGCATTGTTTTTGGATTGTTAATACCGCCGGTCTGGACAAAAGTCGGGACCGGCGGTATAATTGTGCCAACGCTAATAAATTAACACGCGAAAGGAGAACTTAAATGTTTGAAAGAAGCACCGGCCCCACCGCCGGCAGCGCCGGCCAGCCCGGCCAGCCCCGGCCCAGAAAGCCGGTGAATATCAAGGCCATAATCATCGTGGCGCTTATAGTCGTTGTGCTGGGCTCCCTGATATCCGGCGGAGTGTACCAGCTGCAGGAGGACGAGTACGCCGTTATCACCACCTTCGGCAAGCCCAGCGTGGTGGACACCTCCGGCCTTAAGTTCAAGATACCCTACATACAGCAAAAGCACATAGTCTCCAAGGCCACCAAGGGCTTCACCGTGGGCTACGACAAGGAGACCGGCGCCACCATCGAGGACGAGGCGGTCATGATAACCGTTGACTTCAACTTTGTGGACGTGGACTTCTATGTGGAGTACAGGGTGACGGACCCGGTCAAGTACCTCTACAACAGCCAGAACCCGGAAAGCATCCTGAAAATGCTCTGTCAGAGCTATATCCGCGACACTATCGGGCTTTACGATGTGGACGCGGTGATAACCACAGGCAAATCCCAGATACAGGCGGATATCAAGAGCAAGATAACCACCCGGCTGGAGGAGGCCGATTTGGGCCTTGCCCTGGTGAACATCACCATGCAGGACGCGGAGCCGCCCACGCTGGAGGTGCAGCAGGCCTTTAAGGCGGTGGAGACCTCCAAGCAGGAGGCGGACACTGCCATCAATAACGCCAAGAAGTACGCCAACGAGGTGCTGCCCGCCGCCAAGGCCGATGCCGACGAGATACTGCGGCAGGGCGAGGCCTACAAGGAGTCCCGTATAGCCGAGGCTCAGGGACAGGCCTCCCGCTTTGAGGAGATATACGCCGAGTACAGCAAGTTCCCCGAGGTCACCCGCCAGCGGCTGTTCTATGAGATGGTGCAGCAGACCTTCCCGGATCTGAAGATAGTGATACTGGGCGAGGACGGCGCCCAGGTGGACACGGTGCTGCCTCTGGACAGCTTCACCGGCGGCAATTGAGGAGGGAGACGAAATGAATAAAAAACCCATAGCCAAAAGGCTGACCCGGGATATACTGATAATCGTCGTCGTCGCCCTTATCGTGGTGCTGGCCAACAGTCTCTACGTGGTGCAGCCCAATAAGTACGGTATCATCCGCCAGTTTGGCGCGGTGGTTGAGGTGAAGGACGAGCCCGGCCTCTATTTCAAGGCGCCCTTTGTCCAGGATTACTCCGTGCTGCCCAATACGGTGCTGCTTTACGACCTGCCCGTCAGCGACCTTATCTCGGCGGACAAGACCTCCCTTATCGCGGACTGCTTCGCCATCTGGGAGATCGACGACCCCCGCCTCTTTATTGAGTCCCTTTCCGGCAGCCTTGCCACGGCGGAGGGCCGTATCGACGCCAATGTCTATAACGCCCTGAAAACGGTCATGAGCTCCATGACTCTCGAGCAGATAATCTCCGGCCGTGACGGCGAGGTGGTCAACGCCATCATGAATAACATCGGGAACTCCTTTGAAAAATACGGCATCCACCTTATCGCCGTTGAGACCAAGAAAATAGACCTGCCCGACGACAATAAGAGCGCGGTGTACGCCCGCATGATAAGCGAGCGCAACAACATCGCCGCCTCCCATCTGGCGGAGGGCGAGGCCCAGGCCAAGGAGCTGCGAAACGCGGCTGACAAGGATGTGCAGATAACCCTGGCCAACGCCAAGGCCCAAGGGGAGATACTCAAGGCCGAGGGCGACGCCGAGTATATGCGCATACTCAGCGGTGTGTACGACAGCGACGAGGAGGCTGATTTCTACTCCTTCATGATAGCCATAGACGCCATGAAGAAGTCCCTCACCGGCCAGGAAAAGACCATAGTCCTGGACGCCTCCAGCCCCATAGCCCAGCTTTTCCAGTAAATAAACAGCATATAAAAACCTGTTGTCCCCGCCGGGGGCAACAGGTTTTTGTTATTCAGTCCGCCATGCCGGAATACCTGTCCATATCGAAGGACAGCCGCAGTACGTACTTGACCTCCGGGTCGGTAAGCTCCAGACCAGTGAGCCGCGAGATAAGCTCCAGCCGGTAGTTCAGGGAGTTGCGGTGGATAAACAGCAGCTTGGCCGTGTCCTTCACCACGCCGCCGGTCTCCGTGTAGCAGCGCAGGGTGTTGTACAGGTCGCTGCCGGTCTGGCTGTCGTGGAGCCGCAGCCGCTGCAGCGCCGGGTGACAGCGGGAGCCGGGGGCGGGCGCTTTCCCGGCTGAGAACAGGATGTCGTAGAATACGTAGTCCCGAAACAGACAGAGCTTGTCTCGGCTGCCCAGCCTTTTTGCCAGCTGTATTGCGGCTAAAGCCTGCCTGTAGTGGTCGGCAAAGTTCTCTATGTTGTTGAAGGAGTAGCTGACGCCGACGGACAGATGCTCCTCCTCCGCAAAGTCGCCAAGGGCCTCCAGGAACGCGGCCTCCGGCTCGGTGCCGCCGGTGACCGGCACTATGGCGGCGATGGCCCCCTCGTAGAAGGCCAGATGGCTTTCCGGTGCCAGCCGTGAAAACCGTGCGGCTATGTTCTCCTTCAGGTACTGCTGCCCGGAATAGCGGGTCTGGTGTATGCACAGGGCGGCCATAGTCTGAGGAAAGCTGAGCTGCCCCAGCCGGGGCGCCAGGTCCTCCGCCGGAGCGCCTATGAGCAGCTGGTATATAAGCTGCTGATAGGGACTGATGCCGCCCAGCAGATACCCCGCGAAATGCTGCACCGCGTAGGTCAGCACCAGACTGAGGTTTTTCAGCATATCAAAATGCACCAGAGATATGGAGGTCTCGCTGGCTATCATCAGCACGAAGCCCACCTTCACGCTGCCGAACAGCACCTTGCTGGTGAGCTTGCGGTAGGGTGATTCGCTGCAGGTGACCTCTATGGTGTCCGCGCTCATTGGCGCGTTTCGCACCGACTCCAGCGAGCGGGCGCCCTCCACGAATTCGTAGGGGCAGTAGCCCTTTTCTATGTTGTCCGTCCATATGGGGTCTATCACCGGCACGGTGGTGGAGTAGGAGATAATGCGAAACTCCGTGTCGCAGAAGATGATGGGATTTCCCAGCTTGGTGGCGGCGGCGTTGACTATGCCGTCAATGCTTTGGTACTGCTCCGCCACGCCCATCAGCGACTCGTGTATACCGAAGCCTGTGGAGGCCTCCACCAGCTTCCTTGCGGCGTTGAAGCAGGGCAGCAGCTCTCCCGCCGCCGCCTCCGCCGCGCATACGCCCTCCGGCAGCGAAGCCTCCGCCCCCTGGCGAATTATCATCTGCCTGGGGACGGAACCCTGACTGAGCAGTTGTTCATCAAGCACAAAATACAGTATGTCGTCGTCAAAGGCCCTCTGCTCCCCGTCCAGCAGCCATACGTCCCGCAGATGAGGCATATCCGCCGCGGCAATAGGCCTGAGCCTCCAGGTCTTGTTCAGCTCCGCGATAAGCTCTGAAAACAGCATGGCGTGTCCCTCCCTTTGATATATACTAGTGCATCGTGCACAAACTGTCAACAGCAATTTGGTCTGCGGCGCAGTTGCTTTTCTTCTGACAAATCTTTATCATAGTACCATCGGCCAATACCGGATATATAACCGAAAGGAGAACAAAAATGTATACCAAGCTTTTTACTCCCGGCAAGATAGGCAAGGTGGAGATACGCAACAGGCTGGTGATGAGCCCCATGGGCACCAACATCGCCAATCTGGACGGCACCCCCTCCCAGGACATGATAGACTACTATGTGGCCCGGGCCAAGGGCGGCGCCGGTCTTATCTACACCGAGGTCTGCCGTATCGACGACGCCTACGGCGCGGCAATGCTCCGCCAGCTCTCCCTCACCAATGAGCGGAATGTGGAGGCCATGGGCAAAATGGTGGCCGCCGTCCACGAAAACGGGGCCAAGATGTTCTGCCAGCTCCACCACCCCGGCAACGAGACCTATGTCTCCCTTACCGACGGCAAGGTAGTGGTCGGCGCCAGCGACAGGGTCTGCAAGCTGAATATGCAGCCCGCCAGAGCCCTGACCACCGATGAGGTACACCAGCTTGTAAAGCAGTTCATCACCGCCGCAGGCCGCGCCAAGAAGGCGGGCTTTGACGGGGTTGAGCTCCACGCGGCCCACGGCTATCTGCTGGGCCAGTTCTTCTCACCCTATACCAATAACCGCACCGATGAGTACGGCGGCTCCTTTGAAAACCGCTGCCGCTTCGCCGTGGAGATAATTACCGGCATCCACCAGCTCTGCGGCGATGATTACCCTGTCACCGTCCGCATCTCCGCCGAGGAGTTTCTTGACCGCACCGGCGTCACCGAGGACTATGTACATACCAAGGACGGCGTCATGATAGCCATGGCCATGGAGAAGGCGGGCGTTGCCGCCGTCAACGTCTCCGTGGGCATCTACGAGACCGGCGTCACCGTCATTGAGCCGGTGACCTATCCCCAGGGCTGGCGCACCCAGATAATCAAGGCGGTAAAGGACCATGTGTCCGTCCCGGTCATAGCCGTCAACGCCGTGCGTGACCCGGAGTTTGCCGAGCAGCTGCTGGAGGGCGGTGTGCAGGACTTCATCGCCATGGGCCGCTCCTGGCTGTGCGACCCGGATTGGGGCGTGAAGGCCATGAACGGGCAGGAGAAGAGCATCAGAAAGTGCATCGGCTGCCTCCACTGCTTTGAGACCCTGATGAACAATATGGCCGTGGGTATGCCGCCCAACTGCGCCGTGAACCCCACGGTATTCAAGGAGCGCCGCTTCAATGACCTGAAGTTCGACGCCACCGCCAAAAAGGTGGCTGTCATAGGCGGCGGCCCCGCCGGTATGTGCGCCGCCCTCACCGCCGCAAAGCGTGGCATGGACGTGACCCTGTTTGAAAAGAGCGAAAGCCTGGGCGGACTGGTGAAGTACGCCTCCGCCGCCCCCCTCAAGGAGAGCATGAACGCCCTTACCCGCTGGTATGAGCACGAGTTGCCCCTCAGCGGCGTGGATGTGCGCCTGAATACCGAGGCCGATATCCCCACGCTGGAGGCCCTCGCTCCCGACGCCGTCATTGTTGCCGCCGGTGCCAAGCCCATCGTGCCCAAGAATATCGCCGGCACGGACAAGGCCAATGTTTTCGGCATATACGACGTGCTGGGCGGTACCTCCGGCATAGAGAACAAGAAGGTGCTCATAGCCGGCGCCGGCATCACCGGCCTGGAGTGCGCCTCCTATCTCAACGCCAAGGGCTGCGCCACCACGGTCATAGACGCCCTTGACCAGATAGCCCCCAACGACTACCGCACCATAGTCCTGGATGACGTGACCCGCCTGAAGGCCGGTAATACCCAGTTCATGCTCAAGCACTCCCTCAAGGAGATAAAGGACGGGGCTGCCGTGCTGACAGACCTGAACACCGGCGCGGACGTGGAATTTGCCTGCGACGCGGTGGTGCTGTCTCTGGGCCTCACGTCGGAGAACTCCCTTGTGGAGCCGCTTAAAGAAAAGTTCGGCAAGGTGTATGTGGTGGGCGGCGCGGACAACGCCGGCGGCAAGATACCCGGCGCCACCAACGAGGCCTTCCGCAGCGTGTATGAGCTCTTCAACGACAAGAAGGGCGCCAGCTTCCACCTCAGCGACGGGGACATGGCCAAGTACGGCGGCCTGTCGGTGATGAACGGGCAGGAGGGCGTGTATATGGCTTATATGAGCGACCCCGCCGCCATCCGCCGCATCCTGCCTCCCTGGCTCACGCCCTTCAAACTACCCGTAGTCACGGTGTCCGTCTGCCATGTGAACGACCCCTCCTTTGCCGACGATTACTATGAGACTATCCTTGGCATCTACTGCACCTACGGCGACAAGCTGGGTATGTACGCGGTGTCCATGCTGCTGGGCGGCCCCGGCTCCGAGATGGCCATGCACGCCGGTCGGGACAACGGCTCCATGCCCAAGAAGAACGGCGCGGAGTTCATGATGCGCCGGGACGGGGACGAGGTCACCGTCAAGGTCAGCCGCCGCGGCTACGATATCGTGGACGCCAAGCTGAAGGTAGGCTCCTATAACTCTCCCATGTGCGACATGATATTCCAGGCCCCCAGACCCGGCAAGCAGACCTATGGCGGCGGCTTCTACTTCCATTACGACAGGCTCACCGATTATGACGGCAAGGCCAAGTTCATCACCGGCGCTCTGGTCAGCAACTTCATCGAGTATAACTACAAGGCCTGGGAGCCCGCCTATACCGACCTGAAGCTGTACTCCAGCCCCGACGACCCCTGGGGCGAGCTGCCCATCAACACCATTATCGGCGGCGCGTACTCCAAGAACGACCTGATAGTCCACGGCATGACCAGACTTCAGGACGTGCCCACCGATGAGCTGATGCCCTACCTGCTGGCGGCCTATTATGACCGCACCATGTTCGGCGAGGCCACCCGCTTCTGAACCAATAGTATGTAACCAATAGTCTACAAAACGCACGGCAGAGCTTCTGCCGTGCGTTTTGCAGGCTGTCAAAAAACTATAATATCAGCCACCGATAACAGAGCAGCGGGGGAGCGCGAGGGGGCAAGGCCCGCCTCGTGATTCAATAACCCGCCGTCTAACAGCTTGATACTTCAAGCTGTTAGAGTGAAGCAGCATTTTGTGTACGGCCAAAATGCTCGGCGGTTGTAGCTTGTCAAAGAAGGCCGCGTGGCCTTCTTTGACAAGCTACAAAACGCACGGCAGAGCTTCTGCCGTGCGTTTCGCACAAATATTGTTGACGAATGCCGTACATTTTCATATAATGCTTATATAATAACAAATAATAGCAAAAAAAGGAGAGGCCCATGGATATAAGTATGAGCGCCAAGGCCCTGCTGCTGATATCGCGCATCATGGATAATTCCTCGCCCACGGAGTATATTATCCCGCCGGTGCCTCAAAAGACGCGGTTCATACCCATGACTTCGCCGACGCCGCTGCCCCGCAGCTCCCCGGAGAAGCAGGGGCTGGACTCAGATTATCTTGCCGACTACCTTTGCGCCCTGCACGATGACGCCACCACTCATCCCCAGACCGTTACCGTGGTGAAAAACGGCAAACTGGTGTCCCAGACAGCCTTCTTCCCTTTCCGGGCGGATGTGTGGCATATATCCTACTCCCTGTGTAAAAGCGTCACCGGCCTTGCCATAGGCCTGCTTATAGACGACGGCAAGCTTAGCCTGGATACAAAGCTGTCTGAGGTGTTCCCGAAGCTTCCAAGGCTTGCAAACCCTCTGACCCGCAGCCTCACGGTGCGTCAGCTTTTGACCATGTCCACCGGCATAGGCTTCAACGAGGCCGGTACGGTCACAGAGAAGGATTGGGTCAAATGCTATTTTGAGTCGGCGGTGTACTTCGAGCCCGGCAGCAGGTTTTCCTATAACAGCATGAACAGCTATATGCTCAGCGCCGTTGTCAGCCAGAGGGCGGGTATGCCCATGTCGGAGTTTTTGAAGCGGCGGCTGTTCGACCGTATGGGCATAGTCAATTTCTACTGGGAGAAATGCCCCAAGGGCACGGATAAGGGCGGCATGGGCCTGTATCTGCTGCCGGAGGACATGGCCAAGCTGGGCCTGCTGTATCTGCAAAAGGGTATGTGGAACGGCCAGCGGCTCATATCCGAAGAATGGACCACCGAGGCTGTCAGCGCTCAGATAGAAACGCCGGATTCCGTGGGCAGCTATGACTACGGCTATCAGGTGTGGGTGAAGAAGGATGAGGATTACTTTGCCTTTAACGGGATGTTCGGCCAGAACGTGCTGGTTTTCCCGTCGAGGCAGCTCGTCATTGCCGTCACCGCCGGCGACAACGAGAACTTCCAGACCGGCGCCTTCTTCGAGATAAGCGAGCGCTTTTTCGGCCGCCAGGCGGAGCCCGCCGAAGCCGGGCGTGACCCTCTGGCCCTCAAGCGTCTCAGGCGTCTGGAGAAGAAGCTGTCCCAAAAACCCCAGCCCAGGCACAGCCGCTGGTTCCGGCGCTTCAGCAGTGACGACAATAAAAGGGCCGTGGCCGATATCGCGGGCAAAGCCTTCCTCATGGACGAGGCCGAGGGCGCGGCCGTGGGCCTGCTGCCGCTGATGGCCCAGGCACTGGGCAACAACTACACCCGCGGCGTCAAGCGGGTGGCTTTTGACAGGGACGAAAACGGTCGGCTGCTGCTGACCCTGGAGGAGCAGGACGACAGCTTCTGCCTGCCTGTGGGTCTGGACAAGGCGGAATACAGCGAGATAAAAATACACGATGAGCCCTATCTGCTGGGCGTCAGCGGCGCGTTCGCCGTCAACGAGGACGATGTTCTGGTGCTGAAGGTGGAACTGGCCTTTGTGGAGCTGCCCAATACCAGGACTATTAAATTCTGCTTCCTGCCCGACGGCTCCCTGGAGACAAAATGGCTGGAGAACCCCGGCCAGCTCTATCTCTTCAACGGCATCAAAGCCGTCATGGACGCCGCGCCGGACATAGGCGCTCTGGAGCAGTTTTCAAAGCATCTGTATAAGACCTACCCTGCCAGACTCATAGTGAAGGCCTTTGAGCGCTCTGTGTCCGGCGTACCGGAGCAGAAATAAAAGAGCAGCCGAAACGGATATAGCCCGTTTCGGCTGCTCTGACTGTCAAAAAACTATAATATCAGCTACCGATAACAGAGGAGCGGGGGTGCGCGAGGGGGCAAGGCCCGCCTCGTGGTTCAATAACCCGCCGTCTAAAAGCTTGACATTTCAAGCTTTTAGAGCGAAGCAGCATTTTGCGTACGGCCTAAATGCTCGGCGGTTTCAGCTTACCAAAGAAGGCCGCGAGGGCTTCTTTGGTAAGCTGAGCAGCCGAAACGGATATAGCCCGTTTCGGCTGCTCCGGGTTTATTTGAGCAGCTCGTTTACCTTGGCCTCCACTGCTTTGGCGGTCTCCTCCGGTACTATCTTTGTGGCGACAACCTTGTCGAATATCTCCCCGCACTTTTTCTTGTTGAACATTTTGATGGGGTACTTGAGAAGCTGGGGGGCCAGCTCCTTTATCACGGCGGCAGTCTGGGGATTGTCGAACAGCTCTTTCACGGTCAGTTCTCTGAAGGTCATGGCAATTCTCCTTTAAAAATAGTTTTCCGAATTTGGCGTCTCCCTCCGGCGGACGGCGGGAGCGTCGGTATACATATATAATAATTTAAATTGGCGGATACGTCAACAACAACCTTCCGCCGCTCCCGCCGCTTTGGGCGGAGCCCGTTAAGAATTCTGTTGAACGCGGGGGAGCGCTGAGTTATAATGTAAGGGACAGTTTTTTCAGCGCCTGAGAGAACGATTTGAAAGCGGCCCCATATCCGGGGCCCGGGTGATAATGATGCGCTATGAGCCGGTGGGCTATGTAATAGAATACGAAATATGCGCTCTGTTCTTCCTGGCGGTCATTATGGGGCGTTACTTTGTTGCGCGCCGCTTTCCCAACCAGAAGAACCGGCTGTTTGCCCTGATAAACTGGGTGATAGTGGGGGATATGGTGCTGGACGTGGTAAGCTCCCTTGTTATCGACAATGTGTTTGGAGTTCCCGTGTGGCTCACCCATGTTGTCAACACCGTGTTTTACACTGTCCAGCTTGTGATGCCGGTGCTCATGACCCTGTATACTCTGGCCATGGTGGGCTATATAGACCGCAAAAGGCTCAGACAGGTCTGCCCGCTGTTTTTGCCCTTTGCCGCGGTGCTGCTGCTGTTGCTCAGCAATCCCCTTACAAAGCTCTTTTTCTATGTGGACCCGGTCAGGGGCTATCTCCACGCCCCGCTGTTCATCTTGATGTACGTGGTATGCCTTTTCTATATGGCTGTGACCTTTTATGTGGCCTTCGTCAATCGTTGTCGGCTGCGCCGGGAGGAGTACACCGCGGTATTCATATTCCTTGCCGTGGTGCTGGTGGCCATGGCGTTCCAGTATTTCTTCCCCGCCGTGCTGGTCACCGGCGTGGCTATGGCCCTGGCTGTGATACTGATGTATTTCACCATCCAGAACCCCGACGCCATGATAGACAATACCACCGGCGCCTTCACCTCCGAGGCCATGCTCACCTTTCTGGGCGACAGGTCCCAGGAGGGCAGTCAGGTGCAGATGGTGGCCGTGCAGATACAGAATATGCGCCGCATAAACGACCTGCTGGGTGTGCAGAGCGGCAATCGGCTTCTGCGCCAGATGAGCGAATTCCTGCGCTCCGGCGGCGAGGATATCTGGGTGTTTCGTATGCGGGGCAGCGTTTTTGTGGCTATTACCAGAAAATACAGCGACTACGCGGCGCTGCGTGAACGGGTGGAGCGCCGCATCAGCCAGACCTGGCAGGTGGGAAGCACCGAGATATTGATACAGGCGGCGGTGTGCAGCGTGTCCGAGGAGGAGCTGCTGCCCTCGCGGCTGGGTCCCGAGGAGGCGGTGGACTTTATCGAGACCGCCCTGCTCCACAACGAGCGCTCCGGCAAGCGGGTCACCGGCATAAACGCCGGCCGGGAGCTGCTTCAGAGAATGGCGCGCAGCCGGGCTGTGGAGCAGGCTCTGCGGGAGGCCATAGACGGCGGCGAGGGGCTGGAGCTGTATTTCCAGCCTTTGTGGTCCGCAAGACAGCGGCGCTTTGCCAGCGCGGAGGTACTGCTGCGTTTCCACCATCCCCTGATGGGGGACATCTCGCCCCAGGAATTTGTGCCTATTGCCGAGAGCAACGGCCTTGTCACCGCCATGGACGAGCTGGTGCTGCGCAAGGCCTGCCGCTTCCTCCACGGGCTGACCGATCGGGAGAGCCTGGGCCTGAAAACCCTGGAGGTGAACCTTTCCGCCATGGAGTTCATGCACCGTCAGCTGCCCCAGCTGCTCAGCGATATCATGGAGCAGTATCAGGTGGATGCCGGCAGCATTATCTTTGAGATCACGGAGACCGCCGCCACGGAGTCCTTCGAGCTGCTGCAGGAGTGTATGCGGGAGCTCAGCGGCAGAGGCTGCCGCTTCGCGCTGGACGATTTCGGCACGGGCTACGCCAACATAGCCCAGGTCATCCAGCTTCCCTTCTCTCTGGTGAAGCTGGACAGGAGCCTGCTGCTCAGCTCTGAGATAGTGCTGGAGGATATGGCGCGGATGTTCGCCCGCATGGAGCTGCTTACCGTGCTGGAGGGCGTGGAAACAGAGGAGCAGGCGGCGACGGCGGAGCGGATAGACGTGGATTTTGTCCAGGGCTTCTACTATGCGCTGCCCATGTGCGAGGACGATTTTGTCCGCTTTCTCAGAGAGCGCGCGCCAAAGGATGAAAAGTAGGGGGTGAGAAATATGTCCGATACCGTTCTTATCGTGGACGACGACCAGGCGGTGCTCAATATGCTGTATAAGGTGGTCAAAAGCAACGGCTTCGAGGCGGAGCTTGCCTCCGGCGGCGAGGAAGGCCTGAAGAAAATACTGGAAAACAGCTACGATCTGGTGCTGCTGGATATAAATATGCACGGGATAAACGGCTTTGAAGTGATCCAGCAGGTGAGGAAGAAGGGCATACAGACGCCCATCGTGGTGGTCAGCGGCCGCAAAGAGGACTACGATACTCTTTACGGTCTGGATATCGGTGCCGACGATTATATCACCAAGCCCTTCAATCCCGTCACTCTGGGCGCGAAGGTTAAGGCGCTCATCCGCCGCAGCCGTGGCGGTGTAGCCGACAGCCGGGGCAGCGTCATCTGCGCCGGACCCTTTTCATATAACACCGCCACTCTCCGGCTGTATAAGGGCGGCCGGGAGATCGCCCTTACCTCCAAGGAAAACACCATGATGAAGCTGTTTATCGACAACGTTAACCGTATCTTCTCCAAGGACATGATATACGAGCTGGTCTGGAGCGATCTGGTGGTGGACGAGAACGCGGTCATGGTCTATATCAGCCGCCTGCGCCAGAAGATAGAGGACGACCCTGCAAACCCCAGGTATATCCAGAACGTCCGGGGCCTGGGCTACAGGTTCGTGGTCTGAGGGAGCGCCCATGAAAGACGCGAAAGCCAAGAAGCGCTTCACCCTGTGGCTGGCGCTCATATGCCTTTTGGCACTGGTATGCGCCGGTATGAGCTTTTTTACCTTCCGGCAGTTTCGCAGTATTATCTACGAAAAGCAGGAGGCCAATCTTTACGAGCTGACCCAATCCATCGACCGCAATATAAAGTCGGTGCTGGAGCGCTGCGCCTCGGAGCTGCGGTATCTGGTGACGCAGGCCGAGTTCCGGGAGGCGGCCCTTATCTGGATGGCCTCCGGGGAGGAGGACGCCCTGCTGAGCCGAATGCGGGACAACGCCCTGACGGACAGTCGGCTTATCAGCAATCTGCTGGTGATCGAGGACGGCCGGGTCAGCCTCTGCTCTACCGACGGCACGGTGGGCGACTTCTCCTTCCCCTACGGCACGGAGGACGGCGAAATGCGCCTGTGCATCGGGCCGGAGGAGACCTTGTACATGGCCTTCATCTATAACGACGCCGACACCGCATTGCAGTTCGCGGCGCTGATGGATATGAAGGAGTTTTACTACCAGATAGCCGGAGACGAGATAAACGAGGACGACTGGATCCTGCTCTACGACGAGACCTGCCAGATACTGATGCGCACCCATATCGGCATCACCCACGCCGACCAGATAGACGCCACCACCAGCGCCACCTGGATGGAGGGCGGCGTGGAGATACTCTTGGAGTACCAGAGCCAGCGTACCGTAGGCACCCGCACCTATGAGTACCGGGACCACGAGACGGGTGTTTCCTATAAGGACATTATCGCCGTCTACCCCACCGCCGCCAACCGCAACGGCGTGTTGGCCGTAGGCATCGCTACCGACTGCACCAACCTTATCCGGCAGGTGGACATGAACGCTCTGCGTCTGCTGCTGAGCGCGGTGCTGATGATAGCCTGCGTCTCCGTGCTGATATACACGGTGCTGCTGTCTACCCGCTCCAATGAGCAGAATCTTAAGGACCTGGAGAGCCTAAAGGAGCGCAACGACTCCGTGGAAAAGCTGCTGGAAAAGACCCAGGAGCTGGCGCGGCATCAGCGGCTGGAGACCATCGGCGTCATGACCGCCGGCATAGCCCACGAATTCAACAATATGCTCACCCCCATCATGGGCTACAGCATACTCTGCCTGGAGAAGCTGCCGGAGGCCGAGGAGGAGATAGGGGACAACCTGGTGGAGATATACAATGCCTCCCTCAGAGCCAAGGAGCTGGTGTCCCGGCTGTCCGCCCTGACCCGCAAGACCGCCTCCGCCGCGTATACGGAGCTGGACCCGGAGAGTCTTATGGACAAGGCCCTGGCCACGGCGGAGCCCATGCGGCCCCAGCGCGTGGAGATAAAGCGGTCATATCAGGGGGTAGGCCTCTGCCTGCGGGGTGACGAGACTCAGCTTATACAGCTCTTTTTGAATCTTATCATCAACGCCTTTTACGCCATGAAGGACAGCGGGGGAGAGCTGACGGCCTCCGTCGCCGAGCAGGACGAATGGCTGCTGCTGTCGATAGAGGACGCAGGCACCGGTATAGACGAGCAGAGCCTGCCCCATATCTTTGACCCATTCTTTACCACCAAGGGTCAGGCCAACGGCAGCGGCCTGGGCCTGGCCATCGCGGCTCAGGCGGCGGAGGCCCACGTCGGCGGCATCAGCGTGGACACAAAGCCCGGTCAGGGCAGCCGCTTCACCGTGAAGCTGCCCGTCTGTCGGCCCGGGACACAGGAGTAGAACAATACGAATAAAACCCAAAAGGGCCCGTATCGGGATGCACAACATTCCGATACGGGCCCTTCCGGGTTTAGCGCTGTCTGCACTCGGAGAAACACGAAAAAAAGACTGTCCATATTTCGCCGTATTCTTAACAAATATTAAGTTAAAATATATGTGGTGTTAAGGAAGAAATGATATTGTTAAAAAAATAATATATGACTCCAGCATATGACTCTAGTGGGACTTTTTTCACCGCCCGCGCCCGGAGGCTCAAATAGAAATAGTTATTTCTATTTGAGAACAGTATGAGACCAGCCCGCAAGGGCTCTCAAAATAACCATCTTTATTTCGTAAGGAGAACAAAAATGAAAAAGCTTACCGCCATCATCCTTCTGCTCTGCATGACTTTGGCTCTCTGCGCCTGCGGCGCTCCCAAGGCTCAGGACTACTCCCTTGGCCTGGGTGTCAGCGCCAATACCGACTCCTCCAAGGACGGCAACGCTCAGGTGGACGCCACCGTGGCCGCCGTCGTCACCGACAAGGACGGCAAGATAGTTGCCTGCCGTCTGGACTGCGCCCAGAACAAGATGGACGTGTCCGCCGGTACCGTGGACACTGCCGCCGCCTTTAAGAGCAAGGTCGAGCTGGGCGATGATTACAACATGGTCGCCTACAGCGACGCCACCTATGAGTGGTATCAGCAGGCCGAGGCCTTCGAGGCTTATGTCGTAGGCAAGACCGGCGCGGAAGTGGCCGCTATGGAGACCGTGGTCAATGAGGAAGGCCACAGCGTTACCGTGGACGAGACCCTTTACGCCACCTGCTCCATCAGCATAGCCGACTTTATCGAGGCTGTTTCCAAGGCCTGCTCCGATACTATGGGCCAGACCTTCTCCACCGCCGACGCCTTTACCCTGGGCGTGGCCTGCATAAGCACCGCCGATGAGTCCACCGACGCCACCGATGCCGATAACGGCGTTGCCAAGCTGTACACTGAGTTCGGCGCCGCTGTCGTCGGAGCCGACGGCAAGGTCATCGCCGCCCTGAACGACGCCATCCAGCCCCAGATAGCCTTCGACAAGGCCGGAGCCATCCAGGAGACCACCTACAAGGGCACCAAGAAAGAGCTGGGCCCGGACTACGGCATGGTAGCCTACGGCGCCTCCATCGCCGAGTGGGACGCTCAGTCCAAGGCCTTCTCCGACTATTGCGCCGGTAAGACCGCCGCTGAGATCCGCGGCATTGAGACCGTGGTCAACGAGGAAGGCCATAACGTCTCTGTTGACGAGACCCTGCTTGCCTCCTGCACCATCTCCATTTCCGGCATGATGGCCGTCATAGCTCAGGCTGCGGACTACGCCCGCTGACCTGACCAAAGACGGTAAATTGGTTTTCCGCAGACAAATAAAAACCGCCCTGTGCTCTCTCCTGACAGTTCTTCTGCTGCTCCCCCTCTCCGGCTGCGCCGGTGGGGGAGCGGCGGAGCCCCGGGGGAAGGCTTATTTTACCTATTTTGACACGGTATCATATATCTACAGCTACGCCGGAGACAGCGAGGCGCAGTTCGATGAGCGCTGCGCCCGTGTCTCCGAGACGCTGGGCGAATATCATCGGCTTTTCGACATATACCATGAGTATACCGGCGTCAACAATCTCTGCACACTTAACAGGCTGGCCGGCGGCGAGCCTGTTTTGGTGGATAAGCGGCTGGTGGATTTCCTGCTGTACGCAAAAGAACTGTACGGCGTCACCGGCGGCGAGATGAACGTGATGCTGGGCTCGGTGCTGTCCATATGGCATGACCGGCGCACGGCTGCTCTGGATGACCCGGAAAAGGCTGCTCTGCCCACCGGGGCGGAGCTTGACGGGGCGGCGGAGCACACGGACATCTCCCTGCTGGAGATAGACCCTTCCAAGCTTACCGTCAGAATAAGCGACCCCGAGGCCTGTATAGATGTGGGCGCCCTTGGCAAGGGTTACGCCGTGGAGCGGGCGGCGGAGCTGCTGGAGAGTATGGGGGCGGAGGGCTATGTGCTCAACGTGGGCGGCAACATCCGCGTCATAGGCACGAAGCCCGACGGCAGCGGATGGACCACCGGCATAAGGGACCCTCAGGGCGATTCTGCCGAGAGCTTTGCCCTGAGGCTTGAGCTGGAGGACAGCTCCTGCGTCACCTCCGGCGTGTACGAGCGCTTTTTCACCGTGGACGGCAGGCAGTATCACCATATCATCGATAAGGATACCCTGCAGCCGGCGGATTATTTCGCGTCAGTCACCGTGATAACCCCGGACAGCGGCCTTGCGGACGCTCTGTCAACGGCGCTTTTCTGTATGCCCTATGAGGACGGACAGGCTCTGGCCGAAGCTCTGGGCGCGGATGTGCTCTGGGTATTCCCCGACGGTGAGCAGAGATATACCCCCGGCATGAGCGGCCGCATAATAACGGAAGAATAAAACGAGGAGATATACTGCCAATGAACCTCAAGAAAAGTATCTCATCCCTGAAGCTGCCCCACTGGAAGGGTACGGCGGCCATGGCCTCCGTGGCCATTGCTCCGCCGCCCTACGTCCTGCTGCCCACCACCATGCATCCCGGCGGCCCCGCCGTGCCCGTGGTGGAGGTGGGCGACTATGTGCGCGTGGGCCAGCTTATAGCCCGGGAGGAGGGGAAAAATTCCTCCCCCGTACACGCCACAGTCTCCGGCACCGTCACTGCCATTGAGCCCTACGGCAAGGACGTGGCCATCCGCATCGAAAGCGACGGAAGGATGGAGCAGGACCCCGGCCTGAAAGTGCCTCAGCCCCAGGACCTGGACGGCTTTTTGCAGGCGGTCAGGGACAGCGGCATAGTGGGCTTGGGCGGCGCTGCCTTCCCGGTCTGGGCCAAGCTGGACGCCGTGCGGAAAAACGAGATAAAAACCGTGCTCATAAACGGCGCCGAGTGCGAGCCCTATATCACCAGCGACCACCGCACCATGGTGGAGCATCCTGAGCAGATAGTCAAGGGCGTGGAGCTTCTCAAGCGCTTTCTCAAGTCCCAGGAGTTCATCATCGGCATCGAGACCAATAAGCCCGACGCCATCAAAAAACTGACGGAGACCTTTGCCCAGGACCCCGCCGTCACCGTCAAGCCCCTGGGCAGCGTCTATCCCCAGGGCGCAAAGCAGGTGCTGTTGTATAACGCCACCGGCAAGGTGGTGGGTGAGGGCCAGCGTCTGGCCTCTCTGGGCGTTATCATCATCAATGTCAGCTCCCTGGCCAAGATGGGCCAGTACTTCATAGACGGTATGCCTCTGGTGGAAAAGTGCGTCACCCTTGAGGGCAGCGCCGTGAAGGAGCCCAAGAACCTGCTGGTGCCTATAGGTACGCCTATAAGCTATATGGTGGAGCAGGCCGGCGGGCTCAAGTGCGCTCCGGCCAAGGTGCTCTACGGCGGCCCCATGATGGGCAAGCCCGCCAACAGCATGGACGACCCCATTCTCAAGGCCACCAACGCCATCGTCATCATGAGCGAAAAGGACTGTATCAGCGTGGATTCCACTCCCTGCATCCACTGCGGCCGCTGCGTGGCCAACTGCCCCCTGAGCCTGAACCCCACCGCCTTCGCTACCGCCATGGAGCTGGAGAGCGATGAGGAGCGGCTGAAGCTGCTGCAAAAGGAAAAGGTGCAGCTGTGCATGGAGTGCGGCTGCTGCTCCTACGTCTGCCCGGCCTACAGACCGCTGGCGGATACCAACAAGCGGGCCAAGCAGTTCGTCCGCAGCCAGAGCAAGCGGCCGGAAGCGCCCAGGAAGGAGGCGGAGAAGTAATATGGAAAAGCTCTTAAGCTCGCCCTCGCCCCATATCCACAGCAAGAACACCAGCCGCCTCATAATGCTGGATGTTGTCATCGCGCTTTTGCCCGCCTGCATCGCCTCCGTGGTCCTGTTCGGCTGGAAGGCCTTGGCCGTTCTGGTCACCTGTGTGGCCGCTGCCGTGCTGTCGGAGTACCTGTTCAATCTGGCTTCCCGCCGTCCTCAGTCCGTGGGCGATATGAGCGCCGTGGTAACGGGTCTGCTGCTGGGCCTGAATCTCAGCGCCAATGTGGAGCTGTGGCAGTGCGCCGTAGGCTCCGCCTTTGCCATAGTTCTTGTTAAGTGCGTGTTCGGCGGCATAGGCAGAAACTTTGCCAATCCCGCCATCACCGGCCGGGTGTTCATGCTGCTGGCCTTCTCCTCCGTGGCCGGCGGCGCTTTTCCCAAGGCGGTGGACGCTGTCAGCTCCGCCACGCCTCTGGAGGTCCTGGCCAATTCCGGCACGGCGGAGGCTCCGGCGCTGCTGGATATGCTTCTGGGCCTGCGTGGCGGCGCCATCGGCGAGGGCTGCATCCTGGCCCTGCTGCTGGGCTTTGCCTACCTGCTGATAAAGCGCGTCATCAGGTGGCAGGTGCCCGTTATATTCGTGGGCACGGTTTTTGTCTGCTATCTTATCGCCACCGGTGACCCGGTCTTTGCGCTGTATGAGGTGCTGGCCGGCGGCCTTATCCTTGGCGCGGTCTTTATGGCCACCGATTACACCACTTCGCCGATAACCGCCAGAGGCCGCATGGTCTTCGCTCTGGGCTGCGGTCTGGTGACCTTTGCCATTCGCTTCTGGTGCGCCTATCCCGAGGGCGTTTCCTTCTCCATACTGGCCATGAACATACTCACGCCGCTTATAGAGCGTTGGACGGCCAATAAGCCGCTGGGAGGCTGATGCTATGAAAAACGAAAACAAAGGCTTCTTCGCGGCGGCTCTGGCCCTGCTGCTGATAGTGCTCATCTCCGGCGGCGCTCTCTTCGGCCTGAATATTCTCACCGCCCCCATCATCGCCAGTAACGGCTCCGCCGCGGCTCTGGCCCCGCTGTATGAGGTCATGCCCGAGGCAAAGGATTTCCAGCTTATCTACAGCGCCGATGACCCTGCCGCCTCCGCCCTTGTGGGGGTGCCGGATACGGTCAAGAGCATCTACGCCGAGAGCTCCGGTCTGGGCTACGCGCTGAGCCTCAGCACCACCGAGGGCTATACCGGCGAGCCTATGGAGCTCACTCTTGCGGTGGACAGCACCGGCAGGATAACCGGCACCGCCGTCAACGTCTATCCCGACAGCAAGGACTTCGGCCAGGAGAGCTATCCCGCCGCGTATCTTGGCAAAGACTCCGCTTTGACGGACGTGGGCCTTGTGGCCGGTGTGACCTATTCCTCCGCAGCCTTCAGAAACGCCGTCAGCGACGGGTTCTCCGCCCTCATTGCCAATTCCCTTGTGGGCGCCGGTGTCAAGACCGACGAGCAGCTGCTCACGGAGCTTGTGGCCACAGTCTATCCCGGCATGGCCAATGCCGCCGGTGTGGCCCAGTACGAGGAGCAGGCCATCTCCGCCGGGCAGTATAAGTATATCACCAAAAACCTGAAAGCCCTTAACGGCAGCGGCTGCGCCCTCATACTCAAGGACGGCGACAGCAGCCTTCTGGCCCTGGTCAATCTCTCCGGCAGCTCCGCGGTCTACGATGTGGACGCTCAAAACGTGACGGCCGACGTCAGCGCGGATGTGCTGGCGGAGATAGAAAAGGCCGCCTCCCAGCTGGAAAACCCGGCGGAGAAGGACATGAAGAAGCTCTCGGCTCTGGTCTCCGATACTGCCGAGATAAGCGCCCTTCCTCTGGACGGTGTTTTCAGCTCCGTCACCGGGGCCTTCGCCATCAGCGACGGCGGCGTGAATTATTACGGCTTTGCCGCCCGGCCCTATGGCTACAGCAATCTGCCCATGTGCTTCTACTTCGTTCTGGACGAGAGCGGAGCCATCACCGCCATGACGGCGGACGAGCTTATACTGATACCCGAATACTTCACCAGCTATCAGCTGGACGAGCCCTCCTACAAGGCAGGCTTCACCGGCGAGACAGGGGAGAGCTGGGACGGCTCCAAAGCGCTTATCAGCGGCGCCACCTTCAGCTCCGACGCCGCGGACATTGCCGCCGAGGACGTGTTCGCCGCCTTTGAGGCGCTGGATGTGAAGGGAGGAGAAGGATGATGAAAAAGCTTGACCCGGTGACCCTGTTGTTTCTGGGTGCCGTACCCGCTCTTGCCGCCACCGGCAGTGTGCTTTCCGCTCTGGGCATGGGGGTCGCCGTACTGCTGATAATGCTGCTTTCTGTGCTTATCATCGAAGCTGTAAAGGGGCTTATCCCCAAGCGGGCGCATATACCCGCCTGCATCCTTATGGTGGCCGCTGTGGCCTCCGTTGTCTCCATGCTGATGAACGCCTTTCTGCCCAAGATCTATAATATGCTGGGCCTGTATATGGCCGTAGCCGCCGCCGACCTGCTGATATTCAGCCGGGCGGAGCAGGCTGCGAAGCAGGGCCTTGGCGCTGCTCTGGCCGACAGCGCCCTTTCCGGGCTTACGTTTCTTGCATCGATTACGGTGCTGGCCGTCTTTCGTGAGGTGCTGGGCGGCGGCAGCTTTGCCGGTATCACCCTGAGCTTCATGCAGGGCCGCACCCTTGCCGTGCTGGTTCAGCCCTCCGGCGGTCTGCTGGCGCTGGCTTTGATGCTGGCTGTCATTCAGGCGCTGAGACCTCAGCGGGGAGCTCCCGCGGAGGGCTTCGCGGGCCTGGCGTCGGGAGAGGAGGATAAGGCATGAGCATCAAAACGCTTATCGTAATAATCCTCAGCGGCATTCTGGCCAATAACTACGCGCTGGAAAAGCTGCTGGGCGTGACGCCCTTTTTGGGCTTCTCCCGGCGGGAGGACAAGGCCGGTACCATGGGCCTTGCGGTGGCGGCGATAATGCTGCTGACTGCCGCCGTTGCCTGGCCGGTGCAGACCTATTTGCTGGACGCCCTGTCCCTTGGCTATCTGCAGATACTGGTCTATACGCTGGTGATACTGGCTCTGGTGTACGGTGCCGAGGCCCTGCTCAAACGCTCCGGAAAGACTCTGGGCGTATACTTCCCGGTGCTGGCCCTGAACAGCGCTCTGCTGGGCCTCTGCGTCAATAACGCCGGGTCGGGTCTGGGCTATGTTGAGGCGCTGGCCGCCGCGCTGGGCGCCGGTCTGGGCTTCGCTCTGGGCATGGCGGTGTTCTCCGCTCTGCTCACCAAGGTCAATAACAGCGGCGTACCCAAGGCCTTTCGCGGCCTGCCGGTCACCCTGCTGGCGGCCTCCATATTCTCCATGCTGCTGACCGCCTTCAAGTAAAACTAAACTAATCATACAGAAAAGCAGTATCACCGGCGCGTTTGACGGTGATACTGCTTTTTCTTGATTCTTGACGGCGGGGCGGCGGCGGGCTATACTGTTATGTACGGGAACGGACTATACGCCAATACGGAAAAGGAGACAGCCATGTCGGAAACTGAACGGGACGCCAATACCATCAAGTACCTGAAAATGCTCTCCCGCACATACCCCACTGTCCAGTCCGTCAGCACGGAGATAATCAATCTCAGGGCTATCCTCAATCTGCCCAAGGGCACCGAGCATTTCATCAGCGATATCCACGGCGAGTACGAGGGCTTTTATCACATCCTGCGCAGTGCCTCCGGCTCCGTGCGCCGGAAGATAGACCAGGCTCTGGGCGACTATGTGTCCGTGGCCGACAGGGACGATCTGGCCGCCCTTATCTACTATCCGGAGCTGAAGCTGGGCCTGTTGAAAGGAGCGGGCGTCACCGACAGGGAGTGGTACTCCATCACCTTGAAGCGGCTGGTATCCGTCTGCCGGATAACCACCTCCAAGTATACCCGCTCCAAGGTGCGCAAGGCCCTGCCGCGAGACTTTGAATATGTCATAAGCGAGCTCATCAGCACCGGCAGCAAGGACTTCAACAAGGAGGAGTATTACAGCCAGATAATCGACGCCATCATAGACGTGGGCCGGGCGGACAGCTTTATCACCGCCATGTGCCATCTGGCTCAGGACACGGTCATTGATAAGCTCCATATCATCGGCGATATCTTCGACCGGGGCGACAGCCCCCATCTGGTGCTGGACGAGCTGGAGCGGCAGCGCTGGGTGGATATCCAGTGGGGCAACCATGACATCCTCTGGATGGGCGCGGCGGCGGGCAATAAAAGCTGCGTGGCCAACGCCGTGCGTATCTGTCTGCGCTATAATAACTACGACTTTTTGGAGGACGCCTACGGCATCAATATCCGCCCTCTGGCCATGTTCGCCATGGAGGCCTACGGCTCCGACCCCTGCGCCTGCTTCATGCCAAAGCGCCCCGGCTCCGGCGCCTACGAGGAGCACAGCGACGCCGCCATCGCCCGTATGCACAAGGCCATCAGCATCATCCAATTCAAGCTGGAGGGGCAGGACATCCTCTCCCACCCGGAGTACGGCATGAATGACCGGCTGCTGCTGGACAAGCTGGATCTGGAAAAGGGCCTGCTGCGTATCGGTGACAGGGAATACCCGCTTTTGGACAGGAGCTTTCCCACTTTGGACGCCGCCGACCCCTACGCGCTGAGCTTTGCGGAGCAGAAGGTCATAGACGGACTCCAGAGCTCCTTTCTCAACTGCCAGAAGCTCCAGCGGCATATCGACTTCGTGTATAAAAAAGGCTCCATGTACAAGTATTACAATAATAATCTCATGTTCCACGGCTGCATACCCATGGAGCCCGACGGCAGCTTCGCCAGACTCACCGTGGACGGAGAGAGCTGCTCCGGCAGAGCGCTGCTGGACCGCTGCGAGCATATGGCCCGTCAGGGCTATTACAGCCCCGAGGGCAGCGAGGCCAGAAGCCAGGGTCGGGACTTCATGTGGTATCTCTGGTGCGGCCCCGGCTCGCCCCTGTTCGGCAAGGACAAGATGGCCACCTTTGAGCGCTATTTCACCGACGACAAGGCCCTGCATAAGGAGACCTCCGACCCCTACTTTACCCTGGCCTATACTGCCGAGATGGCCGACAGGATACTGGAGGAGTTCGGCATCGAAAGCCGGGACGCTGTGATAATCAACGGCCACATCCCCGTGAAGATAAAGAAGGGCGAAAGCCCCATCAAGGTAGACGGCCGTCTGCTGAATATCGACGGCGGTATGTCCAAGCCCTACCAGTCTGTCACCGGCATCGCTGGCTATACCCTTGTGTCCAATTCCCATGAGATGTATCTGTCGGAGCACGGGCCCTTCAGCTCCGTGGAGGAGGCCGTGGGCAGCAACACCGATATGCAGTCCAGCATTATCCCCGTCAAGAGCTATCCCGCCCGGCTGAAAATAGCCGACACCGACGACGGCCGGGAGATAGCCGCCCAGATAGCCGATCTGGAAAAGCTGCTGGAGGCCTATCGCTCCGGCGCGGTCAAGCAGGGCCGGGGCTGATATATAATTATAGGAGGAGAAACATATGCTTTTCGGAGACGGCTCCGCTCAGGCAATGGCCGCAGTGGAAGCGGCCAAGGCAGCGGTGCGCAGCACAGACAATTTCAACTGGACCTTTATCGCGCTGCTGGCGCTGGTGTTCATCGGCGTCTACATCCCTCATATCCGGGAGAAAAGGTGGAACGCCGTTGCGGCGGCGCTGGCTCTCTACGGGGTGCATTGGCTTTATGAGATACTCAACGCCGTTATATGCTATATCTTCGGCTACCCGCTCTGGACGGTGACTCCTGAGAGCACCAGCTGGATAATCCTCATCGGCGTCTGCTGGGAGCTTTCGCTGATGTTCTCGGTGGCGGGCTTCACGGCGGAACTGCTGCCGGAGGATAAGAACATGAAGATACTGGGTATAAACAACCGCTGGTTCTTTGCCATAGGCTCGGCCTTGGGCTTCTCCCTGTTCGAGATATTCCTTGCCGGAACGCCCTCCTTCGTCTGGGTCTATAAATGGTGGGGCGCCCTGCCGGTGTTCGTTACGGTGTATATACCCTTCTTCCTGGCGGCCTATCTTATATACGACGCGCCGGTGAAAACACAAAAGCGATTTCTCATCACGGTCTGGGGCCTTGTGGCCCTGCTGCTGGTGACGCTGATTCCGCTGGGGATAATATAAGGAGACAGTGAATATGAAAAAAGCCATAATCACCGTCCAGGGCTATGACAGGGTGGGCATCATCGCCGCCGTGTGCTCGCTGCTGGCGGAGCGGAACGTGAACATACTGGACATCTCCCAGACCATACTGTCGGGGCTTTTCAATATGACCATGGTGGTGGATGTCAGCGCCATGGAGCAGAGCTTCGGGGAGCTGGCGGACGCGCTGGAGGCCCTGGGAGTCTCGCTGGGTGTGCAGATACGCGCCCAAAGCGAGGAGATATTCCAGATGATGCACCGCATATAGGAAAAAAGCCATGATAGATTTCACCGAGATATCCGAAACCAATGAAATGATACACAGCGCCAATCTCGACGTGCGTACCATTACCATGGGCGTAAGCCTGCTGGACTGCTGCGACAGCGACCTTGGCAGGCTCAATGAAAAGATATACGAAAAGATAAGCCGTCTGGCCCAAAGACTGGTCCCGGTGGGGCGGAGCATTGAGCGCAAGTACGGCATACCCATCGTCAATAAGCGCATCTCCGTCACCCCCATATCGCTGGTGGGCGGCGGTGCCTGCAAAGCGCCGGAGGACTTCGTAAGCCTCGCCCGTACTCTGGACAGGGCGGCGAGGGATCTGGGCGTCAACTTCATCGGCGGCTACTCCGCCATAGTCTCCAAGGGCATGACCGGGGCGGAGCGTATGCTTATAGACTCCATTCCCCAGGCCCTTTCGGAGACGGAGTATGTCTGCTCCTCGGTGAATGTGGGCTCCACCCGCACCGGGCTGGACATGGACGCCATCCGGCTCATGGGTGAGACGGTGAAGAAAACGGCGGCGCTGACGGCGGACAGGGACTCCATTGGCTGCGCAAAGCTGGTGGTGTTCTGCAACGCCCCGGACGATAACCCCTTTATGGCCGGCGCCTTCCACGGCATAACCGAGGGGGACGCGGTGATAAACGTGGGCGTCAGCGGCCCCGGCGTTGTGAAAAGCGCCATAGAGCGGGTCCGGGGCGCCGACTTCGGCACCCTCTGCGAGACCATCAAGCGCACTGCCTTTAAGGTGACCCGGGTGGGCCAGCTGGTGGCCATAGACGCGGCGGAGCAGCTGGGCGTGCCCTTCGGCATAGTCGATTTGTCCCTGGCGCCCACTCCCGCCGTAGGCGACAGCGTGGCGGAGATACTGGAGAGCATGGGCCTTGAGTCCGTGGGCGCTCCCGGCACCACGGCGGCGCTGGCCCTGCTGAACGACCAGGTGAAAAAAGGCGGCGTCATGGCCTCGTCGTACGTGGGCGGGCTCTCCGGGGCCTTTATTCCCGTCAGCGAGGACAGGGGCATGATAGAGGCGGCGGCAAAGGGCGCGCTGACTCTTGAGAAGCTGGAGGCCATGACCTGTGTGTGCTCCGTGGGTCTTGATATGATAGCCGTCCCCGGCAGCACCACCGCCGCCACAATCTCCGGCATCATCGCCGATGAGGCGGCCATAGGCATGATAAACCAAAAAACCACCGCCGTGCGCATCATTCCGGTGGAGGGCAAAGAATTGGGCGACACCGTGGAATTTGGCGGCCTTCTGGGTTACGCTCCGGTTATGGCGGTGAATACCTTCTCCTGTGAGGACTTCATCAGCCGCGGCGGCCGTATCCCGGCTCCCATCCACAGCTTCAAAAACTGAGTCCGGGTAAGCACATCACTGGCGCTTGCTTTTCTGGACGTATATGCTATAATGAAAAAACGGCGCAGGCTAAGCGGCCTGCGCCGGGTTCAATATACCCCGGAAGTACGAAAGAGGCTGCGCGCTGAATGAAAAAACTGATTACTGCGCTGTGTATCACCCTTGGCCTGTCCCTTATTATCCTCGGCGTTGCCGAAGCCGTGGAGAGAGCCGCGTCGAAGCGGAGCGAAGCCGCGGAGACGCCGCCGCCCACCGTCGCCCCCACAACGCCTGCGCCCACACCCACGCCGGAGCCCACTGAGGAGCCCTTTGTGATAACCGAGCACTGGTTCGACGACGCGGTCTTTATCGGGGACTCGGTGACCAGTCCGCTTTTTTACTATACGCTTTCCAATGGCGGCCTGGGCAACGCTGTCATCAGCTATGCCAACGGCTATTCCTGCCATAAAAAGGGGCCCGATGCCCTGAAGCTGCCGTACAAGGGCCACGGCTACAATGCGGAGGACCTTGTGGCCGAGACCGGTGCGGGGAAGGTCTTTTTCCTCATGGCCATGAACGACCTGGGTCAGCCTATGGATACGCTTCGGCAGTGCTGGCTGGACCTTATCGACAGGGTGCGGGAGAAAAGCCCGGAGGTGGACATTTACATTCAGTCCGGTACGCCCATATACGATCAGGGCGGGGACTTCACCAACGAGAATGTGGCCCTGCTCAACGAAATGATTCAGGAGCTGTGCGAGGAGACGGGCTGCGTGTATGTGGATATAGCCAGGGGCCTTGCGGATGAGACGGGCTGTCTCAAGGAGGAATACCATCTGGATTTCGTGCATTTCAGCGATGACACCGGCGCGATTTGGGTGGAGAATCTGAAGGATATCTCGTGCTACTCGGTGCCGCCCACAGAATAAAGCAAGCTGCGGTAGATATATCCGGCGTTTACGGAGGGAGAGGTTGATCATGAAAAAGATAACTGGTATCATTGCGGCGCTGGCGCTTCTGATATGCCTTGCCGCCTGCGGGGAAACGGCCCCCGCGGCCCCCGATATGGGCGGGCTTTTCCGGCAGATGACGGCGCTGGAGGGTATGCCTGAGATGCTGGAGGTGCCGCCGGAGAAGGCGGTGAACTTCTACGGGATAGCTCCCGAGGACTGCGTTCAGGAGCTGACGGCTGTATGCCGGGACAGTCTGAGAGCGGATGAGCTGTGGCTCATCGAGGCTGTGGACGAGGCCGCGGCGGAGCGCATTGCCGCTCTGGCTCAGGCCAGACTGGAGCAGAAGGGTAGCGAGCTGGAGAGCTACTCGCCGGAGCAGTATGCCGTAGTGCAAAGCGCGGAGCTTATCCGCAGCGGCAATTGTGTCGTGCTTATCGTTTCGCCGATGGCGGATGAGCTGGCGGAGCTTGTGGCCTCCGCCTGATGAGCCCGGCGCTCTGCCGCGCTTTTGAGGGAATACGAAATAACTGCGTCCTGTATATTCAGCGAAGCTGCCAGCGCAGCTTCGCGCTTTTAGATTTGGGGAGATAATCAGTGGTTTTTTCCAGCAATGTTTTCCTGTTCTTTTTCCTGCCCGCGTCGCTGGCGCTGTACTATATCTGCCCCCGGCGGCACAGGAACCTGATGCTGCTGGCGGTGAGCCTGGTTTTCTATGCCTGGGGCGAGCCGGTGTATGTTGTGCTCATGCTCTTTACAATAGCGCTCAACTACGCCGCCGGACTGCGCATCGACCATGAGCGCCGCAGCGGCGGGGATGCCCGCCCCGCCCTGGGGCTCTGCGTGGCGGCGGACCTGCTGCTGCTGGGCTTTTTCAAGTATGCCGGCTTCGCTGTGCGTACGCTGAACCGGCTGCTGCCTGCTGCGCTCAGCCTTCCTGTCCCTGACCTGCCCTTGCCCATAGGCATATCCTTTTATATCTTTCAGTCTATGAGCTATGTCATCGACCTGTATCGGCGGCAGACAGAGGTGCAGAAGGACATTGTCCGCTTCGGCGCCTATATCGCCATGTTCCCGCAGCTTATCGCCGGGCCTATCGTCCGGTATAGGGATGTGGCCCTCCAGCTTGACCAGCGCCGCGAGAGCGTCGGCCAGTTCGCCTCGGGGACGCGGCTGTTTATAATCGGCCTTGCCAAAAAGATGCTGCTGGCCAACAGGATGGGCGCGCTGTTTGCGGCTCTGGACACCGGCGGCTGCCTTTCCGCGTGGGTGGGTATGCTGGCCTATACCATGCAGATATACTTCGACTTCTCCGGGTACTCGGACATGGCCGTGGGCCTGGGCCGAATGCTGGGCTTCGAGTTCCTGCAAAACTTCGACTATCCCTATATCTCCCGCAGCGTCACTGAATTCTGGAAGCGCTGGCATATATCTCTGTCCACCTGGTTTCGGGAGTATGTCTACATACCCCTGGGCGGTAACCGGCTGGGCCGGGGCAGGCAGCTGCTGAACATATTCATAGTCTGGGCGCTGACGGGGCTGTGGCACGGCGCAAGCTGGAACTTCGTGCTGTGGGGCTTGTACTACGGTGTGCTGCTGGCGCTGGAAAAGCTGTTTCTGCTGAGATGGCTGGAGCGGCTGCCGGGGGCGGTCCGCAGCGTTCTGCTGCTGCTTACGGTGGCCTTCGGCTGGATGCTGTTTTGCCATACTGATACCGCGGGGCTGTTCTCCTTTGTTGAAAGGCTTTTCTCCTTCCGTCGGGACGACGTGTATGCTCTCAATACCATTCTGGCGTACCTGCCGCTGCTCATTATATCCGCCCTGGGCTGTACGCCGCTGCCCGCCCGGCTTTACCACCGCCTGGACGGGAAGCCCGTGCAGGCCCTGCTCCGGGGACTGGGGCTGGCGGCGGGACTGGCGCTGTGCGTGGCCTCTCTTGCCAGCCAGAGCTACAATCCCTTCATCTATTTCAGATTCTGAGGAGGCCGGAGATGAACACCGAAAAGAGAGACGCGGCGCTGTGCATTGTTTTCTGCGCGTTTCTGGGCGTCATGGCCCTGGCCTGCCTGCTGCTGCCGAAGCAGTATTTCTCCCAGCGCGAGAAGCGGGTGCTCAGCCCCGCCCCGGAGCTTAGCTGGGCCGCGCTGGCCTCGGGTGATCTCGGCGAAAGCTGCGAGAGCTTTGCCGCCGACCATATGCTCGGGAGAGACGCTTTCGTGGGCCTTAACGCGCGGGCGGAGCGGCTGCTGGGGCTTCAGCAGACAATGGATATATATGTGGGCAAAAGCGGCAGGCTGTATGAGCGCCCCTGTCGGCTGGACCCGGAGACCGTGAGCCGGAACATGGACGCCGTCAATGCCTTCGCCCGGACTGTGGGGCAGCAGGTGGACGTGATGCTTATCCCCTCCGCCGGGTATATGCTGCGCGGCGATATCAGCGGCGTGGCCGACCCGTATATAGACGACCAACTCATAGCCCAGGCCTATGCCCTGGCCGGGGAGGGTGTGCGCACGGTGGATCTGCTGTCGCCGCCGGAGTCGGCGGAGAGCCCGGAAAAGCTCTATTACAGAACAGACCACCACTGGACCAGCCTGGGCGCCTATCTGGCCTATGCCCGGTATATCTCACTGCTGGGTAAGAACTGCCCTGAGCGTGATGCATATAGCGTCACTGTGGAGGAAGGCTTTCGCGGCAGCACCTATTCAAGAGCCTGCCTGTGGGATGTCCGGCCGGAATCGCTGGAGCTGTGGAGCTCCGGCGGCAGCTATACGGTCAGCTTTTCCGATAAAGAGGGCGAGTACGACAGTCTCCTTTTCCCGGAGCGGCTGGAGGAGGCTGATAAATACCAGGTGTGGCTGGACGGGAACCATCCTCTGGTCACCATCACCAACAGCTCCCCGCAGGCCCAAGGAAAGCTGCTGGTGATAAGGGATTCCTTTGCCAACTGCATGGGCTGCTTTCTGGCGGACTCATATAAGACCGTGGTGCTGGCGGATCTGCGCTATTACAGACAGCCCCTCTCCCTGCTGTGTGAGAGCTAGGGCTTCGATGATATCCTGTTCATGTATTCCGTAGGCAATTTTATGAGCGATTCAAATATCGTGTGGCTCAGTTAAACAGATTTTGAGGTAAGTATGTCAATAAACAAGCTCGTGGGCGATAAGGCGTTTTACCGTCGGCTTTTTTCGGTAATGCTGCCCATTCTGGTACAAAATATAATAACCAACTTCGTAAGCCTGCTGGACAATGTGATGGTGGGCCAGGTGGGCACGGAGCCCATGTCCGGCGTGGCCATTGTGAACCAGCTTATTTTCGTTTTCAACATCTGCATTTTCGGCGGCCTTGCCGGGGCCGGTATACTCACCGCCCAATATTTCGGCAAGAACGACCGGCGCGGCGTGGCGGACACCTTCAGAGCCAAGCTGTTCATCGCCTTCGGCTCCATGCTGGTATTCGCGGCGGTGTTCATCGCCTTCGGGCGGGAGCTTATCTCCCTGTTCATCCATGAGGGCCGGGAGCAGCTGGATATGGCTGCTACTCTGGACTACGGCACGGACTATATGAAAGTCATGCTGCTGCAGCTTTTGCCCTTCGCACTCATGCAGGTCTATGCCGGTACCCTCCGGGAGACCGGGGAGACCATGGTGCCTATGAAGGCGGGCATAGCGGCAGTGTTCGTGAATCTGGTGCTGAACTATATCCTTATCTTCGGCAAGCTGGGCGCTCCCGTAATGGGGGTGGTGGGCGCCGCCATAGCCACGGTGATAGCCCGCTGCGTCGAGTGCTTCATCGTCCTCAGCTGGGCCCATCGCCACAGGGAGCGGACGCCCTATTTGGAGGGCATATACTCCACACTGAAAATACCCCGGCCGCTGATAAAGCAGATAGCCGTCATGGGCTCGCCCCTGCTGCTCAACGAACTGCTCTGGTCCGGCGGCATGGCCGTGCTGAACCAGTGCTACTCCATGCGTGGGCTGGAGGTGGTGTCGGCGGTGAATATCTCCTCCACGGTGTCGGAGCTGTTTTTCTGCGCCTTCCTGGCCATGGGCAATACCGTGGCCATCATGGTGGGCCAGACCCTTGGCTCCGGCGATCTGGAGCGGGCCGTGGATGAGGACCGCAAGCTCATCGCCTTCTCGGTGGCCTTGTGTACGGTGGTGGGCGTGATAATGGTGTTTCTTGCGCCGGTATTCCCCCAAATATACAACACCACCGACAGCGTTAAGGACATCGCCCGGCAGCTGCTTATCGTCAACGCCGTCATGATGCCTACTTATGCCTTTACCAACTGCTGTTATTTTACCCTGCGCTCCGGCGGCAAGACCCTGATAACCTTTGTGTTTGACAGCCTGTACCTCTGGACGCTGTGCATACCTCTGGCCTTTGTGCTCTCCCGGTTCACCGGCCTTGGAATACTGCCCATGTTCATCGCCGTGCAGTCTCTGGACCTGCTTAAGTGCGCCATCGGCTTTTATCTGGTGAAAAAGCGCAAATGGGTCACCAATCTGGTGGCCGACTGATCACCCTGCCCGTCCCGCCCCACAAACCGTAGGGGCCGCCCTGTGTGGCGGCCCGCCGATGATAACATACCGTCCGTCCCGCCCCGCATACCGTAGGGGCCGCCCTATGTGGCGGCCCGCTTAAATATTATCATCGTCACAGCCCGAACAGGGTGCCCCCCAACAGCCGCAGTATCCCGAAAAAGCCCAGCCTTGGCACATCCTCCGCCGCCAGCAGGGGCAGCTCCGCCACGGTCTGGCCCCGTATGCTCACCTTCACCGTGCCCAGATCGTCCCCGGCCTTCACCGGCGCCCGTACGCTTTTTACGGTCTCCACGTCGTATTTGGGCTCCCCGGATAGATTCCGCTCAATAACGGCGTACTCCGGCCCGCCGTATACCGTGGCTGCGCGGCCGCTTTTGCCAAGCTCCACCGGGATATCCGGCGGGGCTTCGCCGCTTCTCAGGGGACAGAGGCTGAACCGGCCGAAGGCGTAGTCCAGCAGCGCTTCCGCGTCGGCGTTGCGGCTGTCGGAGCTGGCCGCGTGCATTATCACCGCGATATACTCCACGCCCTCCCGCTCCGCCGTGGCGGACAGACAGTACATGGAGGAGGAGGTATAGCCGGTCTTAAGCCCCGTACAGCCGGGGTACCAGTATACCAGCTTGTTGGTGTTGCTCAGCTCGAACTCCCCGCCCCGGATGCTGTCCATCCATATGGTGGTGTAGTCCTTAATAAGCTCGTGGCTTATAAGCTCCTTGGACAGCAGGGCCACGTCATAGGCCGTGGTGTAGTGCTCCCCGTCGTCGAAAAGCCCGGAGCAGTTGGTGTAGTGGGTGTCCTTCAGCCCCAGCTCCTTCGCTCTGGCGTTCATCAGCTCCACGAACTTGGCCTCGCTGCCGCTGATATACTCCGCCATGGCCACGGCGCAGTCGTTGGCGGAGACAACGGCGATGCACTTTAGCATATCGCTGACGCTCATGCGCTCGCCGCTCTCCAGATATACGCAGCTTCCGCCGAAGGAGGCGGCCCGGCTGCTGGCGGTCACGGTGTCCGTAAGCGCGATGCTGCCCTCCTCCAGAGCCTCTGTTATCAGCAGCATGGTCATTATCTTGGTGATGCTGGCCGGAAAGCAGCGCTTAGCCGCCTCCTTTTCGTACAGCACCGTGCCCGTCATCTTTTCCATCAGCACCGCCGAGGGCGCGGACAGCTCCGGGCCGCTGTCCTCAATAGGCGTCAGCGCGTGGGCCCGCAACACGAACAGAGAGCTGAAAACCAGCAGGAGACAGAGGATGCGTTTCATACTCATAATCATACCTTTCAATTTGCTTCGCTGTTGTAAAAGACTATGAATTACAAAACGGTTGTATTCACAGGTTGACAGCATTATGCATATTTCGACATTTTTCTATGGAATGTTCATCGTTTAGACATAGGTATAAAAGCTTAAAAACAGCGGAGTTTTGAACATTCTCCACAGAGTTTTCAACATCCGCGAAATGAATAAGCCCCCGATTGAAGCCGCATAGGTTAACATAACACAATTACATAAGCTGCAACCGTATTGAACAAATTTGCATCAAAACTTAACAATATTCTCATTGACGCTTAAAGCGCCCGATAGTAAAATATAATACATCGAAAAATATACAGGGGGACTGTGCCGATGCGAAGGCCGTTCAGGTGGGACAAAAAATATCTGTACTGGGGAATTACGGCCTTTTGCGTTATCGCGGCCGCCGTGCTGTTTTATATGGCGCTGAACTATCTGCCGCTGCTGGGCAGGGGAGTGGCGGCGCTGGTGAAGATACTCAGCCCCTTTATCTGGGGTCTGGTGCTCACCTATCTGCTGAGTCCCTTTATGAAGCTGGTAGAGCGGAGTATGTTTAAGCCTCTGGCGGCTCGGCTGTACAGGAAAAACAAGAAGAACGACGGCAGCCGCTTTGCCAGAGGAATGTCCGTCACGGTGTCGGAGATAGTCATGCTGGCCGTTATCGCGGCTCTGGTCTATCTCATAATCCCTCAGATATACTCCAGCCTTGAGACCATCGTCTCCACCAGCCCTCAGTATATCGAGAACGCCGCCGCCTGGATAACCCGTATGCTGGAGGACTTCCCGGAGATAGAGCAGTACGCCACCCAGGCCCTGGGCAACGTCAACCAATCCCTTATGGGCTGGATACAGTCGGCGGTGCTGCCGGAGCTGGGCAGTCTTGTCTCCAACGTCACCGCCGGGGTCTACTATGTGCTCACCGGTATATACAATCTGGTCATCGGCATCATCGTCTCCGTGTACATTCTCGGCAATCTGGAGGGCTTCAAGGCCAACTCAATGCGTATGCTCTATTCCCTGTTCTCCGTGGACAACGCCAAAAGACTGCTGGAGGGCCTCAGCTTTACCGACAAGACCTTTATGGGCTTCATCATGGGTAAGCTGCTGGACTCCGCCATAATCGGCCTGCTGTGCTACATAGTCTGCGCCCTGCTGCGTATGCCCTACGCGCTGCTGGTCAGTGTCATTGTGGGCGTCACCAATGTCATTCCCTTTTTCGGCCCCTTCATCGGCGCCATACCCAGCTCCCTTATCATTCTGCTGGTGGACCCCGTGAAAGGCCTTATCTTCATCGCCTTCGTCATAATCCTCCAGCAGCTGGACGGCAACGTCATCGGCCCCAAGATACTGGGCAGCTCCATCGGCATCAACGGCTTCTGGGTCATGTTCTCCATCATACTGGGCGCGGGGCTGTTCGGCTTCTGGGGTATGCTGCTGGGCGTGCCTGTGTTCGTGGTGATATACACGCTGATCAACAACATGGTGGAGAGAAAGCTGAAAAACAGCGATCTCCCGTGGGAGACCGCTGAATATGTAGATATTGACCATATAGACCCGGTCACCCGGACCGTGGTGAAAAAGCCGTCGCCGGATGAGGAGGAAGCCTAAGCTCAGCTGTGGGCGAGGCTGCTTCGCGCGTCTGTCAGCCCATCGCAAAGGGCCAGTATATCCTCCCGGGTCGTGAAGCGGGACAGGCCCACCCTTATGGCCCCGTCTATGACCCTGGGCTCCAGCCCTATGGCCTCCAGCACATGGCTCCGCCCGCCCTTTTTGCAGGCGGAGCTTTTTGATACGTAGACCCCTCTGGCCTCCAGATAGTTCATCAGCACCTCGCTGCGAAATCCCGGCAGGGACAGGCTCAGTATGTGGGGCGCGCCGCCGGCGATGATTCGCAGCTCCGGTATGCTCTCGGCGAGGGTGTCCGCCGCCAGCTGCTTGAGCTGGGCCATACGGCGTGTGCTCTCGGGCATCGCTGCCTTGGCTTCCCGGCAGGCTGCGGCGAAGGCCGCTATCTGGGGCATGGCCTCGGTGCCGGCCCGACGGCCGCTCTCCTGCCCGCCGCCCAGAATATAGGGCTTCAGCTTCACCCCGCTCTTGATGTACAGCGCGCCTATGCCCTTGGGCGCGTGTATCTTGTGCCCGCTTACGCTTATCATGTCTGCTCCAAGGCTTTTGGCGGCGAAGGGCAGCTTCATGAAGGCCTGCACCGCGTCGGTGTGCAGCAGTGCCGCCGAGCCCGCGCTTTTTAATACCCGTGCCACGCCCGCAATATCGGTGACGGCGCCGGTCTCGTTGTTTATCATCATCAGAGAAACCAGTACGGTATCGTCCCTCAGCGCGTTCTTCACTGACTCCGCGGGTATTGCTCCCGTGCTGTCCGGGCGCAGCCTTGTCACCTCAAAGCCCCGGCGCTCCAGCTCGTCCAGGGACTTGCCCACGGCGTCATGCTCCACGGCGGAGCTGATGATGTGTTTTCCCTTTCGCTCCATGGCCTCCGCGCCCTTTATAATGGCCCAGTTGTCGCTTTCGGAACCGCAGGAGGTAAAGTACAGCTCCGCCGGAGCGCAGCCCAGAGCGTCGGCCACCTGCTTTCGGCAGCTGTCCAGCAGCTTTTTTGCCTCCCGTCCCCGTGTGTGGGTGGAGCTGGGGTTGCCGTAGTTTTCCAGCATGGCGTCCATTGCCGCCTGGGCCGCCTCCGGGCATACCCTTGTGGTGGCGGAATTGTCAAGATAGTGTTCGGTCATATTATTCATGTCTATAATTCATCCTTATCGTATAGGAGTTGCCCATGAGATACATTATATCCACTCTCGGCTGTAAGGTCAACCAGTATGAGACTCAGGCCGTGGAGACTATTTTACAGAGCCGGGGCCACCAAAGGGCGGCCGAGGGTGAGCTTGCCGACGCGGTCATCGTCAATACCTGCGCCGTCACCGCCGAGAGCGGCCGCAAGTCCCGCCAGACCGTCCGCCGCCTCCGGGACGAAAACCCCGGCGCCGTCATAGCCGTCTGCGGCTGCTACTCCCAGCTGAGCCCGGAGGACGTAAAGGAGCTTGGGGCCGACGTTATCTTCGGCTCCGGCGACAGGGAGAAGCTGGCTCTGGCGGTGGAGTCGGCGGTGCTCACCGGAGAGGGACAGCGCTGCGTTGACCTGCCCTTCAAGCGCCGGGACTTCGAGCGTCTGCCTGCCGGAGCGGTGGACGGGCGCACCCGTGCCATGCTGAAGATACAGGACGGCTGCGTCAACTTCTGCTCCTACTGCATCATCCCCTATACCAGAGGCCGCATCCTCAGCCTGCCCATAGAAGACGCCGTACAGGAGACCGGGCGCATCGCCTCCGAGGGCTACAGGGAGCTGGTGCTGACCGGCATAGAGGTGGCCTCCTACGGGCTGGACCTGCCGGGAAAGCCGGGGCTTGCAGACGTAGTGTGCGCCGTTGCTGAAGCGGCGGGGGATATGCGCATACGCCTGGGCTCTCTGGAGCCTACGGTTATTACGGAGGACTTCTGCCGCAGGCTCGCCGCCTCGGGAAAGCTCTGCCGCCATTTCCACCTTTCCCTCCAGTCCGGCTGCGACAGGACTCTTAAGGCTATGAACCGCAAGTATGACACCGCCCGCTTTTATCAGGCGGCGGAGCTGCTCAGGGAGCATTTCCCCGGCTGTGCCCTCACCGGCGACCTTATCGTGGGCTTTCCCGGCGAGACGGAGGAGGACCACCGGCAGACCCTGGAGTTTATTGAAAAGTGCGGGTTTTCCGCACTGCACGTCTTTCCCTATTCCCGCCGCCCCGGCACTCCGGCGGACGCGATGCCGGACCAAATAGAAAACGCGGTGAAGTCCCGCCGTGCCCATGAGGCCCAACAGACCGCCCACAGGCTCCGCCAGAGCTGTCTGGAAGGCTGCCTGGGGCTCACCCTGCCGGTGCTTTTCGAGACGCAGGAGGGCGGCTTCTGGCAGGGACACAGCGACACCTATCTCACGGTGAGGTCTGCCGGAGCCGGGCTCCGGGGCAGGGTGGAGAATGTTCTTATAAGCGCCCTTGAGGGCGACGTACTTTTGGGTGAAATAGTCAATTGACTAAATAGGCCGCAGAGCATACAATATCAGACATTGACTGGAGATGAGACTATGGCCCGGGAAAAAATATACAACTTCGCGGCGGGTCCTTCCGTGCTGCCCAGGCAGGCGCTGGAGAGAGCCCAGGCTGAGCTGGTGGACTACGGCGGCAGCGGTATGTCCGTCATGGAGATGAGCCACAGAAGCGGTCTGTTTCAGGAGCTGATCGACGAAGCGCGGGACAAGCTGCGGCTTCTGCTGAGGGTGCCTGAGAGCCATGAGATACTGTTTATGCAGGGCGGCGGCACTGCCCAGTTTGCCGCCGTGCCCCTGAATCTTTTGGAGGGTGCCGCCGCCGACTATGCGGTCACCGGCTGCTTCTCCCAAAAGGCTGCACGGGAGGCGGAGAAATACGGCTCGGTGCATATCGCCTGCGATACCTCTGACACCGGCCACGACCGCATACCCGCCCAGGGGGAGCTGAGGGAGTCCGCTGCCGCCAAGTACTTTTACTACTGCTCCAACAACACCATCTACGGCACCCAGTGGCAGTATACGCCCGAGACGAAAGCGCCCCTGGTCTGCGATATGTCCTCGGACATACTCACCCGAGCGGTGGACGTGTCGAGGTATGACCTGATATTTGCGGGAGCCCAGAAAAATATGGCTCCGGCGGGGCTGACGGTGGTCATAATAAACCGAGCCGCCGCCGGCCGGGAGCTGGGCATTACCCCCCAGATACTGAGCTATAAGCAGATGATTGACAGCGGCTCCATGCTCAACACCCCGCCCTGCTGGAGCATATATATGCTGGGCCTGACTCTGGACTGGCTGGAGGCTCAGGGCGGAGTCGCTGCCATGGACGTACTCAAGCGGCAGCGGGCGGAGCTGTTATACGGCTTTCTGGACAACAGCCGCCTGTTTAAAGTCCACGCAAGAGAGGGCTCCCGCAGCTTCATGAACGTGTGCTTCCGCACGGGGGACCAGGCGCTGGACGCGGAATTCGTGCAGGGCGCGGCGGCCAAGGGCCTGCTGAATCTCAAGGGCCACCGGCTTACCGGGGGTATGCGCGCCTCCATGTACAACGCCATGCCCATTGAGGGCGCCAAAGCGCTTTGCGAATATATGAAGGAGTTTGAGAGAAAGCATCATGTTTAAGATAAAGACCATGAACAGCATATCCCCCCAGGGCATAGCGGTGCTTGAAAACCGGGGCTGCCGGGTAGGCGTGGATGTGCAGGAGCCCCAGGCCCTGCTGATACGCTCCGCCGACCTGCATTCGGAGCAATTCTCCCCGGCACTGCTGGCCATAGCCAGAGCCGGCGCGGGCTATAACAATATCCCCGTGGAGCGCTGCGCGGAGCAGGGCATCGTGGTATTCAACAGCCCCGGCGCCAACGCCGAGGCTGTGAAGGAGCAGGAGATGTGCTCGCTGGTAATGGCCTCCCGGGACGTGCTGGGCAGCATAGACTGGGTGAAAACCATCGCCGAGCGTGGGGACGAGATACCTGCTCTGGTGGAGAAGCACAAGTCGAATTTCGCCGGGCCGGAGCTGTTGGGCAAGACTCTGGGCGTGGTGGGCCTGGGCGCTACCGGCGCTCTGGTGGCCAACATGGGCGTGG
>CAYSFK010000003.1:3263-47838 GCA_964430345.1 uncultured Oscillospiraceae bacterium | reverse complement strand
CACGGGGATGCCTCCTGTACCATATTAGTTGGTCCAAGTTTTTGTCCGCACCCCCTTTGCGATACTTTCATTTTACCGAAAACATAGTTCTGAATTATCTAGAAAAGTTGGACATGCAAAATTAATATCAAAAAGAGTCTTCGAAGATACCTATTTGAAATCTGTTGATTTAGCAATTATGAGAGCGCGCAAATTTGATCAGACAGAAGATGGCTTACTTAATAATTTGGGGAGCAATTTACCAAAGCTTTTTGAGATACTCAGGGAAAAAGCGTGATGAATACTACCAACTCTATTTGATCATATAGTAATTCGATGAATGACCGCTCATAGTTTATTATGCCTCTCCCCTGCCCGGACACACCGCACATCACGGCTTGTCCGGGCATCGCTTACATTAGCGGCGGCGCGATACATAGGAGCGGCTTATGCCGCAGAGCTTGGCGGTCTCCCTCTGGGTCTTGGGAGCCGCGCCGCCTATACCGTAGCGCAGATTGATTATCCGCGCCTCTCTCTCATCCAGTGCCGCGCTGATGCAGCCCTTCAAACTGCGGCACAGCTCCCGACTGCTGAGCTCCTCCGCCATATCGTCCTCCTGGGCGATAACGTCCAGCACGAACAGTCCGTTCCCCTCGCCGTCCACGTCCAGCGCCTCCGACAGACTAACGTCCCCCGCCGTCTTTTTCTGACTGCGGAAATACATCAGCACCTCATTTTCAATGCAGCGGCTGGCGTAAGTAGCGAGTCGTACGCCCTTGTCTCCCCTGTAGGTGTTGATCCCCTTAATGAGCCCTATGGTGCCGATGGAAATCAGATCGTCTGTCTCGTCGCTTTGGGTGTAGTATTTCTTGATGATATGTGCCACCAGTCTCATGTTGTGCTCCACCAGTGTGTTGCGCGCCTCGATGTCCCCCATCTCCCAGCGCTTCAGGTACTCCTGTTCCTTCTCCCGGCTAAGAGGCTTTGGAAAAGAGTCTCCCGGAGCTATGCGCAGCATCAGTACAAGGCTGTTCATCAACAGCAGCAATGCGCTCTCTATCATAATCTCACCTCCGTTCATCTTATTCCGACGCTGCAAGTCCAAATTACCGCCGGAAATAGTACTTGCAATCGTTACTAGTCTTTCGTATAATAAATACAGCAGACATAAAAACGTATATACATTATAAGGAGGTTATTATGGCAAACGACTTATTCGGCAGTCTCGGCAGTCTCAGCGGACTGGGCAGCGGGCTTGGCGGTCTGGTAAAAGGCCTCACAGGACTCATGCCCCAGGACGATCCGGCTGTGCAGGTGCTCAGCGCCACATCCGAGCTGGACGGTTTCCGCAAGCAGGAGCAGGAGCTATACGCCCAGATAGGCAAAACCATGGTGGAACAGAGCGGACTGGACGCCTTTGGTGAGTTGGGAAACAAGCTGCGGCTGGTGCAGGCGAATATCGCCTCCGCCGAGGAGAAGCTGAACGGAGCCAAGGCCGCCCAGGACGCAAAGCAAAAGTCCGAGGAAGAAGCGGCCGCCGTTTTGACCTGTCCCTCCTGCGGCCATGTGAACCCGGAGGGCACCTCCTTCTGCGGTGAGTGCGGCTCCAAGCTGGGCGCTCCGGCAAAGACCTTCTGCACCACCTGCGGCGCGGAACTGGCGCCGGGCACCAAGTTCTGCGGCACTTGCGGCGCCAGGCAGCCGGGGGCCTGAGCCTATGGCCAGCTATAAACAGCCCTGCATCCACTGCGGCGCGCTGCTGGAGCGGGACAGCGGCTTTTGTCCCTCCTGTGGCAGCCACAGCCCCTTTGGTTTTGCCTGCCCCTCCTGTCTCAAGCCCATAGTGAAGGGCCAGGCGCTGTGCTCGGGCTGCGGTCGTCCTCTTTATGTGGCCTGTCCCAGCTGCGGCGGGCAGACCTTTGTGGGCGAAAGCTGCGAGAAGTGCGGCAAAAGCCTGATGGTCATATGCAAAAATCGGCGCTGCGGCCATCCCCAGTTTTTTGAGAATAACATATGCACGGTATGCGGCAAGAAGCTAAAGGGCGGCATCTTCGGCAAACTGTATAACTGAAAGGAGCAACCATGCTTACATCCTTCACAAGAAACTACGATGACAATTCAACCGATGCGGGCTTTCAGTTTACCTTTCACTGCGACAAGTGCTATTCCGGCTACCGCAGCTCCTTCGTAGAGTCCACCAATACTGCCAAGGGCAATACCCTCAAGACCCTGACCCGGGGCATCGGTGTGCTGGGCAGTCTGGCCGGCGGCAAGCTGGGTGAGCTGGGCTGGGCTGCGGAGCGAGGCGGCAGCATTCTGTCAGAGCGCTTTAACGACCGCTCCGCCGCCTGGCAGAAGGAGCACGAGACGGCCTTTATCCGCGCCAACAACGAGGCGCAGCAGCACTTCCACCGCTGCCCCGCCTGCAACAATCAGGTCTGCGACTCCTGCTTCAACGATGAAGCCGGCCTCTGCGTGGACTGCGCCCCCAACGAGGGGGCATATGTGGCCAGAGCAAAGGCGGAGGCCATGAAGCGCAATATAGACGAGGCCGGTCAGAACGCCACGGTTTGGAAAGGTGCGATTGAGGACAGGACAACAGTCTGTCCCGTCTGCGGCAAGCCCAGCGGCGGCGGGAAGTTCTGCAACAACTGCGGCGCCTCACTGGAGCAGAACGTATGCCCCAACTGCGGTGCCAAAATGTCCCAGGGCGCTCGCTTCTGCAACAACTGCGGCTCGCCCATGACCGCGCCTAAGCCCGCCGACGGCAAGTGTCCCGACTGCGGCTTTGAGAACGCTCCGGGCACCAGGTTCTGCGGCGGCTGCGGCACTAAGCTGTAATGGCTATGGACGTAAACAACGATACAAAAAAACCGATTGCCGCTTATAAAGCGGCAATCGACGCATACGGTACAAAGGCTGAGGGCACTGTCAGCATATATGAGGACTCCCTTGTCTGGGACACGCTCTTTCGACAGGACGCCCTGAGCTATGCCGATATCAAAAGCTTCAGCGGCGGTGTCTCCGGCGTGGAGCTCTCCGATGACCGCGGCCTTGTCCGCTTTACCGGCATGGGCAGGGAGGCTCCCTGGTTCTTTGAGGAGCTGTATTCCGCCTATAACGTAAGAGTAAGGTCGGCCTTCAATATCGACGCTGCGCCGGAGCAGAGCTTTAAGGCCAGGGTAGACGGCGACCTACGTGCGGAAAACGCAAGGCTGGAGCTTTACAGGGACTGCCTGTGCGTACTGCCGCCGGACATAAACGGCCGCTGTCTCCCATTCCCGCTTATAACTGATATGCGCAGGGATGGCTTTGCTCTTACCCTGTCCCTGCCCGGAGAGAGCTACAGCTTTTCCATGCTGGGCCGGGAGCTGGAGCCGCTGGAGCGGGTGCTGACAGAGCATATCAGATCGGTCAGGGAAACCGGCGCCGCCTTTATTGAAAAGCTCTGTCCCGCTTTGGGCTTTGCGGGCAGCGCCAGGGCTGCTTGCTTGCTGTCGGAGGGCGTAGCCGCGCCAATGGCTTCCCTGCCGTCGGCTCTGCAAGCCTGTCTGGCTGAGAAGCTTAAAAACAGCAAGTCCGGCCCCTATCTGCCGGAGCTTGGAGCTCTGGGCGATACCGACCGTATGTGGGTCGGTGTCCGCCGGCTGTCGGAATCGACGGTGTCGGAGCTGAGGTCGGCGCTTGCGGAGAGCCTGCAAGATGAGGAACTCAGTGCCGCTCAGGAGGACGCCCTGCGCTGGCAGCTCTGGGCCGCTGTGCCGGGCAAGGACGGCGGCAGCGTCATTGTGGAATTTGCCCTGCCCGACGAAGCCGCCGCCACCTATGTGTTCTCCCTGACGGGCAGCTTTGAGGACTTTATGGCGCGGCTGAATCTTGGCCTATGGCTCAGTCGGCTTGAGCGCTCGTCCCTCAGTCTCCCCGAAGTGGAGTTGGCGCTTCCCGAAAACGAGAGCCGCCGTATGCTGCTGGAGCGCAGCGGCGCTCTGCTGGAGCTGAGAAGGAGCTTTCTGGGCCGCAGCAGTCACAGCAGTCCCCAGAGCTGGCGTAAGGGCATAGAGAAGCTTTTGATACCTCCCGCCAACATACCTGCGGACTGTCAGCGTTTTTGCACCCAGTGCGGCGCGAAGCTCAGTGCGGGTCTGCGCTTTTGCACCGGGTGCGGAGCGAAGCTGTGAATACCTGCCATGTCTGCGGCGCGGCCCTCAGAGAGAAGGCAGCCTACTGCACGGCTTGCGGCGCGTATCAGCCCGAGCTCTTACAGGACAGCGGCGCACCCACAGTGGAGACAGCCGCGTATATACTCCGCCGGGAGGCGGAGAAGCAAAATATGCGTCGGAAATAATAGGCTGTTGTACTATGGTGATATTGCGCAAAACTGCTTTTCTTCCTCTGACGAGTAAGCTTACCCCTGTTGTCGGTCAGCGAATCTGACTGAGGTAGAGAAATGGCCGGAACATCCAACAATAACTGGATGTTCCGGCCTTGCTCTATCTCTCCGCTGCCTGTCCCCTGTCAGATAAGCGCAGAGCAGTGTTTTTCACCCTGTAGGGCGGGCTGCCCACAGCCCGCCGCGAAACGCGCTCAGATACGGCGGCGGGCTGTGGGCAGCCCGCCCTACGGCATTAGTTGATTTGTTCGGCGGTTTCTCATGGTACGGCAAAGAATGCCTTTCCTGTGCATTCTGCGAATAGTAATACAGCCCTCAATATACTCGCTTTATACCGCAGCTATTATCTGCGCCGCCTGGACCAGCGCGATGACCACGCCGATAAAGCCCTCACCGGCCAGAAGCCCGGAGGCGATGACCGTGCCGGTGCTGCCCCTGTCGAATTTGGGGGCGGCCTTGGAGACGATGAAGCGCAGCACACCGCCGATAAACGCGGTGAAGGACAGATAGAAGGGCAGATATATGCCCAGCCCCAGCATAGTAAACTTGGGCGTTATGAAATAGATTATTATGGACGCCGCCAGAGCTCCGATGAATACGGGGATGTTGGCAATGCCTCCCACTACGGAAGCCACGGCCCTTGCCTGGGCTGCGGGGAACATCTCGCTGCCAAAGACCTGACCGCCGTAGGCTCTTACCAGCGTTGCCATAACCCCCACGGCCACAACAGCGCCTATGATGCCGCCTATAAGCTCACCGTACCACTGGGCCCTGGGGTCGGTTTTCAGAATGCTGCCGGACTTGAAGTCGTTCATCACGTCCCCGGTGAGTCCCGCCGCCACCGCCACGATAGCCGCCACGAACACCGCCTGCTGCACATCCAGCCTGCAGCAGAGCTTGGCAATGGCCATCACCAGTATGCCGAATACCTCCATTGGGTTGATGCCGGACTGGCCCACGCACTGAGACGACATAGCCGTGGTGAACCAGACCCCCAGCAGGGTTATCACCACCGCCAGCACCGGCAGGTCGAGCACGAAGATAAAGAGGGCGGCCAGTATCAGCATGACCACAGAGGACCAGCGCATGGGCACTATGGCGTCGCCTATCTGTCCCTTGGCGAACATCCCGCCGAAAATGGCTTTGGCGTGGGGTATTATCTCCTTGGCTGTAATGGCCAGGCCTACGCCAACCATCCAGCCCAGACCCATGGAGCTTTTTATCCCGGCGGCGGCCGTGCCGTCCCAGAGCCCGGCGGCCTGTCCGCCTATAAGTATGCCCAGATCACCGATTATTGCGCCCAAAAACCACACCGCAATAGTGGCGGGCCCGATAAGATATCCCACCGCCGCCAGCATGGGCGACCACCATATGCCGCCCAGGGAGCCGTATTTCTGCATACCGGGGAACCAAGTGCAGGCCGGTATTTTAGCCGCCCAGTCCCGCAGCCAGGTCAGCACACCCGCAAAGCCCAGAGAGCCGAACAGCGCCACGGTCTGTTTGCCGCCCTCGTCTCCCACGGAGACCACCTGTGCCGCCGCCTGCCCCATGGCGTAGGGCATTTTGGCTTCATCAATAAAATGCTTGCGCAGCAGCGATGTGAATATCAGTCCCAGTACGGTGCCGCCCAGCGTCACAAGCATGATGTGCCAGAGGCTGATCTCGGCGCCGTTATTGAGGATGAATATTCCCGGCAGCGTGAAGGCAAGACCACCGGCCACCATGGAACCGGCGGACATGGCCGTATGAGCTACGTTTATCTCGTTTACGTTGGTCTTGCCCAGGGCCTTCAGGCCGAACATGGACACCAGCGCCACAAACATTATGGGCCATGGCAGGGCTGAGGCCTTCAGCGCCACAAACATGGACGAGCAGGTCAGTACAACGGAGCCCAGCGCCCCGATAAGCACTGCCCTCAGGGTAAACTGCTCCTTGAATGAGCCCGCGTAGCTCAGCTTTCTTTCTTCCTCCGGCATTTTTATCCTCCGTTTCACGCGGTCATCCCGCGCCGACTGTTATTAAAGCCCAGGCTCTTTCCCCGGTTCTCTCAGTCGTTGAGCAGCCCCTGAAAAACCTGCTCGTATACCCTGTCTGCAAGGACCCAGTTTTCCTCCATCAGCTTTTTCACCCGCTCGTTCAGCCGGTCCCGCTTATCCTTATCGCTCATGCTTTTGGTATTCACCAGTACGTTCAGCGCCGCGCCGTACATGGCGCTCCAGGCGAATACCACTGCCGTGCCCGCGTCGGACACCGCCATGCTGCTGCCCAGCCGGGCAAAGCCCTCCTGCAGCTGTATCACCCTGCAGGACAGCTCCAGTATCTCCATAGGCACAGCCGCCGCCGCCTCAAGGCAGCTCTCCATTACGGCTGTACGCTCCGGCGCGTCCTTAGGTATGGAATATGCCTCGGACAGCGGCACAAAGACCCTCGCGTCCTCGTCCACCAGCTCCAGCAGTCTCCCTCGAATGCGCTGGCTCTCCTCCATCAGCGGCAGCAGCTCCGCCTCGTTGGCGGCGTACTTCTCCTTGCCAACGGTCAGCTCGCCCACCATCACGCCCAAAGCGGCCCCCAGCGAAGCCACCAGCGCGCTGGCCCCTCCGCCGCCGGGCACCGGCTTCTTTGAAGCCAGTGCGTCAGAGAAATCAATTATGGGTAGATTTACATAATCCATACTCATATCTCCTTATGTTATCTATATTATGTTAACTTAATACATTCCCAGATAGTACCTTACGCTGCCCGCCAGATATAGGGAGCCGGTAGCGCATACCATGCCCTGCTCTCCCGCCAGCTCGACTGCGGTGCTGACGGCCTCCTGAACGCTGCCGCACACCGTCACCGGCTTGCCGAAGCTTTTCAGCGTTTCCGCCAGCTCCTCCGCCGGAAGGGCTCTCTCTCCTTCCGGAGCCGCGGCCACGTATTGGTCGGCGACCCTGTCCAGCAGCTCCGCCATTGCCTGGTGATCCTTGTCCTTCATCACGCCCAGCAGCAATATCCGCCGGGTGTCCGGGTAATATTTCAGCAGGGCCTCCGCCACGGCCTCGGCGCACTGAGGATTGTGACCCCCGTCCACGATGAAATCCGGCTCGCTGCTGCAGAGCTCGAAGCGCCCCGGCCAGCTTACGGAATACAGTCCGTGCTCCACCGCCTCCGGCTCTATCTCCCAGCCCCGGTCCCGAAGCGCGTTTACAAGCTCCAGCACTACGGCGGCGTTTTTCAGCTGATGCTTGCCCAGCAGGGGCAGGGCGTAGTGCTCCCCACGGTAGCTGAAGCTTTGGCCCATAAGGCTGTCGAACTCCGGCTCAAGCTCCCGGAAGTCGGCCTTTATAAAGGGGGCTTCCAGCTCCCGGCACCGCTTTTCTATCACCGCCTCCACGCTCCCGCTCTGGGGGTACAGCACACAGGGACAGCCCTTTTTGATTATTCCCGCCTTTTCAAAGGCTATTTTCTCCGGCGTGTCCCCCAGTATGTCCGTATGGTCAAGGCCGATGTTCATTATAACGGAGCACTCCGGCGCTGCGATAATGTTTGTGGCGTCGAAGCGGCCGCCCAGACCGGCCTCCAGTACGCAGATATCGCAGCGCTCCGCCTGAAAATACAGCAGTGCCGCGGCGGTTATCAGCTCAAACTCCGTTGGCTGCTCCTGCATGGTCTCCGCCTGCGCCTTCACTGCAGCGACGTGGAGGCAAAGCTCGTCGTCCTCAATGGGCTTGCCGTTTATCTGCATACGCTCGTTGAAGCGATACAGATAGGGCGAGGTAAAAAGCCCCACCCGCAGCCCTGCCGCCTTCAGCACGGAGGCTGTCATGGCGGCACAACTCCCCTTGCCGTTGGTCCCTGCAATATGCACAAAGCTGAGCTTGTCCTGGGGACGGCCCAGGCCCTCCAGCAGCTCGTCGATACGCCGAAGCGAAGGCTCCGCGCCGAACCACCTTGAGCCGTCTATATATTTCAGAGCTTCGCTGAACTCCATTTTTACGCCTCCGCTCCCGCAATAAGCGGAATAATATACTAATTATAAAGCACACCGGCCCGTTGTCAACAGACATTGCGTCCAAATCCGTGAGATTATGCCGACTTTTCCTTGAACATTTTAACTATTGCGTATCTTTTTGATTTACATTTCGCCCTGCTCTGTGTATAATCGGACTTGGAACACGGAACAAAGGACAGGTATTGCAATGAGAAAGCATTTGTTTATAACCGGTCCCTCGGGCTGCGGCAAGAGCACGCTGCTTCGGCGGGAGCTGGGTGCCGCGGCTGGCTACGCCGGCGGCTTTGTTACAGAGCGGCGCACCGACGCCGACGGCAGAGTCCTGGGCTATGAGCTTCTGGCCGCCGCCTCGGTGTGCGGTGCCGACGGCTATGACAGCTACAGATTTCTGGACTACACGGTGACGCCGCCGGTCCGGGACAACGAGGTTTTTCGCGGCCCCGGTGTGCGTCTGCTGGAGGAGTCTGCCTTTTACCCCTTCGCCCTTATAGACGAGTTCGGCGGCTTTGAGATAGTCATACCCCAGTTCAGAAACGCCCTGGCAGAAGTTCTGAATTCAGATCTACCCCTTATCGGAGTGCTGAAGGGCCGGGCAAACGCGGCGGAGCTGCGGCGGCATTTCGGTCTGGGCGATAAATATACGGCGCTGACGGAGAATCTTCGCCACGCGCTGGAGGCAGACGGGGACACCCTGCTGCTTACCATGGAGGGGCCGGGAGACGAGGCTGTGGCCAGGGCTGTCCGGGAATGGAAAGAGGAGTACGCCCATGTATGAGCGGCCGGATTTCCAGCGGCGGCTGTCCGGCAGGGTGACGCTTATTCTGCTGGCAGCAGCGCTGCTGCTGTGCGTGTTTCTGTCCTTTCTCATAGGCCGTTACCCTGTGCCCGCAAAGGAACTTTTAGGTATAGTATTCTCAAAACTGAGCTTCTTAGGTATAGAGCAGTTCTGGAGTGATACCCAGGCTATCGCCGTGTGGAACGTGCGTATGCCCAGGATACTGCTGTCGGTGCTGGTGGGCGCGGCTCTTTCCGCCGCCGGTGCCTCCTATCAGGGGGTCTTTCAAAACCCCATGGCCGCGCCGGACATTCTTGGCGCCTCCGCCGGTGCCGGCTTTGGCGCCGCTCTGGGCATCTATTTTGGCTTCGACCGGGCCGGGGTCACGGCCCTTGCCTTCGCCATGAGCCTTATTACGGTGGCGCTGGTGTTTTTCGTCAGCCGCCACACCCGAGGCGAGCGGGTCATGGGCCTCATTCTGGCGGGCATTATGATAAGCTCTCTCTTTCAGGCGGGCACCAGCTTTATCAAGCTGGTGGCGGACCCCACCAATAAGCTGCCCGCCATCACCTACTGGCTCATGGGCTCCCTTGTGGGGGCCACCAATAAGGAGCTGGGCTTCGTGCTGTGGCCTATGCTGCTGGGTATACTCCCCCTGCTGCTTTTGCGCTGGCGTCTGAACGTCATCACCCTTGGGGACGACGAGGCCCGCTCGCTGGGCGTAGACGCCGGGAAGGTTCGGCTGGTCTCCGTGCTCTGCGCCACGCTGGTGACGGCGGCCTCGGTGTCGGTTTCCGGCATGATAGGCTGGGTGGGTCTGGTGATACCCCATATGATGCGGCGGCTGGTGGGCTCGGACTATCGTTATCTGCTGCCGGCCTCTCTGCTGGGGGGCGGTCTGTTTTTACTGGTGGTGGATAACTTCTCCCGCTCCATCGCAAACACGGAGATACCCATTGGCATTTTGACCGCCTTTATCGGCGCGCCCTTTTTCCTGCTGCTCATAACCCGAAGGGGGGATGTCTGATGAGCGTGGAGGTGAAAGGCCTGTCCTTTTCCTACGGTGACAGGCAGGTTCTCAAGGATATAAGCTTTGCCGCCAATGACGGGGAATTTTTCTCCATCCTGGGCTCCAACGGCGTTGGCAAAAGCACTCTGTTTCGCTGCATTCTGGGTCTGCTGTCCGGCTACAGCGGTGAAGTTCGGATAAACGGGCTGGACACCCGCCGCCTCTCCGTGGCTGAGATGGCAAAGTTGGTGGCCTATATACCCCAGCAGTGCTCCCCCGCCTTTAACTACAGCGTGGAGGACGTGGTGCTCATGGGCACCACCGCGTCACTGGGCGCGCTGCGCTCTCCCAAGGCGGCGGAGCAGGAGCGTGTGAGCTGGGCCCTTGATAAGCTGGGCATAGAGCATCTGCGCAAGCGCTGCTTCCACCGGCTCAGCGGCGGTGAGCGGCAGCTTTCGGTCATCGCCCGCGCACTGGTGCAGAACGCCAGAGTGCTTATGCTGGACGAGCCCACCGCCAGCCTGGACTTTGGCAATCAGATGCTGGTGCTGACCCAGGTGAAGTCACTGGCTCAGGAGGGCTACACCGTTATCCAGACCACCCATAACCCGGAGCACTCCTATCTGTTCTCCGACAGTGTGCTGTCCCTGAAGGACGGCTCGGTTCTGGCTTACGGCAGCCCGGCGCAGGTGCTGAGCCGGGAGACGGTAAGTCGGCTCTACGGTATTGACGTGGAGATATCCAGTCTTTTTGACGACCGTGTGCGTGTGTGTACGCCCACACAGCTCATCAGCTCTCAGCTCTAAGGAGGTCAGTATGGAAAACGGAGATATGTATTATCACGACCACGGCGACGGTATAGTTCACGCCCACTGCCATGAGGACGGTCACACTCACTGTCACGAGGACGGTCACGAACACGCCCACGGCCATACCCATACCCAGACCAAGGCCGTGCTGAACCGGCTGTCCCGGGCCATAGGCCATCTGGAGTCGGTCAAGCGCATGGTAGAGAGCGGACGGGACTGCGCCGAGGTGCTGGTACAGCTGGCGGCGGTGCGCTCCGCCCTCAACAGCACCGCCAAGGTCATACTCAAGGACCATCTGGAGCACTGCATCGACGACGAGGACACGGACACCGCCCAGCAGCTCGCCATGCTCAACGAGGCCATAGACAAGTTCATGAGCTGATATAAAATTTGGGCTGTATCAAGCAAAAGCTTTGATACAGCCCAATCATTATTTCTTCATATCCCTCAGCGTCACGTTGAAGGCGGCGCCGCAGTATATCACCAGCGAGCACACATACAGCCACAGCATCAGCAGTATTATCGAAGCCAGGGAGCCGTACACCAGCGGGTATCTGGCAGAGGCGCTTATCATCACCGAGAACACGGCGCTCACCGCCACCAGCGCTGCCGCCGCCAGCAGCGCGCCGGGCCAGGTGCGGTAGTTATCGCCGCGGCAGACCGACACCTCGTATACGCCCCAGATTATGGCGTATTCAATGGCGGCCAGCACCGCAAAGCGCAGGCTGTTCCAGCTTCCGCTGATGTCGATGAAGGGCAGCCATGAATTGAGGCGCAGCATGAAGCTCTGGCCGGTGAGCATGACCAGTACGGCGAAGTATACAGTCGCCAGAAACACCAGTGAAAATACCACGCTGAACACGAAGCCCGCCAGTCCCTGGTATCGTTGCCGTCCCTGAAGCTCGCCTATGGTGGCCTGCAGGGAGCGGACGGCTGCGGAGGAGGAGGTCACCAATATGGTGATACCGGCAATAAGCATAGTGCGGCTGTTGTTGGAGGCCACATAGCCCAGAAAGTCCCGGATGTAGCTGACGGTCTCCGCCGCCATCAGCGACTGGGCGAAGCTCACTATCCGCAGGGCCTTGTCGTAGCTGTTGCCCAGCAGGGTGTACAGGCATATCAGCAGCGGAAAGAAAGTCATGGTGAGGTAGTAGGACAGGGCGGCGGAGGCTCTGGGCAGTCTCTTGACGGTATACAGCCTGATAAAGCGGCGGGTAAACAGCAGGGTCTTTTGGGATATATCATTCATTCTCATACAGACCTGGACGCCCTCCAAATACGTTTCCGACTATACGCAAGCTCCCCCTTTCGGGGGAGCTTGTCGCTCGTCAAAGAAGTCCTCGCGGACTTCTTTGACTGCGCTTCAACCGCCGAGCATTTTGGTCGTACACAAAATGCCGCTTCGCTCTAAAAGCTTGAGGTATCAAGCTTTTAGACGGCGGGTTATTGTAACACGAGGCGGGCCTTGCCCCCTCGCGCACCCCCGCTGCTCTGTTATCATTAGCTTATTTCATAGTGGTTGATAATCTGTCAAGCTCCCCCTTTCGGGGGAGCTTGTCTTATCTCTTTAACTCAGCCTCAGGGCTTTGTGTTGAATATCTTGAAAATGCTGTCGAAGGGGTCCTCCTCGGTCTTCTCGGCCGCGGGTGCCTCCTCCTTTACGGGAGCGGGTACGGGCGCGGCTGCGGCGGCCTTCTCGGCGGCGCCGCTGAAAAGTCCGGCGGACTTCTCCCTCACGGGCGTCACAGGGCTCACCGGTCGGCGGGTCACGGGCGGCACATAGCCCTCAGCCGGGGCTGCCACGCCGGAGCTGGTGGCGTCATCAAAGCCTGTGGCGATGACAGTAACGCGGATCTCGTCGTCCATGGACGGGTCAAAGGTCGCGCCAAAGATAATGTTGGCATCGGGATGGGCGGCCTCCTGCACCAGATTGGCGGCGGTCTCCACATCGTCCAGATCCATGTCCTCGGAGCCGGTAATGTTTATCAGCACACCGTGAGCGCCGTTGATGGAGGTCTCCATAAGGGGGCTGGCCACGGCCATGCGCGCGGCCTCCTCGGCCTTGCCCTTGCCTGCGGCGTGGCCCACGCCCATGTGTGCGAAGCCGGCGTTGCGCATGATGCAGCTGACATCGGCGAAGTCCAGGTTAATAAAGCCGGTGTTCTTTATGAGGTTTGAGATGCTGGTGACGGCCTGCAGCAGCACGTCGTCGGCTATCTCGAAGGCGTTGGCCAAGGTGACCTTCTGGTCGGTGGCGAATTTCAGCCTGTCGTTGGGGATTATCAGCAGTGAGTCCACCCGGGCCAGCAGCTCCTTTATGCCGGAGTTGGCCTGATCCATGCGGCGCTTGCCCTCGAACTTGAAGGGCTTGGTCACAACGCCCACGGTCAGCGTCCCGGCCTCCCGGGCTATCTCCGCCACCACGGGTGCCGCGCCTGTGCCGGTGCCGCCGCCCATACCTGCGGTGATAAACACCATGTCGGCGTCCTCAATGGCCTTGGCGATGTTGTTGCGGCTCTCCTCGGCGGAGCGCTTGCCGATATCCGGGTCAGAGCCGGCGCCCTGCCCGTGGGTCATCTTCTCGCCTATCTGTATTTTCTGGTCGGCGTTGGAGACCGCCAGTGTCTGCTTATCCGTATTGACGGCTATGAACTCAACGCCCTGAGTCCCGGACTTCACCATTCTGTTTACTACGTTGTTTCCGGCCCCGCCGACGCCCACCACCTTTATCGTGACGACGTTCTCCGGACCCGCCTCGGCCTTGAAATCCATATTCTTGCCTCCCTGCTTATTATGACCCCATATGAAATGAGATAATACTATCTTGGTACGTAGATGTATTTTATTACATTTTTCCTCAACAGTCAATAACTTTTTTCATTTTCATGAAAACTTTTTGTAAGCATTTTGTAATTTACGGACTAGTTGGGGATGAAATGGGCGGTGGAACCGTCGCTGAGATCGATAACTCCCACGTCTCCCTCCAGGAGCTGGGACAACACGGACACCAGCATACCGAACTTGTACTCCATCAGGGCGGCGTCGCCCAGCCTCACGGTGTATTTGTTGTCATAGCTGAATTCCACATGATTTTTATTAGAGAAGTCCACCCATTGTACCTTCTGGTACAGCCCCCGCTCCTCCAGCTGGTAGAGCACCTCCGCCAGATAGTCCACTATGGAGGCGTCTCCGTCGGAGGTCTGCAGCTGCTCGCCGATAAGCAGGGTGCCGGGAGACAGTCCCTCCACGGGGATAAGTGCCGCCAGCTCGTCTTGGGTGGCCTTGCCCAGCACCTTGCAGCTGTGGTCTATGGTCCAGGTCTCCTCGCCCAGCACGATGTAGGCCAGCGCCTGACTCTCTGTGACGGTTATCACTACCTTGTCCGGCAGGCTCCGCTCAACGGAGACCTCCTCCACGTAGGGCAGCTTTGCGAAAACGCGGCTCAGCGCGGCAAAGCGGTCGAAGAAAAAGAGGTTGTCGCCCTCCTCTATATCGATGGCTCGGATAATTTCCTGATCAGTGTAGTGTGTGTTGCCCTCCACCTGAATATCCTTGACCCGGAAGAAAACACTGAGCACGAATATCATTGCCACGATCACCAGAAAGAACACAATAGGTCCGCTGAAGCTGCTGAGATATTCGGCCAGCCTTATCCGCTCCTCTCCGGCCGGAGCGGTTTTTTTCGCACGTGAACTGTTCGCCATAGTTATGGCCATTCCTTTCGCTTTTTCAAGACACAAAACGACCATGAAAAGACATGGGCATAATGTGCATGATTTTCAGTTGCCGCGTCAGGAGCGAGAAAATCGCACCTGGATCCAATGAAGTTTGAACCTGTTCAAACTTATCCTCTCAACATTCAAGGTAAATATCCGCGCCCAGGTCTCTCAGACGCATATCAAAACGGTCATAGCCGCGGGTCACGTGGCCGTCGTCGAATACCAGGGTCTCCCCCTCGGCGGTGAGCCCAGCCACTATCATGGCTGCGCCCCCTCTCAGGTCGGCGGCGGTGAGAGCGGCGCCTCTCAGGCAGTCCACGCCCCATATTTCCGCCACGGCCCCGGAGGCCGACACATCCGCGCCCATACGGCGCAGCTCCGGCACCTGCCGGTAGCGGTTCTCAAAGATGTTCTCGGTTATCACCGTTCTGCCTCTGGCCTTCAGCAGCGCAGCCATCAGCACCGGCTGGGCGTCGGTGGGAAAGCCCGGGTAGGGCCGGGTAGCTATCTCCCCCACAGCCTTCAGCTTGCCGCTGGAACGGAGGCTCACGCTGCGGTTTCCGCTTATTATATCACAGCCCGCTTCTTTTAGGAAGTGGAGAACTGTAGAAAAATGCGTGGGGTCCACGCCTCTCAGCTCCACCTGTCCTCCGGCGGCAGCGGCGGCGCAGACTATGGTGGAGGCCACTATCCTGTCGGGGATGATGCGCAGGGCCGCGCTGCTTACCGGCTCCATGCCGCTGATAGTGACAATATCGCTGCCTGCCCCTGATACTGACACGCCCAGCCTTCTCAGGTAGTCCTGCAAAGCGCATATCTCCGGCTCTCTGGCCGCGCCGCAGATGACGGTCTCACCCTTGGCTCTGGAAGCGGCCAGCATGATGTTCTCGGTCGCGCCCACGCTGGGAAAGCTCAGGTCGATCTCCGCACCCCGCAGTCCCTCCGCGCGGCAGAATATCTCGCCGCCGTTTTCCTCGATATCCGCGCCCATCTTCCTCAGCGCCGCCAGATGCAGGTCTATGGGCCTCCGGCCCAGCTGGCAGCCCCCGGGCAGACTCAGCCGGGCCTCGCCGCAGCGGGCCAGCAGCGCCCCCATAAATATCACCGAGGAGCGCATCTCCTCCATAAGGCAGTGAGGTATCTCGCCGGAGCTGAGCCCGGTGGAATCTATGTACACGTCGTTTCGGCTCTGCTCCGCCTTACAGCCCAGGTGCCGCAGGATACGCAGGGCGGCGTCCACATCCCTCAGCTGGGGCACGTTCATAAGCTCCGTCCTGGCCGGGCTGATTATCGAGGCAGCGATTATCGGGAGCGAGGCGTTCTTTGAGCCCTGAACAAAGCACGTGCCCTCCAGTCTCCTGCCTCCCCTGATATGCCATATGTCCATAATAAACCCCCCGTGATCGATAACTAAGCTATCTTATGCCGGAGGGTTCTCATATGTTATTTTGTGCCTGTGATCAGCGGAGCATATCCAGTATCAGGGCGCATATCCGGTCCGCGGCGTCCGGCACCGCAAGCTTTGACATGGCCCTGGACATCCCGTCCAGCCTATCCTTATCTGCCAGCAGCTCCTTAAGCTTTGCAAGCAGGCTGTTCTCGTCAAAGTCCCCCTCAAGCAGCACCATCGCGCCCCCGGCCCGCTCCAGCACACGGGCGTTCTTCTCCTGATGGTTGTCGGTCACATTGGGCGAGGGTACCATTATTACGGGCTTGCCCAGATAGCAGAGCTCCGAAATGGTGGAGGCCCCGGCCCTGCACATTACAACGTCCGCCGCCGCCATGACGCGGGGCATATCGTATATGTATTCTCTCAGCTCGGCGTTGCGAAGCCTCGTCTGTCCGTCGGAAAGGCCCAGCCTCTTAAGCATTTCGCCGTAGTACATACTCCCCGCTGCGTGGATGAGCCGGAAGCCCTCGTTCCCCCCCAGCAGAGGCAGCAGCCTTGTCATTATCCCGTTCATATGCCCCGCGCCCAGGGAGCCCCATACCGACACCACCAGCTTCTCGTCCTCGCGGAGCCCCAGCTCCGCCCGGGCGGATTCTCTGGTGTAGCATCCGAACTGACCCCGCACCGGTGTGCCTGTAACGTGTACCCGCTCAGGTCTGGGGTAGTGCTGCCGACTCTCCTCGAAGCCCAGCATGATGCGGTCCACTCTCTGGGCCAGCATCCTGGTGGTCAGCCCCGGCACGGCGTTGCTCTCGTGTACGGCGGTGGGTATGCGCAGCTCCGCCGCCGCTGTGAGCACCGGGTAGCACACATAGCCGCCCGTGCCTATGACCGCGTCGGGCCGAAAATCCTTTATAAGTCTCTTGGCCTCTCCCAGAGAGAGGGCCACGTTTTTCACCGTATCCAGATTGTGCAGCACGCCCTCAAGGCTCCGCTCCCTGCTGATGTTGGTTATCCTCAGGGGCTTTATCTCATAGCCCTCCCTGGGTACCAGGTCCATCTCCATTTTGCCCTCCGCGCCCAGAAACAGTATCTGACAGTCGGGCATCAGCTGGCGCAGCCTGCCGGCCACTGCCAGAGCGGGGTTTATGTGTCCGGCGGTGCCGCCGCAGGTAAATACAAATCTCATGTACAACAGTCCTTTAGCCTGTAATCTCTCTTGAGGCGCTGAGCAGTATGCCCAGCTCTCCCATCTGTATCAGCAGCGCCGTACCCCCATAGCTGAAAAGCGGCAGAGAGATACCGGTGCAGGGCAGCAGATTGGTCACCACCGCCACATTGAGAAACACCTGTATGGCCAGCAGTGAGCTTATCCCGGCGCAGACCAGAAAGGAGTACGCGTCCTTTGAGCGCAACGCTATGCGAAAGCCCCGCAGTATCAGCATGGCGAACAGTATAAGTATAAGGGCCGCGCCGATGAAGCCCAGCTCCTCGCAGACCACGGAGAAGATAAAATCGTTGTGCTCCTCCGGCAGATACAGCAGCTTCTGGCGGCTGCCGCCCAGACCCAGTCCCGCCAGACCGCCGGAGCCTATGGACAGCAGCGACTGTATTATCTGATAGCCCTCGTCGGAGGCGCTGGCAAAGGGGTCCCGCCAGGTGCTTATTCTCGAGGAGGCATAGGGAAAGAAGGTCAGCAGCACTGCCAGCGCGCCTCCCGCCCCCACAACGGCGGCTATGAACCAGCCCAGACCTGCGCCGCCGAGAAACAGCATCACCCCGCCCACCGCCAGGATTATCACCGAAGCGGAGAAATGGGGCTCCAGCACCAGCAGCCCTATGATAAGCAGCAGCAGCGCGGCAAAGGGCAAAATGCCGTATCTAAAGCTGTGCATCCTGCCCCGCAGTCGGCAGATAAGCCAGGCGAAGGACATTATCACCGCCAGCTTTGCCAGCTCCGAGGGCTGGAGGGACTGCCCGAATATGTCAAGCCAGCGCCTTGCGCCGTTGACCTTTACGCCTATTATCGGCACCAGCATCAAAAGCAGCAGGGACGCCGCCAGAAAGTGGAGGGAATACCTCCTGTATACGCTCATGGGCAGCCGGGAGCACAGCAGCATGGTCACCACTCCCAGTACAGCGAACACGAGCTGCTTTACGAAGTAGTAGGAGGCCCTGCCCCCGGTAATGCCGCCGGGGTCATAGTAGGCCCGGGCGTAGCTGGAGGACAGCACCATCACCACCCCGAAGGCCAGCAGCAGCAGGGTCAGCGCGAAGAAGGGCGCGTCGAAGTCCGCCCGTCTTTTTGCGGGAGGCGCTGAAAAGTCGGCGAGGCGGGCGCTGTCATAACGCATATTCCCACCTCCCCGACCTGCGTCCTCATTGGATCAGTAGCCGTAACGGTGTACGACTCCTATATATGATATGACGGCCATGACCAGAGATATGCCTGAAAAGAGGAAAAATATTTCTTTCTCGGTCCACTTCTTTCCGCTCCAGCCGCCCATCTCCAGATGGTGGTGGAATGGCGCCCTGCGGAACACCCGCTTGCCGTGACTGAGCTTGAAGTAACCAACCTGAATGATATCCGACATGGTCTCCACCACGTAAATAAGTCCCAGCGGCACCAGCACCAGCGGCATATCGAAGGCGTAGGCCAGCCCTGTTATGGAGCCGCCAAGAAACAGGGAGCCGGTGTCCCCCATAAAGCACTTGGCCGGGTGGTAGTTGTATATGAGGAAGGCCGCCAGTCCCGCCAGCAGCGACACCGCGAAAAGCCCCGGCAGGAACATCTCGTCCCTGACCACAAGGCTCATGACCACGAAGAAAGCCAGAGGCGGTATGGAGGTGCCCGCCGCCAGTCCGTCCAGACCATCTGTAAGGTTCACGGAGTTTACGGCGCCCACGATAATAAAGGCGGAGCAGGTAAAGTACAGCCACTCAGGCACATGGAGGGTGTCGTTAAAAAAGGGCAGATAGAAGTTAGGCCGCACATAGCCTATCTCCCGCATCATCAGCACGAATACCAGCGCCACCACCGTCTGCAGCAGGAATTTCATCCCTGCGGACAGTCCCAGATTCTGCTTCTTCTTTATCTTCTCCCAGTCGTCCAGAAAACCGATAGCGCCGAAAGCCCCGGCGAAAAGCAGCAGGAACACGTGGAGCATCTCTCCCTCGAGTATGTGCCGAAAGCCCACCGTCAGGCATGCGAAGGCTGTGGAGAGTATGAACATGACCCCGCCCATGGTGGGGGTGCCCTGCTTGCCAATGTGGTCGGTCATCTCCTCCCTTATGCTCTGACCCAGGTCGTTGCGCCGAAGCCAGGGAATGTAAAACTTGCCGAAGGTGACGGCAAATACGAAGGACAGGATGAAGCCGACAGCGAATTTGATTGTCATGGTATACTCCAATGCGCGCGAAGCACTAGCTCCGCGTTTTTCTTTTCTCCAGGAAGTCCGCGACTATCTCACGCTCATCCATGTGATGTTTCTCATGTCCAACCACCTGATAGTCCTCATGACCCTTACCAGCCAATAATATTACATCACCGGGCCGTGCGTTGTCAATAGCCCAGCCTATGGCTTCTATCCTGTCGCATAGGGTTTTGTATGGAGTGCGCTTGTTCTTCAGGCCCTCCAGTATCTCGTCTATTATGGTCTGAGGGTCCTCGGTGCGCGGATTATCGCTGGTTACAATTACCAGGTCCGCGTTGTCGGCGGCGATGGCTCCCATAATGGGGCGCTTTCCCCTGTCCCTGTCTCCGCCGCAGCCGAACAGAGCAATCAGCCTGCCACGGGTCACCGGCCGCAGGGTTTTCAGCACCTTTTCCAGCGCGTCGGGCTTGTGGGAATAGTCTATGAGTATGCTGTAATCCCCGTCGGTAGGCACTACCTCCACCCTGCCCTTGACGCCCTTGGCGCTGGACATGGCGTCGGCGCAGTCCGAAAGGCTCAGTCCCAGGCAGCGGCCCGCCGCCATGACTCCCAGGGCGTTATATACGGAGAACATACCGGGAATGCCCAGCTTTGTTATCGCCAGCTCCCCGTTCTCCACGGCGGCAAAGCGCACCCCTCCCGCCGACAGCCGAATGTCCTTGGCCACAAGGTCGGCGGCGTTGGTGGCGGCGGCAAAGGTCATTGTGGGACAGGGCGCGCCCTCCATCATAAACCCCGCCCAGTCGTCGTCGGCGTTAAAGCAGGCCTTTTTACAGTGGGAGAACAGCAGCTTCTTTGCCGCAGCGTACTCCTCCATGGTGCCGTGGAAATCCAGATGGTCCTGAGAGAGATTTGTGAATACCGCCGCGTCGAACTCCACTCCGGCCACCCGCTTGAGAGTCAGGCTGTGGGAGGATACCTCCATCACCACATGGGTGCATCCGGCGTCGGCCATCTGCCGAAACAGCTTCTGCAGCTCATAGCTCTCCGGCGTGGTGTGCTCCGTGTGCAGCAGCTCGTCGCCTATCATATTTCCGTTGGTGCCGATAAGTCCCACCTTCGCGTCCAGCTTGCATTCCAGCAGGTGCTTCATGATGTAGCTGGAGCTGGTCTTGCCGCTGGTGCCGGTAAAGCCTATAAGGCACATCTCCTCGGCGGGGTTTTTGAAAAAGTCACGGCTGGCCAGCGCAAGGCCCAGACGGCTGTCGTCGGTGAGCACATACGGTACGCCCTCCGCCGGGACGTCCTGACACAGCACCGCCGTCGCTCCCTTTTCTATTGCCTTGGGGATGAAGCGGTGCCCGTCGGACTCAAAGCCCTTTATTGCCACGAACAGGTCTCCGGGCTTTGTCTCCCTGGAATCGTAGCTGACGCCGCTTATCTCCGTGTCCGGGTCGGCGCGCATTTCCAGCACCTTCAGATTATTGACTATCTCTCTGAGCTTCATAATATCTCCATTCCGCCGCCTTGCGTCAGTACTTTCCCAGCAGGGAAGCGTCCTCGTCTATCAGTGTCACCTCTATTATACCGCCGTGGTCAAGCAGTGCCCCCACAGGCACACTCTGACTGCTGACGATCTGTACGGTGGGGTCCGTCACCTGGCTTTTGGTGCGTATGTATATGCCGTAGTAGGACAGTGTGTCCCTCGCCCGCTGATAGCTCATGCCCGTCAGGTCTGGTACGCTCTCCGTGTCCCCGGATATCTCCCTGCCCAGGTATACTATCATCTCCGTACCGGCGGCGATGGATGCCCCGGCGGCGGGCAGCTGCTCCGTCACGGTGCCGCCCTCGCCTATGGTCCTGTACCGCAGCTCCGCCTCGCCTATCTGCTGTGCCGCCTTGTGGATATCCATACCCACCAGCATAGGCACGGTCACGTCGGCCTTGCTGCCCTCCTCCTGCTTCTCCACGCCCATATAGGGCAGAATATCCCCCAGCATGGCCCCCACCACGGGCGCCGCCATCTGGCCGCCGCTGACATAGATGCCGGAGGCATTGGAGGGTGTGTCCAGAAATACCAGCAGCGCTATTTTCGGGTCATCCGCCGGGGCGAAGCCCACGAAGGAGACTATGTATTCCTTCTGACCGGTCTGGGCCTCCAGGCTCACCTTTTCGCTGGTGCCGGTCTTTCCGCCTATCCTGTAGCCGGAGACGGCGGCGTTGCGGCCGGTGCCCTCCTTGCTGTCGCCCACCACCTGCTCCAGTATCTCTCTCATTTTGGCGCTGGTCTGCTGGCTTATCACCTGCCGCACCAGCTTGGGCTGCCGCTCATAGGCGGTGTCCCCGTCGGCGCTGAGCATCCGGCTCACCACGTAGGGCTGCATAAGCTTTCCGCCGTTGACGCAGGCGCTGACCGCCGTGATAAGCTGCAATGGCGTAATGGTAAAGGTCTGTCCGAAGGAAGCCGCCGCAAGCTGCGACAGATTTTTCGGCGAGCAAAAGGTATTCTTGCTCCACCAGATGCTGCCGCTCTCCCCCGCCAGATCAACGCCGGTCACGGCGGTAAGGGCCTCATCCGGGTCCTCCGTCATATTCAGGAAGCCGAAGGCCTCGCAGTAGTCGTAAAATCGCTCCGCCCCCACTCTCTGGCCTATGTTCACAAAGGCCACGTTGCAGGAGTGCTGCACCGCCTGAGTGAGCGTCTGGGAGCCGTGACCCCCGTCCTTCCAGCAGCGTATGGGGCTGGTGCGGCCCAGCACATTCACCCGGCCGCCGCAGTAGAAGCCGCTGCTCTCTGTGACCGCTCCCTCCTCCAGGGCCATTGCCAGCGTGATTATCTTGAAGGTGGAGCCGGGCTCGTAGGTGTCGGACAGGGCCTTGTTGCGCCACTGCTTTATCTGGGCGGCGGAGAGTATGGCGCTGCGCTCCTCGCTGGTCTGGGCCTGCTCCATCTGGGCCTTCACCTCGTCGCTGACGTCAAGGAAGTTATTCAGGTCGTAGGAGCCCACCGAGGCCATCGCCAGTATGGCGCCGGTGTTCACGTCCATGGCTATGGCTCCGGCGCCGTTTTGCGCGTCGTAATCCTTCACCGCCTGCCGGAGGTGCTTTTCCACGTAGTACTGGATAGCGGAGTCGATGGTGGTAACGATATCGCAGCCGTCCTCGCCGGGTCGGTATTCCTTAAACTGCGAAAACAGCATATCCGTTCCCATAGCGTTGGTGGCCCGGACGGTCTGTCCGGGTGTGCCCGCCAGAGCGGAGTCATACTTGGCCTCTATGCCCTCCAGCCCGTAGTTGTCCAGACCCACGAAGCCTATGATATGGCAGGCCAGAGAGGAGTTGGGGTAGTAGCGCTTGGTGTCCGTCTCCAGCCTGACGCCCCGAAGGCCGTGCTCTGACTTAAAGGCGCGCACCCTGTCGGCCTGCTCCTTTTCCAGCTTCCGGGCCACGGTGACGTACCAGCTGCCCTTGCGCCCGGTCTTTTCCAGAATATCGTCGTAGTCCAGCTCCAGTATCTCCGACAGTCCCTGGGCGATAAGCTCTCTGTCCTCGCCGTACTGCTCTATCTCCGCCGGACTGAGATATACGTTGTCCACCGAGGCGCTGACCGCCAGCGCGTTCATGTTGGCGTCGTATATGACGCCTCTGGCGGCGGAGCTTGGGGTCTGGCGCAGCTGCTGCTCCATTGCCATGGTCTCGTATTTCTCGTGGTCGATTATCTGCAGCTTATACAGCCGCACCAGCAGCAGCAAAAATACTGCGACGCCCAAAAGCGCCATAAGAAAGAAACACCGGCGGAGCATTCTCCGGCCGGGTGGACGGCTTGTTATTTCGGTCTGTTTGGAAGCGTTCGGCATATCATTCACCCGCTGAATTATATTCGGCGGCCTATGCCTATTATCCCACCTGTTCTGCTGCTATGTGATATATCTGTCCCGCGCCGGGTGTCTGCATCCCCAGCTCCTCTACAGCCCGGCGCTCCAGCTCCTGAAGGCTTATACAGGTCTCCAGCTCCGCCCGAAGCCTGCCGCTCTCCGCCCGCGCCTGCTCCAGCCGCTGCTCCAGGGCCGAGGTCTCACCGCTCAGCCGCGTCAGCTCCACCGAGCACAGCAGCGTAAGCACCAGCGCCGCGGCGGAGAATGCGGCGCATACGGCCAGAAACAGGGCGGAATTGAGCCGTCTCATACTCTTTGCGCCACTCTCAGCTTGGCGCTTCTGGAGCGTGGGTTTTCCGAAAGCTCCTGCTCACTGGGAACAATAGGCTTTCTGTACACGCTTTTTAAAGTCCTCACAAAGCCGCAGGTGCATATGGGCGCCTCTCTGGGGCAGGTGCAGCCGTTCTCTCTTGCCGCAATGCCGGTCTTGACTATCCTGTCCTCCAGCGAGTGAAAGCTTATCACGCACAGCCGCCCGCCTGTTTTCAGCTTGTCCGGTGCCGTGTCCATCAGCGCGGTTATAGCGGCCAGTTCGTCGTTTACCGCGATGCGTATGGCCTGAAAGCTGCGCTTGGCCGGGTGCTGCTTCTCCCGGAGTGCCGGGGCGGGCATGGCGCTTCTTATCACGTCCGCCAGCTCCAGTGTGCTCTCAATGGGCTTTTGCTCCCGCCGCTTCAGTATGGCGGCGGTAACGCGGCGGGCATAGCGCTCCTCGCCGTAGTCCCAAAGTATGCGGTTGAGCCGGTCCTCGTCCCAGGTATTCACCACCTCATAGGCGGTGAGACTGTCGTCCTTGTCCATGCGCATATCCAAAGGCGCGTCATTCATATAAGAAAAACCCCTTTGCGCCTCATCCAACTGGGGTGAGGATACTCCGAGGTCAAAAAGCATACCGTCCGCAGCCTCTATCCCAAGCCCATCCAGAATAGCGGCGGCATCGGAAAAATTGCCGTGTACAAATGTTATCTTGTCTGCAAAGGGGGCAAGCCGTCTCCCGGCCCGTTCTATGGCCGTCTCATCCCTGTCGATGCATATAAGACGCCCGCCCTCAAGCCTGGAGGCTATCTCAAAGGAGTGACCGCCCAGCCCCAAGGTACCGTCCAAATATACCCCGTCGGGCTTGATGTTCAGATTCTCTATGCTCTCGTGGAGCAAAACGGAATAATGCCTGGGTTCATCCATCAGAAATCCAGCTCCTCCATAACGGCGGCGATATTCTCCGGCTTCATCTCAGTCTCGCTTACGGCGTTCCAGGCCTCGCTGTCCCAAAGCTCCGCGTGGTTGTTGCAGCCCACCACCGTGACGTTACGGGTAAATCCCGCGTACTCCCTGAGATTCTGCGGTATAAGGGTACGGCCCTGGCTGTCCAGCTCGCAGCGGGCGGCATAGGCGAACAGAGGCCGCATCTTCCGTTGCTTGACGTAGCTCATGGCAGACACCCGCTCGGAGAAGCTCAGCCAGTTTTCGCTGCTGTACGCGCAGAGGCATCTGTCAAAAGACAGAGTAATGAAAAATATCTCGCCCAGCTCTTCTCTGAGCTTGGCGGGTATAAAAAGCCTCCCCTTGCTGTCAAGGGAGTGCTGATATTCGCCTGTCATGCAACAGCCCTCCTACTTCTGGGATTTGTCACCATTTTTCTCCACTTTAAACCACTTCGTGTTTTTATTATAGGGGCAGTATTGTGAAAAAGCAAGTGAAATATTTTGTTATATTTTGACTTTTTATATATATCTGTAAGGCTTCCGCTTCTTTTCCAGAAAAGCTTCAAGCCGCCGGGATGAAAAATCATTCCGGCGGCTCAAAAATATGTATTTATTCTTCTTCGGCCCGCTCCGGCCTGTCCTCCCGGACGCTCTGGGGCTTTGTGCCGCCGAGGGCGCTGAAGGAGCTGCGGGCTGTCTGTATGGTGGCCAGTGACTGTTTCATGCTCTCCTCGGTCTGGCGCATGATGCTGTCCACGTACTCGCTGGCCACCCGGCGAAGCTCCTTAAACTTGGCCTCGGCGGAGCTTATCATCTCGGTACTGCGGGCTCTGGCCACCCGGACGACCTCCTGCTCCTCTATCATCTGTCTGGCCTGCTCCTCGGCGCTCTTTCTCAGGGCCTCGGCCTCGCGCTTGGCGTTGCCTATGAACTCGTCCCTTGCGGACACTAGGCGCTTGGCCTCTGCGATGGAGGCGGGCAGGCTGGCCTTGATATCGCTGATTATCTCCATGGCCTTTTCTCTCTCGATGATGCACTTGTCGTTGCCCAGAGGAACGCCCCAGGCCTCCGTGACCATACCGTACAGGATATCCAGCAGCTCTATGATATCGTTGTTGTCATCCATTGTCCCTTGTCCTCCACAGCTTAGCCTTTTTTTCAATATCGCTGATGATCTCGTTGGGCACCAGCCCCGTGAGATCCGCCCCGTACTGGGCCATTTCCCTGACCACGGAGGAGCTGAGGAAGGTGTACTTCTCACTGGCCGTCAGGAACATGGTCTCCAGCTCGGGGTTAATATTCTTGTTTATCAGGTTCATCTGGAACTCGTACTCGAAGTCCGAGGCGGCCCGCAGGCCCTTGACTATAACCGCGCCCTCGTACCGCCGGGCGTATTCCGCCAGCAGCACCTCGGAGCTGTCCACGGTGACGTTGGGGTATTTCTCCACCGCCCGCGTCACCATGCTCACCCGCTCCTCCACAGAGAACATGGGCGAGGTCTTGGTAGCGTTGTGCATAACGCAGACTATTACCTTGTCAAAAATACGGCTGGTGCGGCGGATGATATTCAGGTGCCCCAGAGTGATGGGGTCAAAGCTGCCCGGACATATGGCGATACGCATCAGTTGTTCTCCTTAGTGTATACGCTGAGCTTGACCTTGCCGTATCTGTACTCCCGGCCCTTCACATAGGGCGGGCGCAGCTCCGGCAAAACCAGCTCCCGGCGCGATTCGCATATTATTATACCACCATCCGACAATATGTCAACCGAATTGATACATTCCAGTACCGGCGCGTAAAGCTCTGAATCGTAGGGCGGGTCAATGAATATCAGGTCGAACTTGCCGCAGCCCCGGAGAAAGCCCAGGGCGTCCTGCTGCAGCACCGTGCCGCTGAGTCCGCAGGTTTTCAGGTTCTCCTTGATTATGGCGGCAGCCTCCCGGCTGTGGTCTATGAACACGGCGGAGGCGGCGCCCCGGCTCAGGCATTCAATGCCCAGCTGCCCCGTCCCCGCGAACAGGTCCAGCACCCGGCGGCCCTCGATGTCGAACTGTATGATATTAAAGACCGACTCCTTCACGTTGTCGGTGGTAGGCCTTATATCCAGACCCTCCGGGGTCTTGAGCCTTCTGCCTCTGGCAGTGCCGGTTATCACTCGCATTCTTTTTCTCTCCCCTGGCTGTGAAAATAGTCGTATACCGCTGCGGCGGCGTCGGCGGGCAGCACCTGAGCTAATTGCTCCGGCTCCGCCTCACGTATAGCTTTGACGGATTTGAACTGTTTTATCAGCTGGTTTCTCCGCTTGGGGCCTACGCCCTTTATGGAATCCAGCACCGATGCGCTGCCCTCCGAGCGCAGAGAGCGCTGGTACTCGATGGCGAAGCGGTGCGTCTCCTCCTGTATGGAGCCTATGAGGGCGAACACCGCCTGATTGGCGCTTATGCTTATCTCGTTCCCGGCGGCGCTTATCAGGGCTCTGGTGCGGTGCCTGTCGTCCTTCACCATGCCGAATACCGGCAGGCTCAGCCCCAGCTCCGCCAAAGCCTCCTCCGCTACGGCGGCGTGTCTGTCGCCTCCGTCGATAAGCAGCAGCTCCGGCAGAGGCGCGAAGCTCTCGTCCCCGTCAACGAAGCGCTTGAAGCGCCGAAATACCGCCTGACGCATACTGGCGTAGTCGTCCTGCTGCTCCATGTCCTTTATGCGAAATTTCTTGTAGGCTTTTTTCAGGGGCCGCCCGTCCACGTGTACGGTCATGGCGGCCACGATGCCGGTGGAGGCCAGATTGGACACGTCGAAGGCCTCAATGCGCCGGGGAAACTCCGAAAGCTCCAAGGAGCGCTGTAGCCATTCCAGAGTCTTGGAGCGCCGCTGGGCGGCGGTAGTGCGCCGCTGTATCTCCTCCCGGGCGTTGAGCTGGGCGCTTTCAATAAGCCGCAGCCGCTCTCCCCGCTTGGGTGTCTCTATATATACCCGCCTCCCGGCGGCTTCGCTGAAAAGCTGCTCCAGCTCCGGGGCGTCCTCCGTCTCGCAGGGCAGCAGTATGGTCTTGGGCCAGCCTCCCCGGCGTCCTCCGTAATACTGCCGCACCAGTCCCGATACGGCCTCGCCGTCCTCCTCCAGAGGCTCCTCCATCATCTCCGCGTCCTTGCCCACCAGGTCTCCGTCCACAAAGTGGAGCACCGTAAAGCAGCTCCTTGCCCCACGGCAGAAGCCCACGGCGTCGGTGTCGGCGAAGGCGGTGGATATGACCCTCTGTCGGTTTTCCAGGCTTTCCACAGCCCGAAGCCTGTCCCGCAGAGCGGCGGCCCGCTCAAAGCTCAGCTCCTCAGCGGCCTGCTCCATCTGTCCGCGTATCTCGTCTATAAGCTGGCTGCTCTTTCCGGCCAGTATCAGCGCCGCCTGCTCCATTCGCCGGCGGTAGTCCTCCCCGTCGGCGTCTCTCAGGCACCAGCCTGCGCAGCTGCCCATGTGGTAGTTCAGGCAGGGCCGTTCCTTTCCGATATCCCTGGGAAATTTCCTTGAGCAGTCCGGCAGCAGCAGCGCCTTTCGTATGGCGGCGATTATGGCGTAGGTCTGTCCCCGACCGCCGAAGGGCCCGTAGTATCTGGCCCCGTCCTTCCCGGCCCGGCCCACAAGCCCCATCACCGGGTACTGCTCCCGCATATCCAGCCGGATAAAGGGGTAGCCCTTGTCGTCCTTCAGCAGTATGTTGTAGTAGGGCCTGTGCCGCTTTATCAGGGAGTTTTCCAGCACCAGCGCCTCAAACTCGCTCCCGGCCACAATGACGTTGAAATCATTGACCTTGCTGACCATGGCGGCCACCTTGGGCAGATGCTCCCCGTGGAAATAGCTGCTGACCCGGTTTTTCAGCCGCTTGGCCTTGCCCACGTATATGACCTCGCCCTGTCGGTCCAGCATTATGTAAACCCCTGGGAGCTGAGGCAGGTTATTCGCTTTTTCGCCCAGTGTTTCCAGCATAGCGCGACCTCACACCGCAGTTTTTTCCGTTTCCTTTTTTTGCCCCAGTATGCACCACAGGGTGACGGATACTATCACGATCACCGCGCCTATCAGGGCAAAGATACCGGGCTTCTCACCATAGAACAGGGCCACCCACACCGGGTTCAGCAAAGGCTCCAGCGCGCCCAGAAGGCAGCAGGCCAGCGGCGGGCAGTACTCTGACGCCCTGATGTACAGTATATATGACAGTCCCAGCTGGAACACTCCCAGCACAAGTATAGACAAAACAGCGGTCTGAGTAAACTCAGGCTTGGTTATCAGTACCGCCGGCAGCCCTATAAGAAAGGTCATGGCCTGACCCAGCAGCACACCGGAGAACCGCTGTTCTCCCTCCAGGTCGCCCACAGCCATAAACATCCCCGCCATAAATAAGCCGGAGCCTATGGAGACTATGTTTCCCAGGATATATCCGGGCTGGAGCTGGTCGAAGAAGAACAGGGCGATACCCAGCAGAGTGAAAATCACCACCAGAGTATCCTGACGGCGAATGCGGGTCTTGTATATAAGGGCGGTCAGTACGACGATAAATACCGGCGAGGTAAACTGCAGAACTATGGCGTTGGCGGCGGTGGTCAGCTTGTTGGAGACCACGAAGCAGGTGTATACGCAGGCGGACATGAGCCCCGCCAGCAGCGTTCTGCGGTTGATGACCAGCTTCTTTCCGGCGATAAGCATATACAGGCCAATGGTCACACCGGCTATCAGACTGCGCAGGCTTGCCACGGCGAAGCCGTTCCAGGGTATAAACTTGATAAAAATGCCGGCAATGCTCCAGAGGGCGGCGCATATCAGCATTTCCATAATGGCTGTGTTTTCTTTTTTCATTACAATATCACTGCCTTAATAAAAAAAGGGCGTGTGCCTAACACACGCCTCTGGTCTGACCAAATGGCTTACTCGTAGAAATCGGAGTCTATAAGCTCTGACAGGGTGGCGATAGCCGCTTCCTCGTCCGCGCCGTCCGCAATGATGTTTATGGCCGTGCCCTTGACGATGCCAAGGGACAGGACGCCCAGAAGGCTCTTGGCGTTAACGCGGCGCTCCTCCTTCTCGACCCATATGCTGCTTTTGAACTCGTTGGCTTTCTGAATGAAGAAAGTCGCGGGTCTGGCGTGTAGACCTACCGAATTGATTATGACCACTTCTTTTGTTATCATACTTGCCACTCCTTAATCCAACACAAATTGCAATGCTACTCTACCAAATTTTCGTGTAATCGTCAACCGCTTTCGATTTATTCGTTATTTTTCACATTTATTCTTCTCAGTGACAGCTAATATTATTTCAGTTCGACCACAGTTACGCCGTTCTCTCCCTCTCCATATCTTCCCAGCCGGAAGCTTTTGACGCTTTTGTTCTTTTTCAGCATCTGCTGTACGGCGGCTCTGAGTGCGCCTGTGCCCTTGCCGTGGATAAGCATCACCGAGGGCAGTCTTGCCATAACGGCGCTGTCGATGTATCTCTCCGCCGCCAGTACCGCCTCCGCCGACTCCATGCCCCGCAGGTCTGTCTCCGGCGCCACGCTCATAGCCCGAAGCTGTGCCCCGCTGCTGGCGGAAACGTTCACAGGCGCCGCGGGCTTCTCTCCCTCCAGCAGCAGCACGTCCTCCTCTTTGGCGGTTACGTTCATTATTCCCGCCCGAAGGGTCAGCAGCCGCTCCGGGGACACCGCCAGTACGCTGGCCTTCATGCCCATGGACTTTATCTTCACCGTGTCGCCCACGCGAACGGGCCTTGCGGATACCCTGTCGGCGTCCTCGTCCTTCTGCTCCCGGCGCATGGACTCCTCCTGTTGGTTCAGCCTTCGGCGCAGCTCCGCCCGCTGCCGGTTTATCTGGTCTGCTTCCTCGTCCTCGTTTATGCGGCTGCGCATTTCGTCCAGCTCCCGGAAGGTCTCTTCGGCAGTCTCCCGCGCCTCGTTTATTATCCGCTCCGCTTCTCGCCGGGCCTTCACGTCCGCCTTTTCAAGCCTGACCTCCAGCTCCGCCTTGAGGAAGGCCGCCTTTTTGGCGCTCTCCTGGGCCTCCCGCAGCTTTACGGCGGCCTCGTTCCTGTCCTTTTCCAGGGCCAGTCTGGTCTGCTCCAGCTTCTCTATGGTGGCCTCGAAGCTGGCCGTCTCCGTGGTGACCCGGCGGCGGGCGTCGTCTATGATATCCTCACCCAGCCCCAGCCTTCTGGATATGGCGAAGGCGTTGGACTTGCCCGGTATGCCCACCAGCAGCCTGTAGGTAGGCCGCAGAGTCTCCACGTCAAATTCGCAGGAGGCGTTCTGCACTCCCGCCTGATTGGTGGCGTATACCTTCAGCTCCGCGTAGTGGGTGGTGGCGGCAATAAGAGCCCCACGCTGCCTTGCGTACTCTATAATGGCCACCGCCAGCGCCGCCCCCTCCGCCGGGTCTGTGCCCGCGCCCAGCTCGTCGAACAGCACCAGCGAGCGCTCGTCGCACTCAGATATTATGTTAACTATATTGGACATATGGGCGGAGAAAGTGGACAGGCTCTGCTCTATGCTCTGCTCGTCGCCAATGTCCGCCAGTATGTGGGAGAATACCGGCAGGCAGCTGCCGTCGTCCGCCGGGATATGCAGGCCGCACTGGCTCATAGCCGCCAGCAGGCCCAGAGTTTTCATGGCCACGGTCTTGCCGCCGGTGTTTGGCCCGGTTATCACAAGCGTGTCGAAGTCGCCGCCCAGCTCGAGGCTTATGGGCACGGCCGTGGACTGCTCCAGCAGCGGGTGCCTGGCTCTGCGCAGTATAAGCCCCTCGCCCTCCAGAGATGCCGCCTGACAGTTCAGCTTGTAGGACAGTCTGGCCTTGGCAAATATCAGGTCAAGGCGGGCCAGTATGTCGCAGTCGGAGCTTATATCATCCCGGTGCTCCGCGCAGTCCGCCGACAGCTCCAGCAGTATGCGCTCAATCTCCAGCTTCTCCTTGGCCTGCAGCTCCCGCAGCTCGTTGTTGGCCTTGACGGCTGCCATAGGCTCGATGAAAAGCGTGGCCCCGGAGGCGGAGATATCGTGTACCAGTCCGGGAACCGCCCCCTTGTGCTCCGCCTTCACCGGCACCACGAAGCGGTCTGAGCGCATGGTAATTATAGGCTCCTGCAATATCTTCCCGTAGCTGGGCGAGGATATCATTTTCTGCAAGCATTCTCTGGCTCTGGCGGCGGCGGCCCGCATCCGGCGGCGGATGTCGGCCAGATCCGGGGAGGCGGCGTCGGCTATCTCGTCCTCGCCGGTGATGGAGCCTGTTATCTTTTCCTCCAGAAACCTGTTGGCGTGGAGGGCGTAGAACAGGTGGTCTATGGCGGTCCTGCCCACGTAGTCGTCGGCGATATAGCCCCGTACCAGTCTGGCGCACTGGAGCACTTTTGCTATATCCAGAAGCTCTCTGGTGTTCAGGGCCCCGCCCAGTCCGGCTCTGTCCAGAGACGGACGCACATCCCGTACGGAGGCGAAGGCCGGGCTGCCCCGGACGACCATCATGTCCTTGGCGGCGGTGGTCTCCTCCAGCCGACGTCGCACCTCCGCGGTGTCCGTGGCGGGCGAAAGAGACCGGGCCCGCCCACGGGCGGCGTCCCCCACGGCCTCCGCGGCCAAAAGCTCCAGCACCGCAGGCAGCTCCAGCGTAATAAGTGATTTTTCCGTAAAGCTCATATCTTTATATTCTTCCAGTATTCAAGAGTTGAAAACCGTCGCTCCGTGTGCAGCAGCAGATAGCGCTCCGCCGCGTCGGAAAGCCTGCCCATAGCCGGCTCAGGCAGAGCAAAGGACAAAAACTGCCTGGGCTCCGCCGCCGCTATACGCCGCATGGCTTTAAGCGAGTCGCCGCAAAGCGGTACGCTCTCCCCCATGGAAGCCCGGCATTCCCTGCAGCAGACCGCGCCGCCGGTAAGGCTGAGATAAGGCTCCACCGGCTGCTCCCTGCCGCAGACCGGGCAGCGCTCCAGCCCCGGCTCATAGCCCTCCATGCACATCAGCCGCAGCTCGAAGGCGGCCTTGATGTGCTGGGGCGTGTATAAGCCCCGGCTCAGGGCGTAAAGGCTGTTCAGTCCCAGCTGTAACAGAGCCGGGTCCGGCTGGTCCTCCACGCTGAGCGCCTCCAGACACTCGGCGAAGTAGCAGCCCAGCGCGAAGCTCTCCATGTTTTCCCGCAGTCCCTGAAAGGGCTCTTTTATGACGCCCTCGTTCACCGTCCATTTGCCCCGGTTGCCGAAAAGCGTCAGCTCCGAATAGGTCAGCTGCTGGGTGGACGCGGCTGTGCGGCTGCTTTTGCGCAGGGCGCCTCTGGCCTTCACGGTCAGCTTGCCCTCGCTTCCGCTCAGCAGGGTCAGTATGCGGTCGGCCTCCTTGTAGCGCACCTCCCGCAGGATAAGCGCGTCGGTGGTAAGAAACATATATGTATTCCGTCAGTCCTCCGCTCGGGGCAATTGCCCCGCAGCGCCGTCGTCTTTTCTTTCCTTCTTCTTTGGGTTCTCCGTCCGTTGCCGGACAGACTTGTACAGCAGGTAGTACATGGGGTCTCCCGTCTCGGCAAAGGCCTGCCATATGGCGTCCTGACTCATAAAACCACCTCTGCACTATTATTTGCAGAGAGGCCCGTCTTAGTTATGGAAATTATTTCTCATTCCTGAGTAAAGCCGAAGTTCCGCAGCAGCGCTGTGGAATCCCGCCAGTTCTCCTTGACCTTGACCCAGGTCTGCAGGTATACCTTGGCGCCCATGAACTCCTCTATATCCTCTCGGGCCAGCTCGCCTATCTTTTTCAGCATAGCGCCCTTCTTGCCGATAATGATACCCTTGTGGCTGTCCTTCTCGCAGTAGATAGTGACCTCCAGGTCGATGATGCCGCTGTCCCTCTCGGAAAAGCGGGTGACCTCCACCGCAGTACCGTGGGGTATCTCCTTGTCGAGACACAGCAGCAGCTTCTCCCGCACCAGCTCCGCGCATATCTGCTTTTCCGGCTGATCGCTTGTCATGTCGTCGGGGAACAGGTGCGGCCCGTCCGAGGCGTACTTCTCCAGCTCCGCCATAAGCTCCTCCAGTCCCTCTCCGGTCTTGGCGGAGACGGGAATGATGGCGTCGAAACGGTAAAGCCCGGAGTAGGCCGCCATGACCTCCAGCAGTCTGGACTTCTCCACGGTGTCTATCTTGTTTATCACCAGTACGGCCGGCGCTCCGGTCTGGGCAAGCCGCTCCAGCAGCGCCTTTTCCTGAGCTCCCGCCTCCGCCACCGGCTCTATGAGCAGCAGTACGCAGTCCACATCCGCCACGCTGTCCTTGACCACATTCACCATGTAGTCCCCCAGCCTGGTCCTGGGCTTGTGGAATCCCGGCGTGTCCATCAGCACGAACTGAGTCTCCCCCCGGCTGACTATGGCGGAGATGCGGTTGCGGGTGGTCTGGGGCTTGTCCGATACTATGGCCACCTTCTCCCCGGCAAGGGCGTTAGTCAGTGTGGATTTGCCCACGTTGGGCCTGCCGCATATGGTTATCATGGCTGATCTTGTCATTTGTCTGTCTCCGTCCCGTCTTTCATTATGGCTTTTTCCCTTTGGCGCATCTGCTTTTTCATCTGTCCCTCGTCCACATGGTCGTAGCCCAGCAGATGCAAAACCGAGTGTACCGCCAGATAGCTTATCTCCCTTGCGAAGCCGTGGCCGAACTCCTCCCCCTGGCTCTGGCAGCGGGGCAGGTCTATCATCATATCCCCCAGCAGTATATGTCCACTTTCCGGGTCCCGCTCGCAGGCATCCCCGTCGAACTGCCCCGGCGTAAGCTCGTTCATGGGAAAGCTCAGCACATCGGTGGGCTTGTCCACCCCCCTGAACTCCCCGTTCACCCGCTGTATGCCCTCATCATCGGTTAACATAACGCTGATAATGCAAGGTTCTGTAACCCTCTCCGCCTCCAGCGCCATATTGACGGCCTTTTTTATCAGCGCCGCCGCCTCTCTGTGGCCCAGATTCTTCTTTTCCCGGCTGACGTATATCTCGTTATCCATTCTTGTTATCCTTCTTATAGCGTTTAGGCGCGGGCTTCTTCACTGTGGCGGGGTTCTTCTTTTCGTAGCTCTCATAGGCCTCGATTATTTTCTGCACCAGCCGGTGGCGCACCACGTCGGAGCCGGTGAGCATACATATCTGGATATCCTCAATACCCTCCAGCACCTTCATGGCCACCTTCAGTCCGCTGGTCTTGTCCTCCGGCAGGTCTATCTGGGTGATGTCCCCGGTTATGACGGCCTTGGAGCCGAAGCCTATGCGGGTGAGAAACATCTTCATCTGCTCCCGGGAGGTGTTCTGGGCCTCGTCCAGAATAATGAAGCTGTCGTCCAGAGTGCGGCCTCTCATATAGGCCAGAGGCGCCACCTCGATATTGCCCCGTTCCAGATACTTCTGGTAGGTGTCCGCCCCCAGCAGATCGAACAGCGCGTCGTACAGCGGCCGCAGGTAGGGGTCCACCTTGCTCTGCAGATCGCCGGGCAGAAAGCCCAGCCGCTCTCCGGCCTCCACGGCGGGACGGGTCAGGATGATGCGGTTGACCTCCTCCGCCCGGAAGGCCGCCACCGCCGCCGCCACCGCCAGATAGGTCTTGCCGGTACCGGCGGGGCCTATGCCCAGGGTGATGGTGTTCTTGGCAATGGCGTCGCTGTAGGCCTTCTGACCCAAAGTCTTGGGCTTGATGGGTTTGCCCTTGGCGGTGATGCATACCACATCCCCGGCCAGCTCGCTTATCTTGTTCTCCTTGCCCTCGGAAACCAGCTTCAGGATATAGCGGACGTTCTGGGCGTCGATGTTCTCGCCCTTGGCCGCCAGCGTCAGCAGTCCGTTTATGGCCTTCTCCGCCAGCATGACGCTCTCGGCCTCGCCGCAGACGTGTATCATGTTCTCCCTGTCCAGTACCTTCACGCCCAGCTCCGTCTCGATTATCCGCAGGTTCTGGTCAAAGGAGCCGAACACGCTTATCACGTGCTCCATTCTCTCAACTTCTATAGTCTTTTCTATCATTGGCAGCGAATATCCTTTCAATGCGCCGTATTTATTCTTCCATGGGTACCGTAACCGCTATCTCCTCCAGACAGCGGGCCCGGAGGGTCAGCACATACAGACCCTCGGCGGTGCCGCGGGTGAAGCTCCGGCTGAGTATCTCCCCGTCCACACTGTCCTCCAGCCGCTTATCCAGCACCCGCTCCATAGCCTCATAGTCAGCGCCGCAGTCGGCGCTTCTGCGGCAGCGCAGCAGCTCCTCCCGGACTATACGCACCGGCAGGGAAAACAGGCCCTCTATGCCCAGCTTGTTATCATGAACGATTTTATCACATTCGTCAATAGTATTACCAGTGTTTATGTAAAGGTTTATCCTTCTCTTTCCGAAAATTATCGCAAATCGTGAACCGGCGGCCCGGATGCGGGTTTTTTCCTCCTGAGCGACAGGCGCCGCGGAGCACAGCTCGTACCAGGTGTGAGCCAGAGCGCTGGCCTTTGCCCGCACGTAACGGGCCCCGCCCACAATGCTGTCCATTCGTCCCCCCGCGATAAGCTCGCCCTCCGCCACGGCGCTGCCCCGCTGTACGGCGGGCTTCCCGTTGAGCACCGACAGCCGCTCTATGATGCCCGTCTTTTTAGCCACCACGTCGGCAGGCTTTGCTTCGCTGTATATCTCCGGCTTCTCCTGACGCTCGGTAATAAGCACCGTGGCCCTTGAGCCGTTCACATTCACCGTCATCCAGCCCAGCCCCGGCAGCAGCTCCAGCATCCGGCTGCGCACCAGGTCCGAGGACAGGGCCGGCCAATAGACGCCGCACTCCACGCCGCAGCCGGACAGCGCCCGCAGCAGCTCGCTCCGGCTGAACTGCCGGTTGCCTCTTATGTCTATCTCCCAGATGAACAGCGAGGACAGCAGCAGCAGCGCCGCCGTGACGCAGGCTATGATAATAAGCGGTAGCCTCCGCCTGACAGTTCGTCTGTCCCGGCTGCCGCCCTGGGTGGACAGCAGCGTGTATTCGCAGCCGCAGCGCTTCACTATCTCCCGGAAAGCCTCGCCGTCGCTCTCGTAGAGGCTCAGTCTCAGGGTGTTGGCGCTTACGCAGTCCATGTCCCACAGCGGTATGGCCGCCAGCGCCGCCGCATTCAGCACGCTCTCCGGAAAGGCCCCCAGCAGCTCCACCCTAAGTCTGCCTCTGAGCTTTTCGTATACCTTGCTCATTTTTTCACTCCCATTCCACAGACCGTATCCTGCCGGAGATAAGCAGCTCTCCCCGGTTCATGGCCATAAGCCTCAGCTCCTCACCGTATACGCTGAGGCGTCCCCGGTCAAGCTTCACCAGCACCCGCTCCCAGCCGTATTCCAGCACTCCCCGGTGGTTTTCCACCAGCACCCGGCGTCCTGCCGTCACCGTCAGCTTTGACGCCGGATGCAGCAGCTCCTCCGGTATGTCCAGTCTGTCCGCCAGCTCCTCCGGCAGCTCCCTCAGCTTTTTCACAGGCAGCACCTCATGTTTCATGATTCCAGTATAAAGCTATGCTCCCTCACATAATTTGATACATGGACAAGGAGTGTGATGGCCGTGAGAAAAATGACCGCGCTTATGCTGACCCTGCTGCTGTTCGCAGCGCTGCTTATCATGCCGGAGGCCGCCGCGGAGAGCTGCCGGGGCGCGCTGAGGCTCTGCGGAGAGCTTATCATACCCTCCCTGTTCCCCTTCTTCGTGCTGTCCATACTGCTCAATAAGCTGGGCCTGCCGGGAGCTCTTGGAAAGCTGCTGGCCCCGGCCGCCGCAAGGCTCTACAAGGTCAGCGGCGCCGGGGCCACCGCCCTTATCATCGGCCTCACCGGCGGCTACCCCCTGGGCGCGGCCTACATAGCGGACATGGAGAAAAGCGGCGTCATCAGCCCCTGCGAGGGTGAGCGTCTGCTGGGCTTCTGCAATAACTCCGGCCCAGCCTTTGTCATGGGCGCTGTGGGTATCGGGGTGTTCCGCTCCGCAAGGCTGGGCCTCCTGCTCTACGGGATACATATACTCTCCGCCCTGCTTACCGGTCTGTTCTTTCGTCAGCCAGGCGGCTATGAAGTATTATGTAAACCTGTTGGCTTTGACACGGAGCTCTCCGACTCGGTGCTGCCGGAGGCTGTGAAGCAGGCCCTGAGCTCGGTGCTGAACGTGTGCGCCTTCGTGGTCTGCTTCACGGTGCTGGTGGGCTTACTGGAGCTGGGCGGCGGGTTTTCTCTGCTGTGCGGCACACTCACGGAGCTGTTAGGTACTGGGCTGCTCTATAACCGCGCCATGCTCACCGGCATTCTGGAGCTGGGCAGCGGCGCGGCGGCCATGAGCGGACTGAGCGCCGGGCCTCTTGAGCTGTCTCTTGCGGCGGGAATGCTGAGCTGGGGCGGCGTTTCCGTGCTGCTGCAAACCAAAGCTGTGCTCTCGGGCAGCAAAGTAAAAGGCGCCCTGCATTTCGCAGGGCGCCTCATAAGCGCTGCAATATCATCGGTGCTGGGGTATATGCTTGGAACCATGCTCTAGAACGAAAGCGCCACGCCCACCACGGCGGAGGCCAGAATAAAGAATATGGGGTGCAGCCCCTTGAGCTTTTTCACATATCTGGTCAGTACCAGCAGCACCGCTGCCAGAATAACAGCCTTGTAGTTGAACAGCTCCCCTATGCTGCCGCTGAGCTTAAAGGCCTCCACATTCAGCAGGCTTATCTTTATCACCAGCACACCGGCGGCGGCGATGAGTCCCACGGAGCAGGGGCGCAGTCCGTAGAAGGCGGCGTCCACGTATTTGTTCTGCCGGAACGCCTGGAGAGCTCTGGCTATCAGCAGTATTATTATCACCGAGGGCGTCACCAGCCCCACAGTGGATATTATGCTGCCGGGAATACCCGCCACGGTAAAGCCCACATAGGTGGCCATGTTTACCCCTATGGGGCCGGGAGTGGACTCGGACACGGCTATCATGTCCGCAAGCTGGGCGTGAGAGAACCAGCCGGTGCTGTCGGACATGGCGTAGAGGAAGGGCAGCGTGGCCAGACCTCCGCCCACGGAGAACAGCCCCGTCTTAAAAAATTCGTAGAACAGTCTCAGGTACAGCATCATTTGCCCCGCACCCCCAGTCTGGTAAAGAGGATGCCTGCGGCGGCGCAGAGCACAACAAAGACCACCGGTGAGATATCCAGGAACACTGACAGCAGGAATACCGCCAGAAACAGCAGCAGCGCGGCCTTGTCGGGCACGGCCTTCTTCCACAGCTTCAATACGGCGTTGAAGATAAGCACACATACGCACACCCTTATACCGGCAAAGGCGCTTTTCACGGCGGGTATATCCGCGAAGTTCGTGAGTATCCCGGCTATCACCATAATTATCAGCAGCGACGGAAATACGATTCCCATCGTGGCCACGATCCCCCCGATGATACCCCCCTGCTTGCGGCCTATGAAGGTGGCGGTGTTGACGGCGATGACGCCGGGAGTGCACTGGCCTACGGCGTAGTAGTCCATCAGCTCCTCCTCAGTTGCCCAGCCGTGTCTGTCCACTATCTCCCGCTCCAGTATGGGTATCATGGCGTAGCCCCCGCCGAAGGTCATGACCCCTACTCTGGCAAAGGCGGTGAACAGGCTGAAAAGCTCTTTAGGTTTCAAATGTGAGCCATCCCTTTCGTCAGTCCTTCAGGCTGTCCGCGAAGCTCTCGTATCTGGCCAGCTTCTCCAGGCACTGGGCCTTGTCCTCACCCCGGACCAGCAGGTATACCTTTATCTTCGGCTCCGTGCCGGAGGGCCGCACTATGAAGCTGCTCTCGTCGGCCAGCTCGTAGTACAGCACGTTGGAGCCGGCGAAGGGCGTAGTGCCCACCTTGCCCAGGCCCGCCACATATATGCTGCCGTCGGAGTAGTCCCGCTGGCGGATGACCTCCTCCCCGGCTATCTCCTCAAGGTGCTCGCTGCGCAGCCTGCTCATAAGCGCCTGCATCTTCTTCAGCCCGTCCAGACCCGGCATCACCAGATTGATGGTCTTTTCCATGAACCAGCCGTACTTTTTGTACAGAGCCTCCAGCGCGTCCGCCAGGGTCATACCCTGATTGTGATAATAGGCCGCCATCTCCGCCACCATCATGGAGGCGGTCACCGCGTCCTTGTCCCGCACATAGTCGCCCATCATGTAACCGTAGCTCTCCTCGAAGGAGAAGATGCAGTTATATGACCCGGCGGCCTGCCACTGGGCCACGCGCTCCGCCATGAACTTGAAACCGGTAAAGGTGTCCTCGAAATGGACGCCGTTCTTCTCGGCGATGGCTCTTGCCATGCCGGTGGATACGATGCTGGACAGGGTGCCCGGCTTTTCCGGCATGGTGCCGGTGGCCCTGCGGGCTGTGATGATATAGTCCAGCAGCAGCACACCCAGCTGGTTGCCGCTTATGCCGGTGTATACGTCGTCCCCGGTGCGCACCATTACGCCTATGCGGTCGGCGTCCGGGTCTGTACCTATTATCAGGTCGCTGTTGACCTTTTTGGCCAGCTCCACCGCCAGATAAAAGCCCTCGGGATTCTCCGGGTTGGGGCTCTCCACCGTGGGAAAAGCGCCGTCGATCACCATCTGCTCCGGCACGGGATATATATGCTTCAGTCCCAGCCGCCGCAGGGCCTCCGGCACCAGCTTGTAGCCGCAGCCGTGGAAGGGCGTGTATACTATGCCCAGCTGGTCCGCCGCAACCTTGACGGTCTCCCTGTCAATGGCCTGGCCCAGTACCTTCTCCAGAAACAGCCGGTCAGTCTCGTCTCCCAGCAGCTCTATAGCGCCGTCCTTCACCGCCGTATCGTAGTCGCAGCTTTTGAAGCCGGTGAATATGTCGATGGCCGCCATCTGGGCGGCTATGTCGGCGGCCTTCTGAGGCGGCAGCTGGGCCCCGTCGGACCAGTACACCTTGTAGCCGTTGTATTCCTTGGGGTTATGGCTGGCGGTAACGTTGAGTCCCGCCGCCGCGCCGTAGTGTATCACGGCGAAGCTCAGCTCCGGCGTGGGGCGCAGCTCGTCGAACAGCCGCACGTGTATGCCGTTGGCGGCCATGACGCAGGCGGCCTCTCTGGCGAAGCTCTCGCCGTTATGGCGGCAGTCGTGGGCTATAACGATGCCCCGCTGCTTTGCCTCCTCGCCCTCGGCGGCGATGACGTTGGCAAAGGCCTGGGTAGCGTGGCGGATGATGTGCACGTTCATGTTGTGCAGTCCCAGCCTCATGGTGCCCCGCAGACCTGCCGTGCCGAATTCCAGCGGCGCGAAGAAGCGGTTTTCAATTTCCTTCTCGTCGTCCTTTATGGCGTCCAGCTCCGCCCATTCCTGCTCGCTGAGCGCCGGGCTGTCCAGCCAGTGGGTGTATTCCTCTCTGTAGCTTCTGCTCATTGATCAATAACCTCCCTTACTCCTCCGGCTGGGCCTGGCACAGCTGAATTGCGTCCTCCAGCAGGGACTGGGGCACGTAGATATCGGAGCCCTGTCCGCTCATGCCCAGTATCAGCTTGCCGAAAACTCCGTCGCCGGGATACAGCTTCAGGCAGGGTATGCCGTAGGCCTCCAGCATACTCACCCTAAGCTCGTCTCCAAAGTCCAGATTCTTGCAGTTGCAGAGCCAGGCGGGCTGCTCCGGCTGTCCGTCCCCGTCCTTGGGCCAGCGCTCCAGCAGCTCTCCCGGCAGGCTCCTGCTCCAGTTGTTGTTATCGTCCATAGTCTTTCCTTTTCTCCATTCAAGCGCCGTATTCTCGTTCCTTATTTGTGGTACCTTGAGCCCTCCAGTATCTTGAAGCCTCTGTACAGCTGCTCCGCCAGCATCACCCTTGCCAGATGGTGGGGAAAGGTCATCTGAGACATACTCAGCCGCAGCTGCGCCGCCGCCTTCACCGTGGGCGCCAGCCCGAAGGAGCCGCCGATAATGAAGCACAGCCTTGGTCTGCCGGAGCTCTCCCGCTGGGCTATGAGCCTTGCCATGCCCTCGCTGGGCATCTGTCCGCCCTCCACGCATAGGGCCACGGTGTAGGCGTCTGCGGGTATGGCGCGCATTATATCCCCGGCCTCCCGCTCCAGCGCCGCCTCTGTCTCCTTTTGGGAGGGCGACTCCGGCAGCCGCTGCTCCGTCAGCTCCACAAGCTCCAGCCTGCAGTATGCCTGCAGCCGCTTTTGGTATTCGGCCATAGCGTCGATGTAAAAGCGCTCCCGCAGTCTGCCCACGCAGATTATCCTTACAGCCAGCATATATCAATTATCTCCGAAAGTAAAGCTTAAAAAACCCTGCGCTGGAGCGCAGCAGAGCTGCACCGGCAGCGAGCCCAGCGCCTGGGCCGAGGCCTGCATGGCCTTTTCCGGGGTGTTGTTCTCCCGGCTGAGATGGCCCAGCACCACCCGCCTGACGCCGCCCTCGGCCAGACGCCGCACAAGATTGGCGCAGCTCTGGTTGGACAGGTGCCCCCGGTCGGACAGTATGCGGCGCTTGAGATACACAGGGTATGGCCCATAGGCCAGCATATCCGTGTCGTGGTTGGACTCCACCAGCACCGCGTCCGCGCCCTCAAGGCTTTCCTCCACCTCCTCGGTCACATGACCCATGTCGGTGGCAATGGCAAAGACGCCGCCGCACTCCACCCGGTAGCCCACGCTCTCGTCGGTGTCGTGGGGTGTGTGGAAGGCCCGTATCTTCATGGCGCCTATGTAGAAATCGATGCCCGGATGTATGATCCTCAGGCAGCTCTCCGTCTCCGGCAGCGCGCCCCGCAGCCGGTTGGCCACGCAGTGGGGCGCGTATATGGGCAGGGCGTAGTGCTTTGCCAGCATCCGCAGCCCCATAATATGATCGGAGTGCTCATGTGTAATGAGCACTCCGCTGATATCCCGCATTGTAAGCCCGGCCTGACTCAGGGCGTCCTTTATCCTGCGCATTGAGATACCGGCGTCTATCAAAATGTTGGTATTGCCGCCGGACAGCAGCATACAGTTGCCGCTGGAACCGCTGGCAAAAATACAAGCTCTCATTTACAGGACGTTTATCACTTTCTCACTGATGTCCGGCTCCTCCGGGAAATTAACTATCTCGATGTCGGCGCCCAGCTCTTTGAGCTTGCCCACGAAGTCCTCGTAGCCCCGCTCGATGTAGTGGATGTCGTCTATCACCGTGGTGCCGGAGGCGCACATACCGGCTATCACCATGGCCGCCCCGGCTCTCAGGTCGCAGGCCTGCACGGGAGCGCCGGTGAGTCTCCGTCCGCCCTCGATGACCGCTATCCGGCCGTCCACCTGTATCTCCGCGCCCATCTTGCGCAGCTCGTTTACGTATTTAAAGCGGTTGTCGTATACGCCCTCGGTTATAACGGAGGTGCCCCCCGCAAGGCACAGCAGCGTACCCATAGGCGGCTGCATATCCGTGGGGAAGCCGGGATAGGGCAGGGTTTTCACGTTTATCCGCCGCAGTGAGCTGGCGCCCTTGACCAGTATTGAGTCCTCGTACTCCTGTACGATGGTGCCGGTCTCCCGAAGCTTTGCGCTGATGCACTCCAGATGCCTGGGTATCACGTTTTTCACCAGCACCTCTCCCCCGGTGGCGGCAGCGGCCACCATGTAGGTGCCTGCCTCTATCTGGTCGGGGATGATGGCGTAGCTGCCGCCGTGGAGCTTTTCCACGCCGTTGACCTTCACGGTGTCGGTGCCTGCGCCCCGGATATCCGCGCCCATGGAGTTGAGGAAGTTTGCCAGGTCAACAATGTGCGGCTCTCTGGCGGCATTCTCGATAATGGTGCGCCCCTGGGCCAGTGTTGCGGCCAGAATAATGTTCATCGTGGCGCCCACGGACACCTTGTCCAGGTATATCTTGGCCCCGTGGAGCCTGCCGTCTCTGGCGTCGGCGTAGACGAAGCCGTTTTTGACCATGACCTCTGCGCCCAGCGCGGTCATGCCCTTGATGTGCTGGTCGATAGGCCGTACGCCGAAGTTGCAGCCGCCGGGCATAGTTGTCTTGGCGCTGCCGAAGCGTCCCAGCATAGCGCCTATGAGATAATAGGAGGCGCGTATCTTGCGCATCAGGTCGTAGGGCGCGTCCTGAAAATGCACCTGTGTGCAGTCTATCTCTATAGTGGAGCGGTTGATAAAGCGCACCTTAGCGCCCAGCTCCGACAGGATAGTCATCAGCATTTCGGTATCGCTTATCTGCGGTATATTCTCTATACGGCATACCCCGTCAACCATAAGGGCGGCAGGGATAATAGCCACGGCCGCGTTCTTTGCTCCGCTTATCTCGACCTCTCCGTGGAGCGTAGTTCCGCCGTTAATAACGTATTTTTCCAAAGCTTGCACCTTCCAATACCGTCGGTCAAGCCAGATATATGGCTCACCGATTAATGATTGTACCACATACAGTGTCAAATAGCAACAAAAGAATACGCAGGGGTATTTTTCAGCGGTTTTTCAGGTATTTCTCCGCCTTCAGTACGGCGGTCACGGTCTTGGCGTCCTCTATCTCCCCGTCCATTATATGTGAGATTATCTCGTCCATGGCAAGGGTCTCAACGTTCAGAAACTCCCCCTCGTCCGGGTGGCTCTGCCCGGCGTGAAGGCCCCGCGCCAGGTATATGTGCAGCTTTTCCGTGGAGAAGCCCGGCGATGTATAGACCCCACCCAGGTAGATAAGCTCGTCCGCCGAAAGCCCCGTCTCCTCAGACAGCTCCCGCACGGCGCATTCCCTGTGGTCCTCTCCGTATTCCAGCTTTCCCGCCGGTGCCTCCAGCATCATGCGTCCCACCGGGTAGCGGAACTGCCGCACCAGACAGCAGCGTCCGTCCTCATAAACCGGCAGTATGGTCACGCCGCCGGGGTGGTGTACTACCTCCCGCTTAACGATGCTGCCGTCACAGAGCTCCGCCCTGTCCAGCGTCACCGTGACTATGACGCCTCTGTATTTCTCCTCGCCGTCCACTCTCTTTTCCGTATAGTCCGTGACGACACC
>CAYSFK010000003.1:0-3163 GCA_964430345.1 uncultured Oscillospiraceae bacterium | reverse complement strand
CTCTGTATTTCTCCTCGCCGTCCACTCTCTTTTCCGTATAGTCCGTGACGACACCCCCATTCTTGACGCATAATTGAAATGATTTACATAACTGCAAAAAGAAGTATAACATATCCCTTTGCGGATTACCATATCATTATTAAAAAAATTTCTCTTTTTTTCGGCGTACTGCTGTGGTATACTCTCATTCAGTCGATGATGTAAGGATGGAGTTGAGCGCGTTGCCGAAGCAGACCGGGATAAAGCAGATAACGTCCAACCGCAAGGCCTTCCACGAGTACTTTGTGCTGGAGCGCTTTGAGGCAGGGATAGAGCTTTTCGGCACGGAGGTCAAGTCCATCCGTGCAGGCCAGGTCAATCTGAAGGACGCCTTTTGCACCGTGAAGGACGGGGAGCTTTTTGTCAGGGGTATGCACGTCAGCCCCTACGAGCACGGCAACATCTTCAATAAAGACCCCGTTCGCCCCCGGCGGCTGCTGATGCACAAGCGGGAGATACTGAAGCTCAACGCCCGTATCATGCAGGACGGCGTTGCCCTCATCCCCCTGTCCCTGTACTTCAAGGACAGCCGGGTAAAGGTGGAGCTGGGCATCTGCAAGGGCAAGAAGCTCCACGACAAGCGCGACAGCGAGGCGGAGCGGGAGTCCAGGCGGGACATCGACAGGATAATGAAAGAGAGGCTCAATCAATGACCAATCCCATAGTTACCTTTGAAATGGAAAACGGCGGCGTTATAAAGGCGGAGCTGTACCCGGAATTTGCGCCCAATACGGTCAACAACTTCATCTCCCTGGTGAGCAAGGGCTTTTACGACGGGCTGTGCTTCCACCGGGTCATCCCCGGCTTTATGATACAGGGCGGCGACCCCAAGGGCAGCGGCACAGGCGGCCCGGGCTACAGCATCAAGGGCGAGTTCAAGGCCAACGGCGTCAATAACCCCCTGCTCCATGACCGTGGCGTTCTCTCCATGGCCCGTACCATGGCCCCCAACTCCGCCGGAAGTCAGTTTTTCCTCATGCACCAGAACTCCCCTCATCTGGACGGGCAGTATGCCGCCTTCGGCAAGGTCATAGAGGGCATAGAGGTGGTGGACGAGGTGTGCAAGGTGCGCACTGACTATAACGATAAGCCCCGTACGCCCCAGATAATGAAGAAGGTCACGGTGGACACCTTCGGCGTGGACTATCCCGAGCCCGTGAAGGAGTAGGGAACAATTTCACCGGCAGAGCGTCAAATATACAGCAGCCAAAACCACCCATTTAATATCTTTTTCGTCTTTTAACAACTCGAAGGCTTGACCTTCGAGTTGTAAAGGAGCACTAAATGCATCGGTCGCAGCTATCGTCTTTAACAACTCGAAGGCTTGATCTTCGAGTTGTAAAGGAGCACTAAATGCATCGGTCGCAGCTATCGTCTTTAACAACTCGAAGGCTTGACCTTCGAGTTGTAGAGGAAGAAGGAAGGAGCGGATATGAAGTTTGCCGCGAAGCGGGAAACGGAATGAAGCGAGTTTCTTCTGACGACGCGGGGATGTAACGGTTTCGACGGGGGTGTGGAGGCAGGAACAGCGGGCGGATGCGCCTGACATCCATAAAACGGGCAACCTTATAAATTAAAGAACAACAACGATACTGTTCTTCTCGCTGCATAAGCAGTGAGCGTTCCGCCCGGGAGTACCACGGCCCGGAACGGGGCGTCGATTAGTGGTGAACGTGAGCGGGCAAAGCTTTGAGCGCGCCATGTATAATGAAGCTACCAAGTCCCTGAGAGTGACGGCTCTCGCTGGGATAAGGGAATGTAAATAACCGTCTGCGCCCGGAGAAATTCCTGTTAAAACGCTTTCGGACGGGAGTTCAACTCTCCCCATCTCCACCATAATATGGGAATCCCGCAGTCCTTCAGATTGCGGGATTTTCTAGTACAGCATTCTAAGAAAGGCTAAAAAACATGAGAGAAATAAATAAGAACTATAAACGCCTGATAACTATTATGATCACTGTCAGTATGCTTTTTACGCTGGCAGCCTGCGGCGCTGAGGCGCCGGCGCCAAGCACCGCTCCCGTCTCTATGGTGACCCCGGAACCCACTGCGGAGCCGACTCCGGAGCCTACGCCAGAACCCGTCAACGGTGAGCTTTTGCTTGATGATGACGGAGACGGGATCATTAATTACAAGTTCAATTACAAGGGCGCTACGGTATACGCCATGATAGTACTCGACCCAAGCCGGGTGTTTGTGGGTACTGCCATTCAGGAACCGGACGCCTACTATGGAAGCGGCAAGGTGCTCAATGAGCTTGCGGAGTCCTACGATGCCGTGGGCGGTATCAATGCGGGAGGCTTCGTTGACTATGACGGCGCGGGCTCCGGCTGGCCGCCGTACGGCATTACATACAGTGACGGCGTGTGCTACAACGGCGAGGAGATGGGCCCCATTGCCGGCTTTGATTCAGGCGATAATTTCTGGTGCGGATGGTACAACAACGAGGCTTGTCAGGATATCGGTATCAGAGACTGTGTGAGCTTCGGCCCGGTGCTTATCTTAGACGGCGAAAAAACTGATCCGTCAGAGCTTGAAACGGGCATTGGCGCGCGAACAGCCATTGGCCAGCGCGAGGACGGAGCGGTGGTGATGGTTGCGGCTGACGGCCGCCAGGGTTACAGCATAGGCCTCACCTTCCCCGATATGGTGGATATACTTGGCGATAAATTCGGGTGCGTCAAGGCGGTGAACATGGACGGCGGCAACTCTACCTGTATGTATTTTAACGGTGAGCTGGTAAATAACTCGGCCAATCAGGCCGCAGGAACCAGGACCCTGCCGGACGCCTGGCTTGTCAGAAGCCTGCCTTCAAACTATGTTAAGCCTGAATCTGTTCCGGAAAGAATCGTCTTGCCCTGGGATGCTCTTGGTGAACAGCCCGGTGACAGAGTTGAGTGCGACGAGGAAACGGCCCAGCGGCTGGGCGCCTTCACCGCGGAGTTTGTTGAGGCGTATTACGGTTATTTCGGCACCTCAAATGCCGACTATTATTACCCCACTCTGCTTCAGTATGTTGCGCCGGAGTGCGAGCTGAAGGACCGTATGGATCTTGCTCTTATGGACAGGATGTGGGTCAACACCTATAACAACAGCTATGAAAGCAAGACTTTGCTCGGAGCCT
>CAYSFK010000002.1:0-51444 GCA_964430345.1 uncultured Oscillospiraceae bacterium | reverse complement strand
ATTAGTTCCGCGTCGCTCCCCACACGGGGAGCGTGGATTGAAATTGCCTTAAGGCTTCTTCTTGCTTCGGCTACGGTCGTCGCTCTCCGCACGGGGAGCGTGGATTGAAATCTCTATGACTGAGCCCGGCTCCAACTTCCAGCCCGTCGCTCCCACACGGGGAGCGTGGATTGAAATACCGAGAATATACAGCGTCCAGACTTCACCGTCTATGCCGTGCCCACGCGGGTGTGTGGATCGAAGTGAAACAATGTTCATTAAGAGTCGGGGAAAATGCGCGTGGTCTTACAACCAAATGAGAACACTGCAGAACCGTGTGTTTTCCCAAGGCCCCGTCTTTGCGCTGCCGCTGGCCGATCTGTAAGCTGCACCTGACTCGATTCTCGACTGCTATGGAGGTGCTTCGGCTGGCCTGCCACTGTGAGTTTTGGTCAGATGATCTACACAATGACGGCGCATAAACGCGCGAGAGACGCATATCTATTCACCGGCCTCGGACTGCTCCCCCAGCAGCGAGATCAGCTCGTCCATATGGGGCAGGTGTTGTCCCGCCGCCGTCATGGCCGCGAAATCCAGCGAGATATTGAGCAACTCGCCCTCCGAGCGGGCCACCACCTCCTTCGCCGCTGTGTCGCATTCACCGTACAGACCATTGAACAGCAGTGCGTATACCCGTGCTATCTGCACGAAGGAGGACTCCGGCTGCAGCGCCAGCGCCGTATCAGCAGCCGCCAAAGCGGCGGGGTAGTCCCGGCTGACGATAACGTGATAGTAGGAGAGTCTGGCGTAATACTCCGCCGAGTGATAGCTTCCCAGCTTATCATGCACCGGCTCGTACTCGCTGAGACACATATCGTAGTACCGGCGGGTCATGTGGTATTTCCCGGCTTTAAAGGCGTTTTCCGCCACATTGTAATAGGCTCTGGCCAGACTGGCCCGGGATAGCTCCGTGCCGCTGAGAGCGTACAGCTGCTCCTGTATCTCCGCGTAGCGCAGGTACCAGGGCTCCGCGTTGTCGTACTCCCCCTGCATATTCAGACACAGCCCGTAGTTGTTGCAGGCCTTGGCCAGAAGGCTCAGGGCCGCGGCGTCGTCCTGCCCGGAGGCCAGCTTTTCGCAAAGCCCTATGGCCTTGGGGAACAGCTCCGCCGCCTGATCCAGCTTGGCCTGACTGGACTTGCACAGCGCAAGCTGCACCAGAGCCTGGGCGTAGGGCCTCAGATTGCTGCGGTTGGGCTGAGCCTCATAGTACTGTCTATAGCCCTCGGCGGCGTCGGAGAGATCGCCCTCCGCCTGCTGGTAATGACCCAGCGCCATCCGGCATATACCCAAATTATAGCGCAGCCTTGCCATGTCCGCCCCCGAGTCCGCAGACAGCTTCATGCTCTCAAGCAGCGTAGACTCTGCCCTGTCATAGTCGCCCATATCCATGGCGTTGGCGCCGCTGTTGGAAAGGAATGCCGCCATACTTGCTATTTTCTCGGGAGATTCTCCCGCCTCACGCTCCAGCAGCTCCAGCGCCAGAGCGTAATCCGCCGCCGCCGCCTCGAATATGCCGGCGGCGTTTTCTATTACTCCCAGGTTGTTGTAAGCCGAGGCCAGAGACAGAGCCGACCCCGCCGCGCCCTCATCCCGAAGGGCCTCATATACGCCGATGGCCCTGTTTTGGCTCTCTTGGGCTCTGTCAAAAGCGCCCAGCCGCGCCGAGGCGGTGGCGTGCTTTTCATAGTTGGCGGCTATCTGCTCGCGTATGCCGTCGGTCTGCTCCGACAGCAGCAAAATACGTTCTATCTGATTGGAGTTTTCGTCCAGTATCTCCGCCACTGCGCCGTATGTGCTGGGCAGCTCTACCAGCTTTGCTGGCAGCCCGTAGGTCAGGCGGGACAGCACAGCCATGGCCGCCTCCTGCTTTTGCAGTGTAGCAGCCCTGTAGTCCTCTGCCCGAAGCCACAGTCCCGCCGTCACCAGCATCACCGTCAGCACCGCCGCCGCGGACAGCACAGCCATAGCCACGCTCCGGCCGGTACGGCGCAGCCTGTCCGCCCGACGCAGACGCGGCTCCGACAATCCGGCCACCGCCGCGACGACGGGCAGCAGCATTCCGGACTTCAGCTTACCACCGCTGCCTCTTACGTCCATGACCCGCTCCGCGATGTCGGGCACTTTTTTCAGGGACGGCGGGAATGAAATCTCCGGCTCCCCGGCAATAAGCAGAGGATATATCCGCTCCGCCCGGCCCAGCTCTATGAATGTGGCCACCTCCCGGTCAACCCACTCCGACTGGGGCGTGTCCGGGGAACATACCACCATCAGAGAGTCGCTGTTTTGCAGGGCTTCCTGTATAGTGTTGCTGAGCACCCGGCTTACCGCCAGCTCCTCAGTGTCCCGGAAGACCCGCTCCACGCCCTCATAGCCCTCGTCACGCAGCGACGCGGGCAGCCTGTAGGCCTCAAGCAAGGTAAGGGCCCGCTTGGCGGCGGCTATATCCGCGCTTTTGTGGCGGTAGCTTATAAATACGCTGTACTCCTTAGCCATGGCCGCCCTCCGTCTTACCGCCGATGGGCGACACTGCCATGGCCTCCTGTATAGTCTCGTTCACCAGAGCCAGCGCGTCGGGGTCGTCGGCGAAGCGGGCGGGCAGCTCCGTCACCAGCCTGTCAGTTACCGCCTGACTCTCTCTGGCCATGGCGGCGGCAATATCGCCCTCCCGCCGGGCCACGGCGGAGAAATAGGCGAAGATAAGGCTGACACATAGGCACACCGCGCAGACCGCCGCCGCCATAACGGCGGCCCTGATACGTATGCGCCGCTGCTGCCGCTGCACCAGAGCGTCCGGCTCCAGCCCCAGCACCGAGGCCACGATGCGCACAGTCTCATAGCGCATAAGCTGCCGCGCCTGCCTTGAGCCCGCCGCCCGCAGGTCTGAAGCCACCGGCTCCAGGGTCTCTGTGCGCTCCTCAAGACTGCCGTCAGGCAGTATGCGTGTCACACTGTGCCGCTCAATAAAGAAGTCGGGGTAGGCCTCCATAGGCTCGCCCCGGACAATGACGGGTATGATGTCCTGCCGCCGCCGCAGCTTCTAGAAATATAACAGGCACCGGCAGAGCGCCTCGCACTCTCTGGCCTCCGGTGAGCACAGCACAATGAGCCGTCGGCACCGGGCCAGAAGGCTTTCTGCCTCGGTGTCGGACTGCCCCTCGGCGGAGAGCTGAACTATGCGCTTATATCCGCCCTCAGCCCGGATACCGCCGGGCAGCCGGTAGCGGCCAATGCTGTCCCCAAGCCTGTGGGCCAGCTCGCTGTCGGCGCCGTGTGCCAGTATGCAGATATCGTAATCAGCCATAGCCGGTCCCTCCTACAGCTCCTCGTAGCTCAGGTCGAATATCCTGCCGTCAATGATGTAGGCGTCCTCCCCGTCGTCACTGCGGATGGCCAGACAGTCGCCGGGGCCGCCGAACATATAGCCCTCCGGGTTCCAGACGGTGAAAAGCTTGGTGGGCCGTGTCAGCCTCTTTATATACACAAAGCTGCCGCCGGTGCCCACGCAGGCGCGGGCGTTCTCAAAAAGCGGCGCGGCGCTCATCTCCGGCCCGCCCTTTACCGTGGGGGTGTAGCTGCCCTCCGGCAGAAAGCGGGGGTCGGGAACGTAGCGCTCCTCCAGCGCCCGGTAGGAGGCCAGGAACTTTTCCCGGCGTATGGGGTAGACCTCCTGCCGCAGGCCTATCATTATGTAGATATCCTCTCCAGCCACCGTCACGGCGTCGCCCTCCAGAGTGCGTACGGTCATCTGAGTTCCAGGTGGGAAAAGCTCTGTGGAGGGCACAAAGCCCAGCGGCAGCGGTTTTTTCACATATCTGGGCAGTACCGCCGTGTCTATGCCCAGCCTGCCGCAGTACAGCAGATCGTAAGCGGCGAAATACTCCGTCAGCCGCTGTCTGAGAAATGCCGCCGGACTGAGGCCCAGCCTTGAAAGTGCGTCCCGGCTCAGAAAACCTCCGGCCTTGTCCTTGTGCCCGCCGCCGGAGCCCACTCCCTTGCAGAGACTGGCCGCCAGCTCGCTGGCCATGACCTCCCGTACGCAGCTTCGCACCGACAGCTTTATCCCCGCCGGAAGCTGGCAAAATACCACGCACACGTCTATGCAGTCCACCTGCAATGCCAGATCCGCGGTAAAGCCCAGTATGTTGGGGTCGCAGGGGTCGGCCTGGAACACGGCGCTGCGCGTGTCCTCGTCCAGCGTGTGTCTTATAAGCGCCTCCCCGGCCAGGGCCAGGTCGCCTATGCTCAGGTTGGTGTTGCGCAGCCGCTTGAGCAGAGCCGGGTCAAAGCGCAGGCTGTCCCGCATATCCCGGTCCAGCGGGTGGCTTATCTCCGCCAGACTGTTGGTGTCGGTAAAGAGCCCATAGTACAGCGCCGCGGCCACGTCGGGGCAGTGCCCGAAGTCAAAGCCCTCCTGCCGCAGCAGCGCCCATACCAGCGTGGAGCAGCTGCCCAGATAGGGGCGCACATCCGACAGCTCCGGCAGCTCTGTTTCCGCCATATGGTGGTCTATCACCGCCACCTGCTTCGCCGCTATGGGCTTGACGTTTCCCGCTTTGTACTGACAGTCCACGGTTATCAGAAGCCCGTCCCAGACCGGAGCCTCCTCACCGCTGATGTATCGGGCGGGAATATCCAGCAGCCGGGTGAACAGAGTCAGGTTCGACTTCTGTATGGGAGCGAAGCCGCCGTAGACTATCTGAGCTTCCTTGCCCTGAGCCCGGAAATACCGGTACAGTCCCAGGGCAGAGCCTAGGGCGTCTGCGTCCGGGTTATCGTGGCACTGTATCATTACGCTGTCATAGGACAGCAGCGACGACAGCTTAAGCATTTGAGCTCCTCTCTCTATCCCGCATTAACTGCCGCTCCCTGCGCCGCCGTCGGCGCCGTGCGCCTCTGACGATGGAGCTGATCATCCAAAGCAGCAGCAGCGCCCCGACGCCTATGGCCACGTACAATTTGTTGAGCTTCAGCCAGGGCCAAAGGGTGTACTGCAGCCAGTACAGGGCTATCCTTGCGTAGTATATCAGCTTGTCCGCCCAGGACGCGCTGCTCTGGAGCTGAGGGGCGCTGCCGCCGCCGTCGGTATTGTCCGCGCCGGACTGGCCCGGCTGAGAGCCAGTCCCGCCAATATCGCCCGCGCCGGACTCTCCCGACTGGGATTCCTGCTCTGCTCCGGGATTGACGACTCTGTCGTTGGGGTCGGGGACGTCTCCCGGAGCGCCGTCGCCTATGTCGCCACCGCCTGTCTCCACGGTGTAATTGCTCATCTCGTTTCCGCCATTAGAGCCTGCTCCGCCGTCGGCGTAAACCGGGAGCCCGGTCAGCACGGACGCCAGCAGGATGAGAGTTATCATAAAAACAAGCTTCTTCATAGACTGTCCCTCCACTGTAAAGTTGTCGTGCCTCTATGTATTTACTTTATGTTATTCGCCTGTGCTTGTCAAGACAAACCGCAGCGATTAGACAGAATTACGGCGGTTTTCTCTTGCATTGTGCAGATAGTTGTAGTATCATGAACATGTTGCTTGATGAGTAATTCCAAGCGATTTTTTCTGCCGATGCTGTAGTAAATACTTACAATTGTACGGAGCTGCTATGAACCATAAGGAAGACGAAATACGGGCTATGCTGATGGACAGCGCCTCCTATGTCATAGCCACTGAGGGCTATTATAAAGCCACGACCAAGCGCATCGCCCGGCAGGCAAAGCTGAACGAGGCCTATATCTACAGGTATTACGAAAGCAAGGAGGACCTTATCCGCACCGCGTTTGCGCTGAACGACAGAAATCTGGCGGAGCTCATCATGGACCTTGTCCCCAAGCTGGAGGAGGACGGACGACCGTGGGAAGACAGGTGCAGAGCTCTGTTTATCTGTGCCTGGGAGCTGATGGTGTCCGTGGACTACGACGCCAGGTTTTATGTTCGGTATTACTATTCCGAGCAGTACCGTATATATGCCAAGGCCGGTCACGACAAGTGCTACGCCCCGGTGGCGGCAAGGCTGGGGCAGTTTTTCCGGCCGGGGGTGGATGCCTCCGCCGTGCTGAAGTTTGTGTTTGAGGCCACCATTGCCATGGTGTTTCGCACTGTCAGCGGTGACACAGATTACACCGATGAGAAGCTGGAGCAGCATTTTCGGCTGGTGTATCAGGCTGTCAGGCCCTATTTCAGAGACGGTCTTGCTGGCGATGACCGCCGCGGGTAGACGGATATTACGAATAATTGGGCCGTGGAGCTGCAAAAGCAGTCGCCACGGCCGTATTTTTGTGTTAGAATAGAGCCGCCTGCGGGATGCGCGGTTAAATCTGAGTTTCTCATGGAAGAAAGACGTATCAAAACATGATAAATATAAACACCAAATTCATTACCCTTATCGGCAGCCCGCTGAGCCAGTCCTTCGCGGCCAGAATGCAGAATGCGGCTTACCGGGCAATGGGCCTGAATATGCGGTATTTCTATACCGAGGCCGACAGTGCACACTTAAAGGAGATAATAGACGGGCTGCGGTATATGCCGTCCCTTGCGGGGGCAGCGGTGACAAAGCCCAACAAGGTAGAGGTGCTCAGGTACCTTGACTGGCTGGACCCTCTGTGCGAAAGGCTGGGCGCCTGCAATACCATAGTAAAGACCCCGGCGGGTGAGCTGGCGGGCTATAACACCGACGGGACAGGGTTTTATCTTTCGCTGACAGAGGAGGCCGGGATATCCCTGAAGGGCGGGACCTTTTTCTGCATAGGCGCAGGCGGCGCAGGCAGGGCCATATGCTCTGCGCTGGCCCTCAGCGGAGCGAAAAGGATATATCTCAGCTCCCGCACCGGGGAAAGCCGAAAAGCGGTGGCAGAGGACATAAACAGAAGCTTTGCCCCTGTTGTGGAGCCGGTGGAGTATGGCGACTATACAAGGCTGCGGGACTGCCATGTGCTGGTGAACGCCTCCGGCGTAGGCATGGGTAAGACCCAGGGTGAAAGCCCTGTCCCTCCGGAGCTGCTGGATCCGGCGCTGTTCTGCTTTGACGCCTGCTACAACCCCGCAAAGACCCGCTTCCTCCTGGATGCCGAGGCTGTCGGCTGCCGCACCCTGAACGGTCTGGGCATGAGTCTGTATCAGGGCGCCGCACAGATAGAGCTGTGGACGGGCAGAAAAGCGCCGCTGGACGTAATGCGCCGGGAGCTGCTGGCCGTCATATCGGAGTAGAAAATGAGAATCATAAAATGGCTGGACCAATACTTCGAGGAGACCCTGCTGGTCATCCTGCTGGCGCTTATCTCCTGCGTTGAGCTTGCGCAGGTCGTGATACGGAACCTCCCCTTCGTCCCCGCTCTGACCTGGGCGGAGGAGTTTTGCCGCTACTGCTGGATATGGAGCGTCTTTCTCTCCCTGCCCTATACCCTGCGCCGGGGGACCATGCTGCGGGTCAGCGCGCTGCCGGACATCCTTCCGAGAAAGGCCCGGCGCGTCGTGAATACAGCGGTGGACGTTATGACCGCCGCAGCTATGCTGTTTCTGGGCTGCCATTCCGTGGGCGTGGTGGGAAGCATCCTGCGCAGCGGGGAGACTTCACCCGCCATGCTCTGGCCCATGTGGGTGATATACAGCGTCATGCTGCTGGGCTTTTTCGGCGGAGCGCTTAGAGCGGGGCAGCAAGCATGGCGTCACTGCGCGACCGGGGAGGGTGACAGCTGATGGCGGTGCTTTTGATTTTTGCCGTGTTCCTCCTGGCCGTAGCCGTCTCGGTGCCCATCGGCGTCTCCATGGTACTGGGCGCCTCCGCCCCCATACTGCTGCTGGACAAGGGCGGCTCCATAGCCCAGATGCTCAACAATACCTTCTCCGGCGCGAACTCCACGCCGATACTGGCGGTGCCTCTGTTCATTCTGGGCGGCGTCATCATGGCGGAGGGCGGCATATCAAAGCGACTGTTCAGCTTCTTCGCGTACTTTGTGGGCCGCTTTGCCGGGGGCATACCCTGCGCTGTGATACTTACCTGCCTGTTTTACGGCGCCATCTCCGGCTCCGGCCCCGCCACCACCGCCGCCGTGGGCTCCATGTGCATTCCTTTCATGGTTTCGCTGGGCTACGACAAAAGATGGAGCGCCGGGCTTATCGCCGTGGCCGGCGGTCTGGGAGTCATAATCCCGCCGTCTATTCCTTTCGTGCTGTATTCTCTGGCCACCGGCGTCTCCACCGGCGACCTGTTCATCGGCGGCATCCTGCCTGGCGTACTTATCGGCCTGTTCATGATGGCCTACGCGGTGTGGTATTGCCGCAGAAACGGAGAAGACCGGAAGCTGATCGAGGAAAAAATGCTGGAGCTGAAAAGACAGGGCTTCGCCCTGCTGCTTCTGGACAGCCTTCCCGCGCTGCTCTGCCCCGTAATAGTACTGGGCGGCATCTACGCCGGCTTCGTCACGCCTACGGAGGCGGCCTGCATCTCGGTGTTTTACGCGCTCATAGTCTCGCTTTTAATATACAGGACCATAAAGCTGAAAGATTTGGTCCCCATGCTCCGCAGCGCCGTAAAGACCTACGCCGGACTGGCCTTTGTGCTGGCCTTTGCCGTGGCTTTCGGAAGGGTGCTGTCGCTTACGAGGGCCACCGACGCCATAACCGGCTTCGTCACCGCAGGCTTCCATTCCGGCTGGACGGTGATGACGGCGCTGGTGCTGCTGTTTCTCCTGCTGGGTATGGTCATGGACACCGGCCCTGCCATAGTTATACTTGCGCCGGTGCTGCTGCCGGCGGTGGAAGCTCTGGGGGTGGACAAGGTGCATTTCGGCGTGGTGCTGGTCTGCTGCCTGTCCATCGGCCTTGCCACCCCGCCCTTCGGACTGGATCTGTTCACCGCGGGCAGCCTTGCCGGGGAGCAGCCCATGTCTGTGGCGAGGAAGGCCCTGCCCTTTATGCTCGCCTTTGCGCTGGCCCTGCTGCTTATCACCTACATTCCCTGGTTTTCCCTGGCCCTGCTTTGATGAAAAAGGAGATATATCCATGAAAAAGACAGCCGCCCTTATTCTCGCTTTGGCACTATGCCTTGCTCTCTGCGCCTGCGGAGCCCCGGCTTCTTCCGGGACGGTGACGCTTATCGGCGCGGACTCCACCGGCAAGGGCGCGGCGGGCCAGATATTCGGGGAGTATATAGCGGCGCGGGTCTCGGAGCTTACCGAGGGCGGGCTGAGCATAGACTACCATCCCAACGCGGAGCTGGGCGGAGACGCCGACCTGCTGCGCCAGATGCAGAGCAACGATATCCAGCTGGTAGTCTGCCAGACGGCCCCAATGGTGTCCTTTATTCCGGAGATGGCGGTGTTCGATCTGCCCATGGCCTTCTCCAAATACGACGGTGACGTCATAGACAAGGCCCTCAATGGCGACAACGACTTCACCGCTGCCCTGGGGGAAGCCTATGAGGCGGCGGGGCTCCATCTGCTGGGCTTCCTGCAAAACGCCACCTACCGCCTGACCACGGCCAATGTGGAGCTGAATACCCTTGCGGATTTTAAAGCCCTGCAGATCCGCACCATGGAAAACAAGAACCATATGGCCTTCTGGACGGCCATAGGCGCGGAGCCCACACCTCTGGCCTGGCCCGAGGTGTATATTGCCCTGAAAAACGGCGCCATCGACGCCGAGGAAAACGCCGCCGATACCTGCGTGGGCGCCAACTTTCAGGAGGTTCAGAAGTATCTGGCCTGTACTGACCACATCCTCTACTGCAATCAGGTGTGCATAAACAAGGAGGCGTACGCCGCCCTCAGCCCTGAGCATCAGGCGGCGCTTGAGCAGGCTGTGGCGGAGGCCATCGCCTATATGCGCCCACAGCTTCAGAAGATAGACGCCGATAATAAGCGCATACTGACAGAGGGCGGCATGACCATGATCCGGTACGACAGCTCCTTCTACGACCAGGTGCTGGCCCTGGACGGCGTACAGGCGCTGTACAGGGATATAGACGATCAGGTCAACGGCCTGGGCACACTGCTGATAAACCAGCTGGAGGGCTGAATAACGCCGATAAAATTACAGCCGCTTCGGATATCTGTCCGAAGCGGCTGTAATATAGTCACTTCATATGTACGGCCTTGCGGATGAACCAGCCCTTAAGCTTCTTTATCACCCGTGCGTCCCGGACAATAAGGCTGTCAAGGTCGGTGGGGTACTTGGTCAGCAGCTCATAGCCGTCCTGGGTTACCAGCACCGTGTCTGAGTGCCGGAAGCCGCCGATGTCGTTGAAGTACACGGCGGGCTCTATGCTTATCACCATGTTCTCCTCCAGCACGTGAGCCCCGCCGGCGCTTATCCATGGGGCCTCGTGGTTGCCCAGACCGATGCCGTGGCCTGTGCGGTGGATGATATTCTCGCCGTAGCCCAGGGATTTGAAGTACTCCTGAGTGGCCATATCGATATCCCCGCAGGGGACGCCGGGGCGTACCATGGCAAAGGCTATCTCCCTTGCCCGGGTCATCACGTTGAACAGCTCCTTATCCCGCTGGCAGGGCTCACCCAGAAACACCGTCCGCTCGCACTCGGCGGCGTAGCCGTTTACCCGGTTGTAGCTCATCAGCACGATGGGCCCGTCGCCCATACGGCTTTTGAAATCCGGCAGACTGTGGGGCTGGGCGCTCTTGGGAGCGGGCCAGCCGGCGGTGAGAAAGCTGCTGGTCATGTAGTTGTAGGGCGTCTCCTTTATAACTGCGGTCTGGATGCTCCTTGCGGGCATCACCGGCTCCAGCACGCACTGACCCCGGTAAAGGCCGCTGTGAATAAGGCGCATACCCTCGTCGGTGTATTTGGCGGCCAGCTTTATGGCCTCCAGCTCCGAGGCGTCCTTCACCAGCCGCATCCTGTCGATATAGTCCACGATGCGGGTCTCCACGGCCCGGATAAGCTCCCTGTAGGCGGACATCAGATTGGGCTCTATGCCGATGATTGCGTTCTCACCAAGGTTCTGGGCGATGTAGTCGTACCAGTTCCGCCCGGGCACAGAGGGGTACTCAAAGTAGGAGGAGATGCTGCCGAAGCCCTCCACCTTCTGCATATGCTCATATTCCAGCCTGGGCACCACCAGATCCGGCGTACCCTCCGGCTTGACTATGATGAAAAAGGGCCGCTCCTCCGGGGTGTACGACGCGCCGGAGAGGTAGTAAATGGAATCCCGAGAGGTGACCAGCATGGCGTCCAGCCCCTGCTCCCGGATATACGCCTGCAAACGGCGCAGCCTTTCAAGTCTGTATGTGTCCATGAAATATTCCCCCTTATAATATTGCTCCTGCATTGATTATACCTGCCCGCTTTGCTTCGCGCAAGAGTTATATCCCGGCCTTTGCAGGTATGCGTCGCATTTTAGGAGAAGTTATACAGACGGTAACCATGAGCAGTCTCAAAACAGCCGGGCCAAACTCCCAAAAATTACAAATTATGTTTAAAAAGGTATTGCTTAAAAATATGATGCGTGTTACAATGTCAAAATGGGCTAAGTGTTTCCATATTGAAAACACCTGCCGCGGCTGGACCGTCGGCCGCCGCTGACAGAAAATACTGCATAATGGAGAGCCACAGTATGTGGAAAGATTATCGTAAAAGCATCCTTATCCGCAACATTATCCTGGCAGTCGTGTCCCTGGCTCTGGTGGTGGGGCTGGCGGCGGCCATCCTTATAGTCCGCAAGCGCACTCAGGAGCAGGACGCGGTCTTGATAGAAGCGTATACCCAGCAGCAGCAGGAGCAGTCAGCCGCCAGACAGCAGGCGGTCACCGCCATACAGGCGGAGTACGAGAAGGATATGCAGACCGTGGCGGAGTATCTGCCGGGCATAGTCTGCTGGGGCGATAAGCTCACCGGCGGCTCCTCCGGCAATGTGGCCTTCCCAGAGGTTTTGCAGACCTATATCGACGCCTACATATGCGATGTGTATAATTTCCGCCTTTCCATCAAAAACGCCGAGGATTACTCCCGCCTTGACTGGGACGCCTATACGGTGGATATCCCGGTGGTGAACATGGGCGCCGGTGAGGAGGACACCAGCACGGTGCTGGGCCGCTGCGGCGCCGTCCCCTACGTGGTAAAGTCAGACTTCGTTATCCCGGCGGGCACTGAAAGCGTGGAGATACAGCTTGCCTCTCAAAACGGGCGGGACGTGGCGCCTCTGACCGGCGGCAGCGTCGGCGTGAATAACGTGATGCTGGCGGGCATAGAGGGCACCGTCACCCTGGAGCCCGGCTCCCTGTACAGCTACGGCTATAATAAATATTTCTTCTCCAGACTGACTCCGGGGCAGGAGACTCCCGTGGCCGCCGGAACGGAAGTGACCACGGCAGCGGCGGATATGTATAAGGACTACCTGCACATAATCTGCATCGGCACCTACGGCGGCTATGATGTGACCCCTTCGGTACTGGTGGAGCAGACCAGACAGCTCATAGCCCGGCAGGAGCTGAACCCCGACAGATATATCATCTTGGGCATATGCTCCGTGGACGACAGCTGGGGAAGCGGCTGGAACTATACTCTGGACGCCATTGACAGCGCCATGGTGCAGGCCTTTGGCAACCACTATATAAACGTTCGCAAATACCTGTGCACAGACGGGCTCACAGACGCGAAGATCACCGCCACCAAGGACGACACCTATGCCTTGGATAACGGCGTGGTGCCCACCAGCCTGAGAAGCTCCGCCGGTGACGCGGAGCTCAACGGCAAGGCGTACAAGCTCATAGGAAAGCTTATCTATAACCGTATGCAGACCCTGGGCTATTTCGACGAGGTCAATAAGGAGCTCTACATCGAGGAAGCCAGAAAAGAGCTGCTGAAGGATGACCCGGATTATTTCACCAAGATGCTTGCGGAGAGCTTGAAATAGCGCTTTCACCGGAGGAAATCTTCAGTGTCGGAGGACAGATATGTCAGTGCGTAAGGAAAACGACGAAATTGAGATAGACCTGCTCCAGCTTTTCAGGGTGCTCTGGAAAAACGCCCTGGTTATTATCCTCATCGCGGCCATAATGGGCGGCCTGGCCTTCGGAGTCACCTATTTTCTCATAACCCCCAAGTACGAGGCCACAGCCTCCATGTACGTCAACAACAGCTCCTTCTCCTTCGGCGCTACCAGCTTTTCGATCTCGTCGTCGGAGCTGTCTGCCTCCAACTCTCTGGTGAGCACGTATATCTATATCCTGGAATCCCGCACCACCGTGGAGGAGGTCATCGCCCAGGCGGGGGTGCCCTATACCTATAAGGAGCTGCGGGACATGATGGAGACAGAGGCGGTCACAGGTACCGCGGCCTTCAATCTCACCATCAGCAGCACCAGCCCCACCGAGGCGGAGCTTATCGCCAATACCTTCGCCCGGCTCCTGCCGGACAGGATAGCCGAGATAGTTGACGGCAGCTCGGTGCGCATTGTGGATTACGCCATAATCCCGGCCCACCGCGCCTCGCCCAGCTTCGCCAAGAATACGGCTATCGGCGCGCTCATAGGCATCGTGCTCAGTGCCGCGTGGATAATCGTGGCGGACATCGTCCGCGAGCGGAGCGATGTTGCCATCCACTCCGCCGACGATCTAAAGCTCATATATCCCGACATTCCCGTGCTTGCCCTCATCCCCGATATGCGGCTGTCCACAAAGAAGGGCTATTACTACTCCTCATATTATGACGTGGACGGCAAAGGAGGCAAGTGACCGTGGAAAACACTGTGGAAGCCAGGGGCCCGGAAAAGAAAACAAAGGAGCGGGACAGCGGTTATTACTGCGAGGGGCTCAGCTTTGCCGCCAAGGAGGCCTATAACCGGCTGAGGACCAATATCCTCATAGCCCTGCCCGAAGAAGAGGGAAAGTGCCGGGTCGTCGGCATCACCAGCACCCAGCCGGGAGAGGGTAAAAGCCTCACTGCCGTCAATCTGGCCTACTCCGTTTCGGAGCTGGGCAAGCGGGTTCTGCTGCTGGACGGAGATATGCGCAAGCCCACCGTCCACGAGAAGCTGAGCCTGGAGCTGGTGCCGGGGCTGAGCAATCTGCTGACGGATATTGACGCCGTAGGCAAGGTGATCCAGAAGTACTCCAACAGCACCGGGAAGAATAAGTTTGACGTTATTACCGGCGGAACTATCTCCAGGACCCCCGGCGAGCTCTTTAATTCCCGGAGAATGACCCGGCTTATGCAGGCGCTCTACTCTGTGTACGACGTTATCATTATTGACCTGCCTCCCGTGGGCGCGGTGGTGGACGCCGTGTCCATCTCCGAGCACGTGGACGGTATGATAGTGGTGGTCAAGGAGCAGACCTGCCCCAGAGACTTGCTGGAGGACTGCGTGGAGCAGCTCAAGTTTGCCGGCATAAACATTCTGGGCTTCGTTGTAAACGGCACCCTGGAGGGCGCCGGCAAGAAGTATGGCAGGAGCGGGTACTACGGCAAGAGCGGCTACGGCAGCTATGCCTACGAATGATCGGTATTTCCTGCCGAAAGGCAGATAAAATACAAATGGGCCCATTTTATGCGAAAGGAGGAATGTCCATGAAGAGGTTTTTCGCGCTTCTTCTGGCGCTTGTCGTTGTGCTCAGTGTTTCGTCCGTCGCGTTTGCGGCTGATGTGAGCAGCGTTACCGCCCCCCCCGTTGTTGAAGACGGGAATAAGGCAGCCGCGCTCCCCACATTAGTTGAAAGTGACGAGGGTGTTGTGCTGACGCCGGTCGACAATGTTGAAGACCTGCCTGAGGACGCTCAGGAAGAATTCAAGCAAGCTGAAGCGACAGTCAAGGAAGCAATACCCGAGGGCATGGTCGCCCGGTATCTGGTCTATGCCCAGAGCCCCAACGGCGAGCCCTACAAGCTGACCCTGAAGCTGGACGATGTCAAGGATATCAAGGACTTCGCGGCCAGACTGTTTAAGGACGGCAAGTGGATAGAACTGGAAGTCATTATGAACGATGACGGTACCTTTACCGTTGTTGTCCCCTCAGATGGCACTCTGGCGATATGCACCGCAAAGTGACAAAAGCCTAGGCAAACAGGGCGGCAGATTTATCTGCCGCCCTGAGACTATCGCGAATATCAAAGGTTAGCGAAAAGCGCTTTACTGGCAGAGCAGCGGGGGAGCGCGAGGGGGCAAGGCCCGCCTCGCGATTCAATAACCTGCCGCCCTGAGACTATGAGGAACATCAAAAGACAGCGAGGAGACGGCCGGCGGCCGGCGGTGCTATGGTCGATTTTCATGCCCACGTTCTACCGAATATGGACGACGGTGCCCGGGATACGGAGGAGAGCCTGCGTATGCTGGGCGACAGCGCGTCTCAGGGAGTAAAGACAGTTGTGGCCACGCCCCATTTCTATGCCGACTCCGAGGACCCTGCCGGCTTTCTTGCCCGTCGTACGGCGGCTGCGCAGGCGTTGAAGCAAGCCTGGTCAAAATACAGTGGGCCGCCGCTGCCGGAGCTGCGCTTGGGCGCGGAGGTGCTGTATTTCCCCGGCATGAGCGAGGCGGGGGAGCTTAGAGCGCTGTTGGTGGAGGGCAGCTACTGCCTGCTTATCGAGCCGCCCATGCACCCCTGGACGGACTCCATGCTGGACGAGATAGAGCTTACGGGGCAGAAGCTGCGCTGCGTCCCTGTGATAGCCCATATCGACAGGTATATGCGGCTGCTGCGGGACGAGACGCTGATAGACCGCCTGCATGACAGAAGGCTGCTGGTGCAGGCCAACGCCGGATTCTTCCTCAGACCGGAGACAGGTGAGCTGGCACTGAGACTGCTCAACCAGGGCAGGCTGCATCTGCTGGGCTCTGACTGCCATAACATGAGCTCCCGTCCGCCCAATATGGGCAAAGCCCTCCGTGTTCTCAGAGAGCTGGGCGCGGAGGAGCCTCTCCGACGGCTGAGCAGAAACGCGGAATTCCTGATGCATCAACGAAACGGGTGATGAAATGAAAAGAAAGACAAAGACAGCCATACTTATCGCCGCCCTGCTCCTTGTGGCCCTCGTCGCCGTTCTGGTCATCAGGGCCGAGCGCCGCGCTGCCCGGGAGACGGTGGAGAACGCCGGTACGGCGGAGCACGCCGTGCCCCAGGTGACCTCCATCAGCTATGAGGGGGAGACAGGGGTATTGAAAAACCACGTGGACACAGTGCTGCTTATCGGCACGGACAGCGATAAGGAGAAACGGGTGTACGCCCAGGGCGACATGGTGCCCTACTACAACTATGAGCAGGCGGATTTCCTTGTGCTTCTGGTTTTTGACAACGACGAAAAAACTGTCACGCCTATCCAGATAAACCGGGATACCATGGTGGACGACCCCTGGCTCAGTGTTACCGGCGATGTGGGCGGCTCCGTGTTCGAGCAGATAGCCCTGTCCCATACCTCCGGCTCAGGTCTGGAGGACAGCTGCGTCAATACCAGAAATGCCGTTTCGGGGCTGCTGTTCGGCTTTCCCATTGACAATTATCTGGCTGTCCCCATGAGCGCTATCCCCATCCTGAACGATTTGGTGGGCGGTGTCACGGTGACCATCGTGGACGATATGACGCCCGCCGACAAGGACTTCGTCCAGGGTGAGACCGTCACCCTCCGGGGTGAACAGGCCCTGCGCTTTGTCCGCGCCCGTCAGGCCGTGGGCGATGGGACGAATATCGGCCGTATGCGCCGCCACAGGGACTATTTGCAGGGCTTTATGAGCAGCGCGAGGGCCGCCCTTGACAGCGATTCCAAGCTGGTCATGAAGGCCATTGAGGCCCTCAACCCGTATATGGTCACGGATATGACGGCGGAGAAAATGTCCGACGCCGCCGAAAAACTGGACAGCTACAGCATCCAGACCATACAGCATCCCGCAGGGGAAAACAAGGTGGGCGATAAGTTCTACGAATTCTACGTGGACTACGCCGACCTCTGGGGCATCGCAAAAAAGGCACTGTGTGTGGACTAGTGTGTATAAACAAAATCGCCTAAAAGTATGACAGCGGGATTGAAAACAGCACCTTCCTGTGATATGATGGGGCCATGACCCAGGTCAATATTAAAGGAGGTACGTTTTATGGAAAAAAAGATCCTGCTCCTATGCGGTGACTTCACCGAGGACTACGAGACCATGGTTCCCTTCCAGGCGCTCAGTATGCTGGGATACAAGGTAGACGCGGTCTGCCCCGACAAAAAGGCGGGCGACACCGTGGCCACTGCCATCCATGACTTCATCGGCTTCCAGACCTATGCGGAGCTCCGTGGGCACAATTTTGCCCTCACGGCGGACTTTGACGCCGTAGATACCGGGGACTATGCCGGTCTCTTCATCACCGGCGGCCGCGCTCCCGAATACATCAGACTTAACCCCCGTGTAATAGAGATAGTCAAGGAGTTCTTTGCCGCCGGTAAGCCTGTGGCCGCCATCTGCCACGGGCCTCAGATACTCACCGCCGCCGGTGTGCTGAAGGGCTATAAGGCCACCTGCTATCCCGCCGTTGGCCCGGATATCGGTCTGGCCGGCGGAGAGTACGTCCCCGTTGGCGTGGATGAGGCGGTGGTGGACCGCAATCTGGTCACATCTCCCGCATGGCCGGGCAATACCGCCATCTGCCGGGAGTTTGCCAAGCTGCTGGGCGCGGTCATCAGTATCTGACGTTTTCCCCAAGGCCTTGACAGGCACCGTCCATCGGTGGTAATATCCGATGTGTAGAATAAACTCTCTGAGACTGACGGATAAGTGGAGCACCACGTGGATCAGAGAGCCGTTAAAATGCCGACCGTCTGGGCACACTTCATCTACTGGTGCGGTGTGCCCGGATTTATTATGTCAGGAAATTAACAGTTAAGGACGACGGGTTGGAATGACGGATGTATATCAGATACACAGTATAGACAGTCTGCTCAGAGGCAGCGCTTACCCCGGCCGTGGCATCGTTCTGGGCAGGAGCGCCGGCGGGGATAAGGCCTGCGCCGCCTACTTCATCATGGGCCGCAGCGCCAACAGCCGCAGCCGTGTTCTGGTCAGGGAGGACGGCGGCGTCTCCACAAGGCCTCTGGACGGGGCAAAGGTGCGGGACGCAGGCCTTATCGTATATCCGGCCCTGCGCCGCTATGAAAACAAGCTCATAGTCACCAACGGCGACCAGACCGATACGGTGCTGGCGGGGCTCAGATCGGGCCTGTCCTTTGCTCAGGCGCTGGAAAAACGCAGCTTTGAGCCGGACGCTCCCAACTTCACGCCCCGCATCAGCGGCATTATAAGCTTCGGCCAGGGCGGCTTCAGCTACCAGCTCAGCATACTCAAAAGCCTTGACGGACGTGGCGGTGACTGCTGCCGTTACCTTTTCTCCTACCCCTCTCTGCCTGGTCTGGGCCACTTTATCCATACCTATATGGACGACGGTGACCCTCTGCCCAGCTTTCAGGGTGAGCCCCGGCGGGTGTACATCCCCGACAGTATGGATGAGTTTACCGAAAGCCTCTGGGACGCCCTGAACGCGGACAACAGGATAGCCCTCTACGTCTGCTATACCGATGTTAATACCGGAGCTAGTGAGGACAGGCTGATAAACAAATACGGCGGGGAGGCGCGGCCATGAAGGAATACGAGCTGAAATACGGGTGCAACCCCAATCAGAAGCCCGCCCGCATATATATGGAGGACGGCTCCGACCTGCCCATCCGTGTGCTAAACGGCAGACCCGGCTATATAAACCTGCTGGACGCCTTGAACTCCTGGCAGCTGGTGCGGGAGCTGGACGGGGCTGCTGGCATGGCTGCCGCCGCCTCATTTAAGCACGTCAGCCCCACCTCCGCAGCTCTGGGCCTGCCCCTGCCGCAGCGGCTGAAAAGGGCCTGCTTTGTGGAGGACGCGGCGGCGCTGGACGCATCGCCCCTGGCCTGCGCCTATGCCCGCGCCAGAGGCGCCGACAGGCTCTGCTCCTTTGGAGACTGGGCGGCGCTGTCCCGCGTCTGCGATGTGGCCACCGCAGAGCTTTTGAAGCGTGAGGTGTCCGACGGCGTAATAGCCCCCGGCTATGAGCCGCAGGCGCTGGATATACTGAAAAGCAAGCGTAACGGCAGCTACGCCATAGTGGAGATGGACCCGGCTTACGTACCGACAGCCACGGAGACGCGGCAGGTTTTTGGCGTCAGCTTCAGTCAGGGGCGAAACGACTGCCGCATAGACCGAAGCCTCCTCACCAATGTGGTCACGGAGAATAAGCTTATCCCGGACTTCGCCGCAAGGGATCTGACGGTGGCTATGATAACCTTAAAATACACCCAGTCCAACTCCGTGTGCTTCGCCTATGACGGACAGGCTATCGGCGTCGGCGCGGGCCAGCAGTCGCGGGTACACTGCACCAGACTTGCCGCCTCCAAGGCCGACGACTGGTTTTTGCGCCGGTGCGACAAGGTGCTCAGCCTGCCCTTCCGGGCGGATATGACCCGGCCGGAGCGGGACAATGCCGTGGCCTCCTACATCCATACCGACCAGGAGGATATCTGCGCCGAGGGAGTGTGGCAGCGGCGGTTTACCCGGCGGCCGGAGCCCTTCACTCAGGAGGAGCGCCGCGCCTGTCTGGACGCGGTTTCCGGCGTGTCCCTGGCGTCGGACGCCTTCTTCCCCTTTGGGGATAATATCGAGAGAGCCCGGGAAAGCGGCGTGTCCTACGTGGCCCAGCCCGGCGGCTCCGTACGGGACGGCGAAGTCATCGCCTGCTGCGACAAATACGGTATAGCCATGGCCTTCACCGGGCTGCGGCTGTTCCATCACTAAGGCGGCAAGACCCGCCGGATACAGATAAAAACTATAACAGAGGATATGGAAATGACGCTTGAAGAACTGATGGAGTACGACCAGGCCGTAGCCGCGGCCTGCATGAAGGAGCTTGCGCGGCAGCAGGACAATATAGAGCTCATCGCCAGCGAGAACTATGTCTCCCGTGCTGTGCGCATTGCGGCGGGCAGTGTGCTCACCAATAAGTACGCCGAGGGCTATCCCGGCAAGCGGTACTATGGCGGCTGCCAATACGTGGATATGGTGGAGGAGCTGGCCCGGGAGCGGGCCAAGGCGCTTTTCGGCGCGGAGCACGCCAATGTCCAGCCCCACTGCGGCGCCTCCGCGAACCTTGCCGTGTTCTTTGCCCTGCTGGATAAGGGCGACACGGTCATGGGCATGAACCTGCAGGAGGGTGGACACCTGTCCCACGGCTCCCCGGTGAATATCTCCGGCAGCTACTTCAATGTGGTGCCCTACGGCGTGGACCCGGTGACGGAGCGCATAGATTACGACGCTCTGCGCAGCAAGGCGCTGGAGTGCCGCCCGCGTCTCATTGTGGCCGGGGCCAGCGCCTATTCCCGTATCATCGACTTTGAGCGCTTCCGCCAGGTGGCTGACGAGGTGGGCGCGTATCTTATGGTGGATATGGCCCATATCGCGGGGCTGGTGGCCGCGGGAGTACATCCCTCCCCGGTGCCCTTCGCGGATGTTGTCACCACCACCACCCACAAGACCCTGCGTGGCCCACGGGGCGGCATGATACTGTGCAAGTCGGAGCTGGCAAAGCGCATAGACAAGGCTGTCTTTCCCGGTACTCAGGGCGGCCCGCTGATGCATATCATCGCGGCCAAGGCGGTGGCCTTGGGAGAAGCCATGGGCGAGGATTTCAAGCAGTACGGCCGCCAGATAGTCTCCAACGCCGCCGCTCTCAGCGACGCGCTGCAAAGACGCGGGCTGAGCATAGTTTCCGGCGGCACCGACAATCATCTCCTGCTCATAAAGCTCACCGAGCTTGGTATCACTGGCCGGGAGCTGGAGCAGCGGCTGGACAGCGTGCATATCACCGCCAATAAAAACACCGTCCCCAACGACCCTGCCGGGCCCTTCGTCACCAGCGGCCTGCGCGTGGGCACCCCCGCTGTCACCACAAGGGGATTCAAGGAGCCGGAGATGGCCCTTATCGCCGATTGGATAGCGGATGTAGCCCAGGACTGGCCCGGCAGCCGGGAGCGGGTAAACCGCCAGGTGGCGGAGCTCTGCGCCCGCTTCCCCATAAAGGACGACCTTTGACGTGAGCCGGGTTCCCGGACAGCAGACAGCATATAAAGCAGCAGGCCGCGGTGTGCGGCCTGCTTTTTGACGGAGAGAGCCTTACAATGCCGGAGATTGAGCGACGCTTCGGAGGACGGATAGTTCCGAAAGAATCTGCGCCGGTATTTTGGTATTATCACATTGATAAGATAATATATATCTGATAAATTTTTCCCTGTTATTAAACACAACCATGTCAATACTAAACTCTTTTTGACAGTATTCTTTTGATAAAAACTCGTCCAAATCCGGTATGCAGAATGTAATATAATCTGATTCTCCCTGAGAGGTGACTTCATCGTCGAAAAGCTTAAGTATCCTCGATTTTTCGGATAAATAGTACTCAGGTTTAGTAGACCGTAATTCTAAAAATAGAGTAAAGTAGAGATCACCGTCATAATTACAATTGTAGTTATAATAATATTCGCTTCTGCATTCAAGCGGAATTTTATTCGGAAATGGATTGATATAATTTTTTCGTAACTGCTTCCTCACATATGAGTTTACTTCCATATACTCTTCACTGTCACGGATTGTCACATCAGCTATTGGAGGGTCGGAACTCAACCACATTACGGGCAGCAAGAAAAGAATCAGCACAATGAAGAAAGACAATACAATGTATATAATATTTTTATTTTTCATTGCACCCTCCATCATGGGGCAAATTGCTCCAACAATTTATATATGATATCCTGTCGCTTGAGCGTATTCCCAATTTGCCTGAGGTCAAGCGTTCTGGAGCTTTCTTCAGGATTGCCTGCTCCAGATACTATCGAAAGAACTCGCTTCATCTATTCTGGCGTGTTCTCAATGGTATAAACCTCCGGCTTTCTTATCCGGGCCGGAGACTGCGCTCATAGGGCAGGTCGGGATTGACCCGGCGGCTGCCCTAGCCGCCCACACTCGCGGTTTCGCTTTCCGTTTCCAGTATACCCCACAAGCGCCGCCGGGTCAAACAGATATGACGGCGGACGCTGTGACAATATGACGGCGGACGCTGTGACAACAGAAAGCAGGCCGCGATGTGCGGCCTGCTGCTTGGTTAAGTGTTCGTGTCGGCAAGATATGCTTTTAAGAACTCAATAACTACTCCTTTTTGCCTGGTGTTATCATATTCATAGGTAAGCAGGTATGTGACACGGTTATTCTGGTTGTCAATTTTTGCGGCATAGCACTTGAAATTGAATCGGCGGGTCAGTATGGACTTGTCGTAATTAATATAACCCCTGATTTCTCTTTCGCCCGGCATACTAAAAATAATGTATTCTATATCTCCGCAGTCTAGTTCTCCTTTATGAGGGAAGCTCTTTATCCTGGCGATCTCTGCCTCGAAACTCGGTTCGTCATCATAGCTTTGCTCCAGGTATAGCGTATAACGCATTATAGGATCATCATAAACAAACCTGTATGAGTATATCGTGTCATCCCGCACTTCTATTCTGTCAGGGAGAAAATCAGTATTCTCCTCATATCGAAGCACTTCTTCCAAATAATTGTTGATTATTCTGTAATCGTTGGGGTCATCACTTATTTCGTTGGTATATGGGATAAAGTCAGACGGTATGACCAATGGCATCCATAGGTACATACAAATAATGGCAAGCGCTATTCCCGCTGGGACCGCAGCGATATAAAGTGTTACTTTAAGAAAACCTTTCAATGTCTCATTCACGCCGCATCACCCCCAGACGGGACAAGCATTGCGGAAGAAGGGGTACTGCTGCTCGCCCCAATGTCCTCGAGGTATTCTTTTAAAAATTCAACAACTACCTCCTTTTGCCGCGTGTAATCATTCTCATAGAATATCAGATATGTGACACGGTTGCTGCTGTTATCCGCCCTTGCCGCATAGCATTTAATGAGGGGATAAAGTGCTTGGTTGGTTTTGCCATAATTGATATATTCTGCGATGCTCTTTTCGTCTGGCATACTAAAAATAATATATTCTACATCTCCGCAGTCAAGTGCATTCTTGTATGGGAGGCTTTTTATTCTGAAAACCTCCGCCTCAAAATCCTTTTCGGTATCGTAGCTTTGCTCCAGATATAGAGTATAATACGACTTAGGAGCATCCTCTATATATCGATAGTAGTATCTGGTGTCATCTCTAACTTGTATTTCGCCCGGTAGAAAGACGATGTTATCTTCGTATAGCAGTATTTCTTCCAAAAACTTGTTGATTATTCTGTAATCGTTGGGGTCATCGCTTTCCTCGTTGGCATAAGGATAAGAGTAGGCCGGTATAGACAATGGCGCCCCAAGAAGCCGGCAAATCAAGATGAGCGCAATACCTGTCACAATGGCGGCAGTACAAAGCATTATTATGAAAAATTTTTTCAATATTTTGCTCACGGGGGCTCACCTCCTATGGAACAAGTATCTCGAGAGCGTCGTATAATCTCCCAGCCCACTTGTCAATGTTATCGTTTTGCCGCAAATCAAGCTGACGGGAGCTTTCCTCCAGATTGCTGGAACCGGATGCGCGTCTCAAAAATCTATGTGCGCTATGCCTCACCTGAATGGCAGTTCGTTTAGGGATTCCTCACTGTAAAAAGAGAAGGGCGCGGTCAGTTCAGACTTGACAAATGTGAGCGTGACCTTGCCCTCCCGCTCTCCGAAGTAATGCTCAGCATCGTCGCTGGCCTGATATGTGATGACGCATCTGTCCTCAAAATAGCTGGCACTGCCTCTAAAGCAGAAAGGCCAAGATTTTACATTCGCATTTGACAGGCTATCAAGCTCCGACACATTAAAGCCCCTGCCCTGTGACTGAATAAAATACATTCTGAAGCAGATGACGCTTTCACCAGTCCTGGCGGCCCCACGAATATTTCCGTCCTCATCCGAGGCAAAGAATATGTCTCCCTCTGTGCAAGTCCATAGCGTGCTTGGGCAGCTTGTAGGACTGTGTTGGCCGAACGATTTTATATAAGCGGCCCTCCCATTAAGATAGATAATGGTGTCTGCTATCCAGTATACGACCGCAAATATAACGACCAGTATGATTATCCGTTTTACTTTTGCCTTATTGCTCATTATCCTGCTCCATTTCTATTTGATTGATTTGTCCTACTCTCCCATCAAAAATTTCAGCGAATGTGGCATATGGCTCAAGTTCCTTGGAAGATGAATACCTGTTATATACTATCCACGGTTTATCGGGATTGGTTTCCGGTGAATACACAATTTCAAATGTATGTATTCCATCACGGACGCCTTTCGGGCCATTGCAGGCTGACGCCACATATATCTGGCCTTCTTTTACCTCCCCGCTGTCTACGGCTGCCTGAATACTGTCGGGGTCTGCTTTCTTGCTCTCTACCCCGTATTGCTTAAGGATATCGTCCACATTATAATATAATCGCCTGAAGTTGAAAAGACTATCTTATCATATTGATACATAAGATTTCTGACGTTTGCTCACCTTTTATTAAGATATTTGCCGTCAACAGGGCGGCGGAAAACTATCGCCATTTTACTCCGACTGTGCTACAATGTGTTCATGGACAGCGCGCCTGCGCGAAACGGAGGGAACCAATGAGTTTTACAATGCCGAGATACCGTGAGCCGGACTTCAGCCAACAGCGCTTTATGGACGCGCCGGAGGTACGCACCGCCCAGGTCACGCGGGATGGCGTGGCCCCCGACAACTTCCACAGCACCTCCATGTTCCCGGAGTATTTCAAGCTGGGCGGTCGATGGCTGCTGGCGGAGGACAGCCGCATGGACGCCAGCGTGGTCGTCGGCCCGGACGGCAGGCTCCGGGTGGTGGAAAACCGCCTGCTCCGCCGGGGGGATAAGGTGGTGCTGGGCCGCAGCGAGGACTGCAGTGAGGGCATATACCTGCACCCGAACGGCTTCGACGCCCCGGAGGACTCAGCGGAGGACTGCTTTGCCTTCCGCCAGAGCCGCAGTCGCGAGACCTCCTATTCAAGAGACTACGACAGGCTTATGGGCCTGTTGCGGTACGAGCGGGAGCACGGCAACATCCTCTGGGTGCTGGGGCCCGCCGTCTCCTTCGACAGCGACGCCCGCCGCGCCATGCAGCACATCGTGGAAAACGGCTATGCCCACGGGCTTATGGCCGGCAACGCCCTGGCGACCCACGACCTGGAGGGCGCGCTGATGCACACTGCCCTGGGTCAGGATATCTACACCCATAAGAGCCAGCCCAACGGCCATTATAACCATCTGGACGTTATCAACATGGTCCGCTCCAGCGGCTCCATTGCCCGCTTCGTGGAGGAGCGCGGCGTGGATAACGGCATAATGTACTCGCTGGTGAAGCAGGGCGTACCCTATGTGCTGGCCGGCTCTATAAGGGACGACGGGCCTTTGCCGGACATCATAGGCGATGTCTACGAGAGCCAGCAGGCCATGCGCCAGCTTACCCGGAAAGCCACCACCGTCATTTGCCTTGCCACCATGCTCCACACCATCGCCACCGGCAACATGACCCCCTCCTATCGGGTGCTGCCCGACGGCACGGTGAGGCCGGTGTTCATCAACTGCGTGGACGCGGACGAGTTCGTGGTCAATAAGCTCACCGACCGGGGCAGCCTCAGCGCCACCAGCTTTGTCACCAACGCCCAGGACTTTATCACCATCCTTGCCATGGGCCTCGGCGTCTGGGATTGAGCGGTTTACATAACAATGCTATTGATTTAAAAGCAACACTGCGGGTTCTATACCCGCAGTGTTGATCAATTTATGCTCTTGCCCACTCCTCCAGAAACCAGAGCCGGGCCCGCTCCAAGGCGGCGCTCAGGTCATCGGGGCGCGTAAAACGGTGATCGGCCCCGTCTATCGGGAAGGGTACGGCCATAGGGTTCAGCTCCAGAAAACGCTGCGTGTCCTCGGCGCGGATAAGGTCGTCCGCCGTGCCGTATATCACCAGCATACGTCGGCCCAGGTCGCCCGCCATGGCGCTGTTGGCCTTTAGCTCCTTATAGAAGCTGAAGGGTATGCTTACTTTCCTGTCAAAGCCGCAGCGAATGACGCCCTTTTCCATGTATTCCGCTTCGCTGAGCCCCAGTAGATCCGTCAGATAGGTCGCAGCCATGTTCACCGCGGGAGCTCTGAGCACTATGGGCAGCTCCGGTGGGATATCCGGCAGACACAGCAGCGTTGTATACCCGCCGAAGCTGGTGGAAAACAGCGCGCCGCTGGCGCCGGGGAACTCGGAGGCTGCGTAATCCAGCATGAAAAGCAGGTCCCGGCGGCAGTTGGCCAATGTCAGACAGCTGTCCTCCGCAGTGCTTGCGCCGTGTGCGGGAAGGTCGAAGCAGATAAGGGCGCAGCCCTCGCCATCCATCAGCTCCGCCAGCCGATAGAGCGCCGTGCTTTCCTTGCTGCCGCAAAAGCCGTGGACCCCGATGATCACCCGGTCAACGGGGCCTTCCGGGGTAAACTGTCGGCAGGAGATCTTATAGCTCCCGTTGTCAAGAGAAAAATCCTTCTTCATAATCATAAGTCTTCCTGTGTTTTATACTGCGGCCCGGGAAAACAGGGCCTTTACGTATTCGTTGGCGGGAGCGGCGGCTATCCGCTCCGGGCTGTCGTACTGCTGCAATCGGCCCGCGTTCATCACCAGCACCTTGGAGCCCAGCCGCACGGCCTCGCTGATATCGTGGGTGACAAAAAGCACGGTGATGCCCGTCTCCCGGTGTATGCGTGCTATCTCCGTCTGCAAAGAGAGCCTTGTTATCTCGTCCACAGCGCTGAAGGGCTCGTCCATCAGCAGCAGCTTCGGCGACGCCGCCAGAGCCCTGGCTATGCCCACCCTCTGCTGCTGTCCGCCGGAGAGCCGGGAGGGGTAGCGACTTTTCAGACTGTCCTCCAGTCCCACTATGCCCATCCATTTGCTCACGGCCTCCCGGGCGGCCTGTCTGTCCCTGGGCGCAATGAGCCGGGGCACATAGGCGATGTTCTCCTCCACGGTCATGTGGGGGAACAGCACACCGCCCTGTATAACATAGCCTATCCGCCGCCGCAGGGCCACGGGCTCCGCTGTGCGGGTGTCCTCGCCCATGACCAGCACCCGGCCGGAGGTGGGCGGGATAAGCGCGTTCACTGTTTTCAGCAGCGTGGTCTTGCCGCAGCCGGAGCTGCCTATTATAGTCACGAATTCCCCGGATTCTATGGCCAGCGTGAAGTCGGAGACGGCCTGCGTCTCCCCGTAGCACACGCTCAGCTCCTGAAACTCAACGGCCTTTGTCAACGGAGCAGACCCTTCTGCACCAGAAAATCGTGGGCCACTGTCTCCGGCGCCTGTCCTTCGGCCTCCACTGCGTAGTTCAGGGCGGCCATGCTCTCGTCGGTGAATATACCCGCCACCGAGTCCAGCACCGCCTGAAGCTCCGGGTGCTTCTCCAGCGTTTTCTGCTGCACCACGAAGCCGCACATATAGGAGGGGTATATGCCCAGGTCGTCCTCCAGCACGGTGATGCCCGCCACGGTGAGCTGGCCGTCGGTGGTGAATACCGGCATACAGTCTATCTGCCGCTGCTTGATGGCCTCGTATTTCAGGCTGATGTCCATGTCGGCGGTCTCCTTGAAGCTGAGGCCGTATTTCTCCTCCAGCAGAGGGAAGCCGTCCTCCCGCTCGTAAAAGTCGTAGTTGGCCCCGAAGCGCAGCTGGTCGGCCACAGCAGCCAGCTCTGTGATGGTGTGCAAGTCGTACTTCTGCGCCGCCTCGTCGGTGACAGCCACGCCGTAGGTGTTGTTAAAGCCCAGCATCCCAGTCCAGACCATACCCATCTCGCCGTAACCGGCCTGCAGCGCGTCGAAAAGCGCCTCGGTGTAGAAGTCGCTCTCCTTGAGCACCGTGTTCCAGCCTGTGCCGGTGTACTCGGGGTACAGGTCGAACTCGCCCTTCAGCATGGCGGGCTGGATGTTGGAGGTGCCGCCGCCCACGCCCTCGGTGAGCTCCACGGTAAGCCCGGTCTCCTGCTCTATAAGCTCTTTCATCATGTAGCCGATGATGTACTGTTCCGTCATGGGCTTGGTGGCCATGCGGACAACGCCGCTGTCCTTACCGCAGCCGCAGAGCGCCCCGGCCAGCATCAGCGCCGCCAGCATCAGCGCGCCCAGCTTTATTATAGTTTTCATATTCCGCTCCTTATCTGTCCTTAGCCCTAAGACCCTTTTCCACGGCGCCTATGAGCAGGTCCGCCGATATGGCCAGCAGCGCTATAAGCAGACTGCCCGCCAGGGTCATGGCCTTGTTGTTGGTGGTGATCCCTCTGTATATGGCAACGCCCAGCCCGCCTGCGCCTATGAAGGAGGCAACGCCGGATAGGGCGATGGTCATCACGGTCATGCTGCGTATGCCTGCCGTTATCACCGGCATGGCCAGAGGCAGCTTTATTTTCAGCAGCAGCTGTCTCTCGGTGCTGCCCATGCCGACTGCGGCCTCCACTATCTGAGGGCTGACGTTTGTTATACCGGTGTATGTGTTTCGCACCATAGGCAGCATGGCGTATATGGTCAAGGCTATCACGGCGGTCACGTCCCCGATGCCGGAGAAAGGGATAAGAAAGCCCAGCAGCGAGATGGAGGGTATGGTATAGCCGAAATTCACCGCCGCCATCACCGGCTTTGCGTATCGGGGCCTTTCCGCCGTAAGAATACCCACCGCCAGACCCAGCAGCGCGGCTATGACGATGGCCGTGGCGGATATCCGTATATGCTCCGCCAGCAGCCGCAGGAAGAAATCCCGCCGCTCCGTCAGCAGCCTGAACATCTCTGTTATCATAGTTCCCTCTCTCTGCCGCGGCAGTCGAATAATGGCACAGACCGTATTATAACCCATCCCGCCGCGGATGAACAGAGTTTTCTTTGCCCGGGCAATAAGCATCCGCGCCCCTGCGGCGTACGGCCAAGGGGCGCGGATCTTAATAATAGCCGCTGTCAGCTGTTCTTTACTACCCAGACGTTGCCGCCGGTAAACTCCGTGCGCAGCTCTATGCCGTCCTCCAGCATCCTGAAGTACAGGCAGTCCTGGGGCACCTCTCTGACTCCGCCGGCCTCCCAGGTGTCGATAACGTCCTGACACAGTATGTAGATGCTGTCAATGATCTGAGCGTTGTCATAGCCCTGCCACTGGTTGGCCTGCTCGCATACCTCTATGATAGTCTCCGGGTAGAGGGCGCTGTCCACTCTGTTGAGTACGCACCAGGCCACCGCCCGCTGCACCTTCTCGGAATAATAGGTGGAGCAGCCGGCCACCACCTTCGCCATGTACTGCGCCTCCTCGGATATCTGGGGCTGAGTCACGGCCGCGGTATCGGACGCAGGCGCCGAGGTCATTGCCTGGGCCGCGTAATAGTCCTTCCACTGGGCTATGGCGGCGTCCGCCTCCTCTTTAATTTTCTTTGTCTTGGCGCTTATGAAAATGATATCGAAAAACACGACCACCAGCAGAAACAAGGCCAGCAGCACCACAGGGCTTTTCAGATACTTCACGTCAAAATACTTTTTCATGTCTTCTCCTTTCCCAAGGTCATTAGCCAGTGTATTTTACCAGCGGAAGCCTCTATAGTCAATGGTTTTTTGTGAATTCCGGGTCAAATACGGGCATTTCGACCCACTTCGACATTTTTTTACAGGAAATTGCAGAGCTTTTCCACCACCTGTACTGCTAATTCCGATTGTCCGCACCGCTGATTGAAAGACCCTTTACTCTCTGCGTGAATAGCATCCGGCGTTTTTTCTGCCCCGGCTTCATCCCTCAGACTGCCCGGACGCTTCGCTGTTAATGACGCGACAAACGAGTTTTATTGTTGCTATATAGGTCGATATAGGTTATATTATATTATGGATTAGTGTAAAGAAACGCATGGCAATATAAGGAATTGATTTCACGAACGTGAGGCACTGCGATGCCGAGACAGGTGTTGGTTGTAGACGATCTGCCGGTCAACAGGCGAATACTGAGCGCGATGCTCTGCAGCAGATATGATGTGCTGGAGGCGGCGAGCGGTGAGGCGGCGCTTAAGCTGCTGGACGAGAGACCGGGCCAGGTCTCGGCTGTGCTGCTGGATGTGGTCATGCCCGGCATGGACGGGTTCGAGGTGCTGCGCAGAATGCGTGAGGATAAGCGCCTGTCCGCTCTGCCTGTCGTGCTTATAACCGGCAGCGAGGACGAGAACGTCAGGATAAGGGCGCTGGCTGCCGGAGCCGCCGATTTCGTCATGAAACCCTACAAGCCCGATGTTATTCTTCACTGTCTTAAGAATAATATAGCGCTGTTTGAGGCCTCCGCCGCGGCCAGCGCCGCCCAGCGTGACAGGCTGACGGGGCTGTATAACCGGGAGGCTTTTTTTGATAGAGTGAGCGAGGCTGTGGCGGAGCATGAGCCGGGCTATTATATCATGGCCTGCTTCGACATAGACAGATTCAAGGTCATAAATGACCAGTACGGCACGGTAAAGGGCGACGGGGTGCTCAGGCACGTGGCCCAGATCTTCCGGGAGGGCTTCACTCCCAACGGCGGCATATGCTGTCGTGTCTCCTCGGATAATTTTGCCGTGCTCTACCCCGCGTCCTTTCGTGACTCGGCGCAGATAGCCGATATACGAAACCGGGCCGCCCATATAGAGGGCCTGGTCACCCCGATTATATTCAGCATCGGCCGCTATCTGGTGGACGATCTTTCGCTGGCCCCGGTGGCCATGTACGACAGGGCCAGTATGGCGGCGGAGTCCGTAAAGGGCCAGTACGGCGGCAAGATAGCCAATTACGACGAGTCCATGCGCGAGAAGCTGAACCGGGAGCAGGAGATAATCCTTGAGATGTCCCAGGCGCTGAAGGATAGACAGTTCGAGGTCTGGTTCCAGCCGCTGTATAACTACGCCACCGAGGCCCGTATCGGGGCGGAGGCGCTGGTACGCTGGCGTCACCCGGCCAAGGGCCTAATACCGCCGGGGGAGTTCATACCTCTGTTTGAGCAGAACGGCTTTGTATACGAGGTGGATAAATTCGTCTGGGAGGAGGTCTGCCGGTATCTGCGCCAATGGCTGGACGAGGGCAGAAACCCCCTGCCCGTATCGGTGAACATCTCCAGATACGACGTGTTCCAGCCCGACCTGATGGAGAGGCTGACGGGGCTTATGGAGCGGTATCGGCTGCCGGTGGCGCTGCTGCGGCTGGAGATAACGGAGTCCGCCTTCTCCGAATCGCCCAAGTATATCATAGAGGTGGTCAGACAGCTTATCGATAAGGGCTTCACCGTGGAGATAGACGACTTCGGCAGCGGCTATTCCTCCCTGAATACCCTAAAGGACGTGCCCGCTCAGATCCTGAAGCTGGACATGAAGTTTCTGGAGAGCAGCGCCGATTCCCGCCGAGGCGGCAACATCGTGGAATCCGTGGTACGCATGGCCAAATGGCTGGACATGTCGGTCATTGCGGAGGGCGTGGAGACCAGGCAGCAGGCGGACTACCTTCTGAGCATCGGCTGCAGCTATATGCAGGGCTATCTTTTTGCCAGACCCATGCCCGCCGGAGAATACGTGCAATACTGCTGCGGCACCGGCAAGGAGGAGCATTTGCTGGCGCTGGAGACTGTGGAGAATCTGGACAACAACTCCTTCTGGGACCCGGAGTCCATGGATACCCTCATATTCAACAGCTATGTGGGCGGCGCCTGCATATTTGAGTACAACAACGGCAGCATAGAGCTGCTGCGGGCAACCGAGAAATACGCCGAGGTAATAGGCAGCGCCGGTATGACCGTGGAGGACGCGCTTAAGCTGGACTGGGCGGAGCATCTGGACGACGAGTGCCGGGCCCGGGTCATAGGCGACCTGCAGCGCTCCATAGCCACCAGGAAAGAGACCACTGCCGAGTACGTCTTTCTGGACCTGCCCGGCTGTCCCCATGAGACCTATCTGCGCTCCACCATGCGGGTGATAGCCTCTGCCGGCAGCCGCTATCTGGTCTACTGCACCAATGAGAATATCACCGCCCAGCGTGAGGCGGAGCTGAGAGAGCGGGAGACGTCGGAGGAGATGCGGCTTATCATGGCCAACGTCAACAGCGGCATCTGCGCCAGCGTCCGCCAGCCCGACGGCAGCTTTCACATAATCTTTGCCAACGAGCGCTTCTACTCCATGTACGGCTATACCAGAGAGCAGATGGAGACAGAGCTGGGCAGCGTTGTAGACGCCATACACCCGGACGACTATGAGAAAGCCATGGCCACTGTGAACAGCCTGATGGAAAGCGGCGGACGGATAAGCTACCGCTACCGCTGCATTAGGCGTGACGGCTCGGTTATCACTGTCAGCTGCAACAACACCGTCACAACCTTTCCCGGGATAGGTGATGCGGTGCTGCTGGCGGTGGTGTACGACGTGACGGAGCAGGTGGAAGCCGAACAGCGGATACAGTCTCTCAACGAGCAGGTCAGCGCCATTATGCGGGATATAGAAAGCGGCCTGACCGCCACCGTGGTGAGAAACGGCAAGGTGGAGGTGCTGTTTTCCAACGAGCAGTTCTTCCGTATGCGCGGCTATACCAGAGAGAGCTACCACGCCCAGGTCAAGGATTATTACGAGTTCGTGTACCCGGAGGACAAGGAAAGGCTCCGTCTGGCGGCGGACACCGTGTATACCGCCCACAGGCCCATTCGCGAAGAGTACCGCGTTATTCTGGCCGACGGCTCCGTGCGCTGGATGCGGGTCAACATGACCCAGACCAGGTTCACCGGCGTAGAGGAGCCGGTGGCACTGTCGGTGTTCTCGGATGTAACGGCGGAGAAAAACGCGGAGCTGGCCACCAGAGAAGTTGCGGAGCAGCTGCAGAGCATTATGGACGATATGCCAGGAGGCTTTGCCAGGCTGCGGCTGTCTCCGGAGGGCGGGCTTAAGCCGGACTACGTGAACGAGGGCTTCTGCCGCATTGCGAATATGAGCCATGAGGAGGTCATGCGGGCCTTTGGGGAGGATTCCTATGCCGGCATATACCCGGAGGATGTGCCGATGGTCCGGGAAAAGGTGGCCGAGATGCTGGAGAAGCGGGAGCTTATACAGCTGCGCTGCCGTATCCTGTGCTCCGACGGCTATATGTGGATGGATATTGCCTGCCGCATCAGCACTGACAAGCAGGGCGGCGTCTATCTGAACAGCTACTATTCCGACGCCGGCGACAGGCTCAGGGACGAGGAGCGGATGCGGGAGATATTGGACAATCTGCCCTGCGGCGCCGGTGTGTACGAGCTGGCCAACGGACAGATGAGCCTTATATACCAGAACGACAGCTATTGGGAGCTGGTGGGCCTGAACGAAGCCGACTTCCCTGATACCGAGGCCATGTCGGCCATACACCCCGACGATGTGCCCGTGATCATGCAGGAGCTCGGCATGGCCATGCAGCAGCAGCGGGGCGTGTCCTGTGATATACGGCTGCGCCATCTCACCATGGGCTACCGGCCGGTGCATCTGTCGGCCAGAGTGGTGGCTCGGGAGGATATGCGCTTTGTCATCTACGCCACCTTCACCCCCATCTCCGGCGAGGGTATGCCTTATCAGCAGATGCTTCCGCTGCTGCTGTCGGCTATAATGGAGTTTACCAGCGACCTTGCCTTCGCCAAGGACACCCAGTTCAGATACATAAGCGCCAGCAATGCCTTTGCCGCAATGGCCGGGAAGGACAGCGCCAGAGAGATAATCGGCAAGACGGACTATGAGCTGTTTGACAGGGAAATCGCCGACAAGTTCAGGAGCGACGATGCCGCCCTGCTGGAGAGCGACAGCCCCATGATAGATATGGTGGAGCCCATACCCGCCGTGGACGGCGTCCCCCATTATTCCAGCACCTCCAAGTATCTGCTGAGGGACGGCTTCGGCAAGCCGGTGGGCATCTACGGCGTAGGCCGGGACGTCACCCAGTCCATGGCCCAGGAGACAAGACTGCGCCTGCTGGCGGATACCATACCCGGCGGACTGGCCGCCTATCTGTGCACGGAGGGCGATTTCTCGGCGGCGCGTATAAAGCTGGTCTACTTCAACGACGGCTTCTGCCGGCTGTTCGGCTGCACCCGTGAGGAATACATGGAGCAGGCCGTTGCAGACCCCGCTCCCATGGTGATTCCGGAGGACAGGCATATGCTGGCCCAGCAGTGGGAAAACCTGATGACCAAGGGTACGCCCATCAACTGCCTGTACCGGGCCCATGTGAAGGGCGGCGGCTTTAAGTGGATAAACCACCGGGCAGTGGCGGCGGACAGAAAAGGCGACGCCGTACTCATCAACGCCGTACTCCAGGACGTGACGGAGCAGCGGGAGGCCATAGAGCAGCTTCGTCTCAGCGAGGCGGAGAACCGACTGGCGGTGAAGCTGGGCGGCAGTGCCGTTGCCCGCTTCATCATCGCCGACAGAAGCCTTAGCCTGACGCCGGAGGTGGCCGAGGCCTACTCGCTGCCGGTGACCATAGGTGACGTGCCGGAGGAGCCCATACGTCTGGGGCTGGTGGCGCCGGAGAGCGCGGATGCCTGCAGGGGCTTCTTCAACTCCATAATTCAGGGCAGCCAGGCAGCCAGCGCCATATTCAAGCTGAAGTATTTGGGCCGCTGGTGCTGGATGGAGGCCAAGAGCTCCACCATATTCTCGGAGGACAGGCCGATAAAGGCGGTGATAGCCTTCACCGACGTGACGGAGCGGCTGGAGAAGGAGTCTGTGTTCAAGCGCTGGCAGCAGTCGCTTCAGGAGAAGGATGGAGCCGCCTATACCCTGTATCGCTGCAACCTCAGCGACATTGCCCAGTCCTTTGATGAGAAGGGCTCCCTTATCAGCTTCCGCTTCGACAAGGCCGGCGACGACTTCAGACAGCGGGCTCAGGCCTACGCTAAGGCCTGTGTCCATGAGGAGGACAGGGAGGGCTACGCCCAGTTCACCGACCCGGATAAGCTGCTGGACCAGTACTACCGGGGGCACCGCTCCGACAGTCTGGAATACAGAGAGCTGCTGCCGGAGGGCGGCGAGCGCTGGCTGAGGCTGACGGTGGATCTGGTGGAGCAGCCCACCTCCACCCAGGTGGAGGCCTATCTGCTGTATGAGGATATAGACAAGGCCAAGAGAAATGAGCTGCATACCCGGGAGCTGGCGGAGACGGACCCGCTGACCGGTGTTTTGAACCGCACGGCCTTCGCCGCCAAGGTGGACGAGAGGATACGCGCCTCCCGGCCGGAGCTGCGCCACGCTATGCTGATGCTGGATATAGACGGCTTTAAACAGGTCAATGATGTGTTCGGCCACGGCGCCGGAGACCAGGCTTTGGAGGAGATAGCCAACAACCTGCGCTCCATCGTCCGCCGGGAGGATATGGTGGCCCGCATAGGCGGAGACGAGTTTATGCTGTTTCTCAGCGGGGTGCAGGACGAGAGCTCCGTGGCTGTAAAAGCCCAGAAGGTATGCGATATGACCCGAAGGGCCTTCAGCCTGGAGGTGCAGATATCCGGCAGCGTGGGTATAGCCATGGCCCGACGGGACGGTACTGACTTTGAGACTTTGTACCGGAAGGCGGACTCCGCCCTGTACCATGTGAAGGGCTCCGGCAAGAACAATTTCGTTTTCTACAGCGACAATATGTCCGACGAGATACTCAGGCCCGAGGCGGACAGCTCCTCTATGACCGGACAGATGCTGACAGAGAAGAAGCGCCGTATGCTCGTAGTAGACGACAGCGATACCACCAATGAGCTGCTCCGGAGTATATTCAAGGATGAGTTCATTACGGAGAAGGCCAAGGACGGCGCCTCCGCCCTCATACGGCTGCGTCATTACGGCTCGGCCATATCTGTGGTGCTGCTGGACCTGAATATGCCCGGCATGGACGGCTTCGCGGTGCTGGAGCAGATGCAGCAGAGCGCCGAGATGAGCTCCATCCCCGTGCTGATAGTCAGCGGCGACGAGAGCCGGGAAACCTGCCTGCGGGCTGTCCGGGCGGGTGCCTCCGACTATATCACCAAGCCCGTGGACCCGGATCTGCTGCGCCTGCGGGTGCGCTCCGCCGTGAGCCGCTCGGAGAACGACAGACTGCGTGCCCAGAACCGGCTGCTGGAGGCCCAGAACCAGGAGCGGGAGCGGATGGAAGCGGCCTTTGAAAGCGCCGGTATCGCCTGCATAGAGCTGGACTGGCTCAAGGGCGAGTTCATGTACCACCCCTCGGTGGGCCGGTATCTGCTGGGCTGCTTCGACCGGCGCAAGCTCTGGCAGATACTGCTGGCAGACAGGACCGCCGATGCGCACACCGTCCAAAGGATGCAGCAGTTCGTCCATTCGGTGGCGGAGGACAGGGCAGGAACTGAGGCAAGCATCGTGGTGGAGCTGAAAACGCCGGAAAAGAAAAAGCACCGCTTCCGCATGAACGTGCGCAAGCTGACGGACAAATTCCAGCCCAGCAGCCGACTTATAATCGCCCTCAGCGACCTGGAGCCCGACGAGCTGAAATAAGAATTAATAGTGAATAAGTAATAGTGAATAGTGAAGAAGTAAAGCTGGCCCTCTGTGGCCTATCCTCAACTTCTTCACTATTCACTATTACTTATTACCTGTATTTTACGCTTCCGGGTCGTAGCCGGGGGGCGAGGAGAGGGGATAGAGCAGCTGCCTGTCGGAGGAGTACACCTTCATCTCGCCGTACTGACCCAGCAGAGTGAGCTGGGCGCCGTTGCCCTCGGTCTCGGTGCGGCAGGCCTCCTCCTCCCAGGGCATTATCACGAAAACGGCCCGCCGGTAATCCGTCCAGTCGTAGATATCCTGAGCGTTTATATAGGGCACCACCTTGAAGATGATTCCCTGCTCCCAGCCGCCGGCTGTCAGCGCCCCGTCTGACCAGACCGCCACCTTGGCCGCCGAGTGGTCAAGACTGCCGTATACCAGCTCATAGCCGCCCTCCATGGCAAGCTCACATACCTGCTGGGCGTCGGTGGGCGTGTCGTCAAGGGCGTAGTCCGCCACCTCCCGGTAGCTGGCCGCGCCGCCGCCCACAGCCAGCAGACACAGCAGTGCCGCCAGCGCCGCCCGGAGCTTGCCGTTGAGCCTGTCCATCACCATAACAAAGGAGAACGCCAGCAGGGGATAGTACATGAAAAGATATATCTCCCGGATGTTGACGCTGGTCACCAGAGAGGCGGATACTACCGCCAGCAGGCTTATGACGCACAGCCACCAACAGCGGCGGAGTCCGGCGCTGACCCGGCTGTCTTTTTTCAGCGCCAGCCTGGCCGCCGCCAGCAGCACTGCGGTAAAAAATACAAAGAGCAGGGTGAACACCAGCGGATTGCCGCCGCCTACCCACTCCAGACCGCTGACGCGCTTGGCGCCGGACAGGGTGGCCTGCAGCTTGCCCAAAACGGAGGCCCCGTCAAAGACCGAGGCGCCGTTATATATGGTGTACTGGGGCTTATCCAGCAGCTTCATCAGGCCCACGCCCGCCAGATTCGCCATGGCGCAGCCCAGAGCACGGACAAGACCGCGCCTGCCGCAGCGCAGCCCGGCGCCGGGCCTGAGCCTGCCGTACAGGCAAAGGGCCAGCTCCAGCGCCAGCACCGGCAGCACCGACACACAGGTCTGCCGCAGGCTCTGCATCCCCGTGCCGAAGCACAGCAGCAGGCTGAGAATGAAGGCGGCGGGACGGGGCGCGTCACTGAATGAGGCTCTGACATAGTCTCCGAAGCACACGAATACGCAGATAAGATAACAGGCGTAGTAGCTGGCCATAATAAAGAAAAGCTGGCCCTCGTCCAGAGAGGGCAGAAACGGCGCGTAGGCGCAGCTCACCAGCGCCAGCATACCGCAGAGTATCGAAAAGCCGTTTTTCGCGAACGGGCGCAGCATCCACGCGAAGGACAGCAGGATGAAAGCGCTCATCGCCGTAGTGGCCAGGGCCATGCCGGTATTTAGACTGCCGGTCAGCCCGTAGAACAGGGCCGCCAGCACCGGCGTCGCCACCACGTAAAACTGGTTGCCGAAGGTGTAGCCCTCCGGGAACAGTGTTTTCTGCTCCCACATAAGCCTGGCCACCAGGGTGTCCTCGTACATATCCGCTGTACACATACGCTCAAAGCCGGGATAGTTAATAAGACAGAACACCGCAAAGAAGGCCAGCAGCACCAGAGCCACAGGCAGCGTCAGCAGCTTTTCGGTTTTGCTCACGGGGATACGCTCAGTCATGGCACAGCTCCAAATCGTCGGAATAAAAAGCAAATCAAAAATACCCTAATTCGCAGTAAAAGTCAATATGAAGCCCGCCTGTCGTTTCGACAGACGGGCTTTCCGTAGGTGCGACCTTATTCCTTGACTATGACGGAGATGCCGTTGGGGATAACGGTGATGCTCTTTTTGCCCCAGGCCTTTGCCATCTCCAGAGCCTCCGGCAGGGAGGCGGCGTAGGTCATCTTCATGTCCTCTATTATCTCCCTCATCTCCGGGCGTGTGACGAAGATAAGCTTAAACTTGCGCAGGATACGGGCCAGTATCTGACTTTCCCATTGGTCGGGAATAGTCTTGTCCTGCGGCGTGGCCATAAATTCCGCGTAGAGCTCATCCACGCTGGCGCAGTCCTTCAGCGAGCGATAGAAGCCCTCGCCGCCGTGACCGTCGGCGCAGCCGGCGCAGAGGATAATGACGCCGCCGGGATTGCAGCTGGCCTCGCCCGCTGTCATTCCCTTGACGCACTGGTAGATGTTCTGATCCAGAGGCGCGCCGCCGTTGGAGGTGATGACTATATCCGCGTAGGCGGGCTTCACCTGGCAGTAGCCCAGCAGGAAGTCGCAGCCCTTGCGGTGGGCTGTCAGATAGTTCCCGGCGAAAGCGGCCACAGTTTTCTTGTCCTCGTCTATGACCACATTGACTATGTACTGGAGCTTGGCGAACTTAGCTGCCGCCACCATGTCCTCGTGCATGGGGTTGCCGTCAAGGATGCCGGTGCGTGAGAAGTCGCTGTCGATGAAGCGTGAGCAGTGGTTGCCCAGCACCGTCACCTGGTCGGATATACCGGGCAGCACACTCTTGCGGCCCCCGGAGAAGCCGGCAAAGAAGTGGGGCTCGATGAAGCCCTCGGATATCAGCAGGTCGGCTTCTGCGGCCACCTTGTCGATGATGCAGGGAGCGCCGGAGGGCAGTACGCCAACCTGAACATTGGAGGCGGCGTCCCGACAGTCGTGTATGACTATCCTGGACTCCTTCAGGATCTCCGCACCCAGCTTGGCCTCCAGCTCCGCTGTGGTGGTGGGCCTGTGGAAGCCTGTGGCAACCAGCAGGGTGATGCTGATATCGGGGCTGCCCTGGCGCAGTTCCCTGAACATATTAGGCAGAATATCCCGGCTGGGCACGGGGCGGGTGTGGTCGGAGATGATAATAACACAGTTCTTCTTGCCCTTGGCCAACTCGCACAGGCGGGGGCTGTCGATGGGCGCATCCATTGCGGCCTTGACGATGGACAGTCCGTCGCCCTCGGCCTTAAGCTCGCCGATGGAGGAGGTGAGGACGGAGGCGTCGCCCTCCTCGTACTCGATAAAGGTTTTTCCGTATGGGATATGCAGCATAAACACAGCTCCTTTTTATTTGTAGTTTACCGCTCGTCACTCTACCATTATAACGTATTTATTTGATATTTCAACTAAAACATCATCGTCAAATATAAAACAAATAGCGGTCGTCTTGTGCAAAATGCAGTAAATAATCCGTCGTTTGCTTAACAATCGGCGGCTAGTCCCTTGACATATGGCTTGCTTTGTGGTGTAATTATGTAAGTATTTCGGCGGTGATTTTCTGTGCTGTGACGGTGTGGAGTTGCGTACGGAGACCGCCGTTATTCGGAAAGAAATAATTATTTGGAGGAGAAAAATGGCTTATAACAAAATTACCCCCGAGATCGCCGAGCAGCTCAAGGCGATAGTGGGAGCCGACCGTTTCTTCGCGGGCGACGCTATAAACGCCGACTATTCCCACGATGAAATGCCCATTTACGGCAAGTATTTTCCCGAGGTAGTGTGCGAGGTCGAGTCCACGGAGGAGGTCTCCGCTATCATGAAGATCTGCGCCGCCAATATCATTCCGGTCACGCCCCGCGGCGCCGGCACTGGCCTGGTGGGCGGCTGCGTCCCCCTGGTGGGCGGTGTTATAATCTGCACCAAGCGCATGAACAAGATACTCTCCTACGATATGAATAATCTTGTGGTACATATCCAGCCCGGCGTTCTGCTCCAGGACCTGGCGGCTGACGCTCTCAACCACGGGCTCATGTATCCCCCCGATCCCGGCGAAAAGACGGCCACCGTGGGCGGCAATGTGTCTACCAATGCCGGCGGTATGCGCGCTGTCAAGTACGGCGTCACCCGTGACTACGTTCTGGCCATGACGGTGGTGCTCCCCTCCGGTGAGATAATGAAGCTTGGCAAGACCGTCTGCAAGACCAGCTCCGGGTACAGCCTGCTGCACCTGATGGTGGGCTCCGAGGGCACCCTGGGCATCATCACCGAGATGACCATGAAGCTCATCCCCAAGCCCGAATTTGACGTGTCCCTTATCCTGCCCTTCGCGGATGTGGAGACCTGCATTGCCTCCGTGCCCAAGATAAAGCTGGCGAACCTGGACCCCCAGTCCATCGAGTTCATGGACGCCGATATAGTAAAGTCCTCTGCCGCGTTTACCGGCAATCCCGTGTTCCCCACCGAGGTGGGCGGACAGGAAGTGGGCGCCAGCATTCTGGTGACCTTCGTGGGCAGCAGCGAGGACGAGCTTGACCTTAAGATGGAGAAGCTGGCGGAGGTGGCCGAGGAGGCCGGTGCCTTTGACGTGCTGGTCGTGGACACCCCGACTCTGAAGAAGGACGTATGGGCGGCCCGCTCCTCCTTCCTCACGGCTATCGAGGCCGACACCAAGCTCATAGACGAGCTGGATGTTGTCGTGCCTGTTGACCGCATTGCGGAGTTCCTGGTGTACGTGCGCGAGGTGGGCAAGGAAGTAGGCATCAATATCCGCAACTTCGGCCACGCCGGCGACGGCAACCTGCACATCTACTGCTGCTCCAACGACCTGGAGGAGAAAGACTTTATCAAGCGCTGCGAGACCGTCATGGAGAAGTCCTACGCCAAGTGCACGGAGTTTGAGGGCCAGGTCTCCGGCGAGCACTCCATAGGCCACGCCAAAAAGACCTATCTCCACGAGTCCGTGGGCGATGTGGCCTACGGGCTGATGGGACAGATAAAGAAGGTCTTTGACCCCAACCTTATCCTGAACCCCGGCAAGGTCTGCATGGACGTGTAACAGCCCCCCGCATCAGTTATATTACAGGGGCAGGGCGCTTTGCCCTGCCCTGATAATAAAGAAGGAGAAAACGATGCTCAAGATACTTGCGTGTATAAAGCAGGTGCCGGATGTGGATCAGATGAAGATGGACCCGGAGACCGGCAACCTTATCAGAGCCGGTGTGCCCGCTATCCTCAACCCCCTGGACGCCAACGCCGTCTCCGCCGCTGTGAAGGTAAAGGAGACCTACGGCGGTGAGATCACCCTTATCACCATGGGCCCCCCCGCCGCCGAGGCGGTGCTGAGGGAGTGCCTGGCCGTTGGCTGCGACAAGGCCGTGCTGGTCACGGACCGGGCCTTCGGCAACGCCGACACCCTGGCTACCAGCTATTCCATAGTTTCCGCCGCCAATATGCTGGATAAGTTCGACCTTATCTTCTGCGGCAAGGAGACCGTTGACGGCGCCACCGGGCAGATGGGCGCCCAGCTGGCCGAGCGCTTTGACGCCGCCCAGATCACCTCCGCCTCCCTCATCAAGTCCGTGGACGAGGCCAACCGCAAGCTGGTGGTGGAGCGGGAGCTGGAGACCGGCGTAGAGGAGCTGGAGGTCACCATGCCCTGCCTGTTCACCATGGAAAAGACCAATTACCCCGTGCGCATCCCCAACCTCAAGGGCAAGCTGGCCGCCAAGAAGGCGCCTATCACCACCATCACCTCCAACGACATCCCCGGTCTGGACAAGGGCCGCATAGGCGACCCGGGCTCACCCACCAAGGTGCCCAGAATGTTCCCGCCGGTGATGCCGGAGCCGGGCATGATAATCGACGAGGGCTCCACAGAAGCCAGCGTCGCAAAGCTCGTGGGCATCCTTGCCGACGACGGCGCGATTTAAGGAGGTTTGAGAGATGGATAAAAGCGCGTATAAGAATATGTGGGTCTACGTCGAGCACGACGGGACCACTGTCCACCCCGTATCTCTGGAGCTGTGCTGCGAGGTGCGCAAGCTCTGCGACCTGTCCGGGGACAAGCTGGTGGCCGTTATCGCGGGCGAGCTGCCCGAAAGCGAGCTGGATAAGATAAAGGATTGCGCCGTAGACGAGATCATTTTCGTCAAGGGCACCGGCTATGAGCGGTATAATACCGAGGCCTATACCAATCTCTACACCGTGCTCTGCCAAAAGTACAACCCCTCCGCCGTTTTCGTGGGCGGTACCACCAACGGCAGGGACTTTGCCCCCCGCTTTGCGGTCAGGCTGGAGACAGGCTGCACCTCAGACGCCACCGAGGTCATCTACAACCCGGAGACCACGGATATCGAGTTCGTGGAGCCCGCCGCCGGCGGCAAGATAATGGCCGTCATCACCATCCCGGTGCTCCGCCCCCAGGTGGGAACTATCCGTCCGGGTACCTTTAAGTATATCCCCGCCGGCCGCAAGCCGGAGATAAAGGAGTACTACGAGGAGATAAGCTTCGACCCCGACAAGATCCGCACAACTCTGCTGGCCTTCAAGGCCGACGAGTTCGACCCTGCCCTCCAGATAGCCGACGCTGACGTTATCGTCTGTCTGGGCAACGGCCTGTCCGGGGAGGAAGCCCTGCCCCGTTATCGGGAGCTGGCGGCCCTGCTGGGCGGTAAGATAGCCTGCACCCGTCCCCTGTACGACAGGGAGATACTGCCCTACAAGCTGCAGGTGGGCCAGTCCGGCGTGATGATAAAGCCCAAGCTCTACATAGGCTTCGGCATCTCCGGCGCCGTCAACCACGTCACCGGCGTGGACGCCGAGAAGTTCATCGCCGTCAACTCCGACCCCACCGCCCCCATCTTCAACTACTGCGATCTGGGCATAGTAGGCGATATGGACGAGGTATGCGACGCCATGATAGCCGCCCTGAAGGCCAGATAAGCCAGACCCAAAACAATAAAAAACCAGCTCTCTCTGGCATAGAGAGAGCTGGTTTTTACTGCAATTGTTGGTTTTTCGATTATTTGGTTCAGCCCTTGTACATGGCCAGGAATCCGCCGGGGTCTGCGCCGACGCCCAGCAGGATGCCCAGGACGACTACGGTGATAAGGCAGTAGATAAGGCAGGGGAGCGCGTTGGTCTTGATTATCTTGCCCTCGTTGCCCAGGGTGCCGGTGGTGGCGCAGGCAGAGACCACGTTGTTCACGCAGATCATGTTGCCGGCGGCGCCGCCGATGCTCTGCAGGGCCACGATGATGACCGGGCTCATGTTGACCAGAGTGGCCGTCTCAAACTGCAGGGAGGCGAACAGGGTGTTGGAGACGGTGTTGGAGCCGGACATGAACGCGCCCAGCACACCGATGATGGGGGCGATGATGAAGTAGATACCCTGGAACAGATCCGCCAGAGCCTTGGCCATGCACAGCAGCATGGAGGGATGGCTGGTCTCGCCCAGAGCGGCGTCCATAGCCACAAGACCCTCGGGCAGGTTCGCCATAACGGTGGTGTTCTTGTAGATGGCGACCATGGCCACGCCGAAGATGATGGCGATGAATGCGCCCTGAACCTGATCCCAAGTGTCCTTAAAGGTCTCTTTTATCTTTGCGCCGGGCATCTTATGTATCCAGAAGGTGATAAGGCAGATTAGCAGGAAGGGAACTATGCCCGGGCACCAGCCCCAGTTCCATGCCCAGTTGCAGCCCTCAAGGCCAAGAATGTTGGGTATCTTGATGGTCATGCCGGCGCCGGTTTTCAGATAGTCCCAAATGGTGTTGGCGGGGGCAAATTTCTGGAGCAGACGGGTGGCGACCAGCAGGCCGGCGATGAGCAGGTAGGGCACCCATGCGCGGATGGTGCTCATGCCGTTGTCAACGTCTTCCTTGACGGTCTGGGTGGAGAGCCAGCTCTCGTCCCAGGCGGATTTCTCGGCGAAGTCCCACACCTTCTTAGGCATGAGGAAGCCCTTGCGGGAGGTGAAGATGACGATGAACAGGGTGCAGATAGCGCCGATAAGAGACGGGAACTCAGGCCCGAACACTATGGCGAACAGCAGGTAGAACACGTCGAACACCACGGCGGTGAACAGGCAGAAGGGCAGGACGGCAAAAGCGTCGGAGCCTTTCTTTTCCTTGCCGAAGAGCTTGCACATTACGAAAACGCCTATGAAGATAATGAACAGACAAGCCACGGAGTGGCCGATGGCGGTGTACTTGGACAGAGCCATACGGAACACCTCGGCGTCTCCGCCAAGGGACTCCACCTGTGCCTTCACGACTGTGGCGGCGGTGTTGGTGGGCGTACCCACAGCGCCGTAGGACACGGGAACGCTGTTGTAGATAAGGGCGACTATGGCCGAGCAGAGCGGCGGGAAGCCCAGGCTTATCAGCAGCGGGGCGGCCAGAGCAGCGGGAGTGCCGAAGCCGGCGGCGCCCTCGATGAACGCGCCGAAGATGAAGCCGACTATGACGGCCTGGACACGGCGGTCCGGCGAGATGGTCTTGAACACGCGCTGAATGGCGACCACCGCGCCGGAGTGCTTCAGGGTGTTCATGATAAGGATAGCGCCGAAGATTATGACCAGAGTGCCGATGGAGTCAAGGGCGCCCTGCAGTGAGTAGGCAGCCGTGGCCAGCCAGTTCTGCTTCCACACAAGCAGAGCTATGACCGCAGCCAGAGCCCAGGCCAAAGGCAGGGCTTTCTTTGCTCCCCAGTTAAAGCCTATCATCAGAACGATGGTGACAAGAATTGGGACAGCCGCAATTAATGCATACACTTTTCTTTTCCCTCCAAATAATATTACTTTGCCGCATCGGGGTCGCAACTCCCCGACTCCACAAACTGACAACAGTATACCACAAGAAATAGCGCATTGCAACAGGCTTTTGACGTATTCAACAAAAATGAGCCGTATTGTTACAAAATAAACGAGTGAATTAATAATATTCAACAAAAACTTGCCCGCTCGCCGGCGATGGCTGTTTTTCACCTGAGTAAGTATATGCGCCGGTCCCGTGGACAAGAATAGGGCGGGCATTGACAGGGGCGGCTCCCTGGCTTATACTTTTCCCATATCATTGAACGGAGTAAAAATAATGCTGTCTGTAAACGACCTATCCATGCAGTTCGGGCCCTCGGTGCTGTTTTCCCGGGTGGACCTCCAGTTCACCGGCGGCTGCTGCTACGGCATCATCGGCGCCAACGGCGCGGGCAAATCTACCTTTATTAAAATCCTTTCCGGCGAGCTGGAGCCCACCGGCGGCAGCGTCACCCTTGACCCGGGGCAGAGGATGTCCGTCCTGCGGCAGAACCAGAGTATGTTTGACGGGTATTCCGCCCTGGACACGGTCATCATGGGCAACCGGCGGCTGTACGACTGCGGCCGCGAGAAGGACGCCATATACGATAAGCCGGATTTCAGCGACGAGGACGGCGTTCGCGCGGCGGAGCTGGAGGAGGAGTTTGCGGAGCTGGGCGGCTGGGAGAGCGAGAGCGAGGCCGGGCGTCTGCTCCAGGGCCTGGGGGTGGAGACCGCTTTGCACGGCGCCCTGATGGGCGAGCTGGACCCCCGGCTGAAGGTGAAGGTGCTGCTGGCCCAGGCTCTTTTCGGGCACCCGGACGTGGTGCTGCTGGACGAGCCCACCAATAACCTGGATTTGGCCAGCGTGGTGTGGCTGGAGGATTTCCTTATGGATTTCGAGGGCACCGTGCTGGTGGTGAGCCATGACCGGTACTTTCTCAATAATGTCTGCACCCATATCGTGGACATTGACTACGGCAAGATAAAGATGTATGTGGGCAACTACGATTTCTGGTACGAGTCCAGCCAGCTCATTCAGAAGCTGCTGAAGGAGCAGAATAAAAAGGCGGAGCAGAAGATCGCCGAGCTGCAGACCTTTATCGCCCGCTTCTCCGCCAACGCCTCCAAGTCCCGGCAGGCCACTTCAAGGCGGCGGCTGCTGGATAAGATAACCGTGGAGGAACTGCCCGCCTCCGGTCGGCGTTATCCCTGGGTGGGCTTCAAGGCTGAGCGGGAGCCGGGCAAGGACAGGCTGTTCGTCACCGACGTATGCAAGACCGTGGACGGTGTGCAGCTTTTGAATAAGGTCAGCTTCTCCGTAGGCCGTGAGGACAAGATAGCCGTGGTGGGCAAAAACGAGCTTGCGGTCACCATGCTGCTGCGGATAATCACCGGCGAGGAGGAGCCGGACAGCGGCGAGGTGAAGTGGGGCGCATCCATCGAGCCTGCCAGCTTCCCCAAGGACAACGGCGCGTTTTTCGACGGCTGCGAGCTGGACCTTATCGAGTGGATGCGTCAGTTCTCCGAGGACAAGCGGGAGAGCTATCTGCGCACCTTTCTGGGTCGTATGCTCTTTTCCGGGGACGATGTGTATAAGCCGGTGAAGGTGCTCTCCGGCGGTGAGCGTGTGCGCTGTATGCTGTCAAGGATGATGCTCTCCGGGGCAAACTTCCTTGTGCTGGACCAGCCCACCAACCATCTGGACCTGGAGAGCATCGCCGCCCTGAACAGCGGGCTTGCGGCCTTTAAGTACAATGTGCTCTTTGCCTGCCACGACCACCAGCTCACCCAGACAGTGGCCAACCGCATCATAGAGCTCACCGATACCGGCGTTATCGACCGGGCCTGCAGCTACGACGAGTATATGAATATTCAGTAAGCTGGAACATTTTTCATGAAAAGCCAGTCTAATTAATCGTATTCATGCAATACCTCTCCCGCCTCAGACCGGGAGCAGGGCAAACAGAAAGGCTGGATAAAACAATGCAGATGATAAAAAGACTGACGGCGATAACGCTCTGTATCGCGCTTTTGGCGCTTTGCGGCTGCGGAGCGGTGGCCGGGCCTCAGACCGCCGCCCCCGCCTCCGATACTCCGGCTGCGGCTGCGTCAACCTCCGCCCCTGTCAAGACTGCCGACGGCACAGTGACGGTCAGCACGGTGGACGAGCTTCTTGCCGCCATCGCCCCGGATACCACCGTTGTCCTCGCCTCCGGGCTGTATGATTTGAGCAAGGCCGCGGATTACGGCAAGACCGGCGGCGAGTATTACAGCTGGGTGGAGAGCTATGACGGGCCGGAGCTTTCGCTCAACGGCGTCAGCGGCCTGACCCTGAAGGCCGCCGAGGACGCGGAGGTCACCATATCCGCCGTGCCCCGCTACGCCGATGTGCTGTACTTCGACAGCTGCAGCAACATCGTTCTTGAGGACCTGACCCTGGGCCATACCCAGGAGCCGGGGCAGTGCGCCGGAGGTGTGCTGAACTTCGACAACTGCGAAAACGTACTTATAAACGACTGTGAGCTGTTCGGCTGCGGCATCATGGGCGTTCAGGCCGCGCATTGCCGCACCCTCCATGTGACGGACAGCCATATCTACGACTGCAGCTACGGCGCGGCCTACATAGAATCCTGTCGGGACGTGCTCTTTGACGACTGCGAGATAGACGACTGCAGTACCTATAACGCCCTCTTTGAATTTGTCAGCAGCAGCCAGTGTGCCGTGATAAACAGCGAGGTTAGCCGCTGCACCGCCCCCCGCCTCCTGCTCAGCAGCTACAGCTCCGGGATATATATGGGCGCGGTGGATGTGGAGCAGAACAGCTTTGAGCAGTGTATGTTCACTGTCATAGGAAAGCCTGTGACTCTGGAGGGCTGCTATCTGCTGGATAACGTCTGCACCTACTGGTACGGCCCCCGCTACGACGGCACTGAGGATTCTGTGCCGTGCGTCTCTCCCGACGGCGCTGAGCTGGACGTTAAGGCCCTTTCCGCAATGAAGCTTTCCGACGACGTGAGCTGGAGCGCAAAGCCCGAGGAAAAGCCCGCCGTTGCCGCTCCCACCGTCTCCGAGGACGGGGCCGTACACGTCAGCTCCGTGGACGAGCTGCTGTCGGCCATCGCCCCCAACGCCAAGATATATCTGGAGGATGGGGTGTATGACCTCTCCGCCGCCGCAAACTACGGCAACTATGTAGGCGACTGGTACTGCTGGACTCAGACCTATGACGGGCCTGCGCTGAACATAACCGATGTGGACGGCCTTACCCTCATGGCCGGAGGCCCGGACAAGGCCACCGTCTCCGCTGTGCCCCGCTATGTGGACGTTATCAGCTTCCTGGGCTGCGACGATTTGACTCTCTCCGGCTTTACCGCCGGACACACCCAGGAGCCGGGAGCCTGTGCCGGCGGCGTTCTCTACTTCTCTGACTGTGACAGAGCCCGAATAGAAAACTGCTCGCTGTTCGGCTGCGGCATACTGGGCATTGCTGCCGACAGTAGCGAGGACATGACCGTGACAGGCACGGAGATATATGACTGCAGTCAGGGCGCAGTGAACGTCAATGACTGTCCCGGGCTCAGCTTTGAAAACTGCGATATCCACGACTGCGCCACCCCGGAGCTCTATTTCAATAACCCCGGCACAGTGAAGTATAACGGCGCTGAGCTGAATAACGGCGCCTACAGGCTGGAGGACGGCAACCCGGTGGAGTGGACGGCGGTGGACGAGCTAGGCAGAAGAATGGCGGAGAATCTGGAGCTGCCCCTGGCCGAGCTGGTGATATGCACCCGCAATGACACCGCCGAGGGCTTCAACTACTCTCCGGCTTTTCTCGACATCACGGTGCTCGCGGGTGTCGACTCTGTTACCCTCTGTCTTTATGACACGACGACCGGTTTGATTCTTACGGACGTCAAGTGGAGCGTCACCGACGACGCGGCGCTGTCCTTGGTGTCCAACGCCGACGGCAGCTGTACGGTTTCCGCCGTCACGTCAGCAGCGAAGCTTACCGCCGAAAGCGGCGGAAAAAGCTGCACTATAGACGTGTTTTGCGCGCAGTAAATGCAAATCCGCAGTCTTAGAATTCTACCACGAGTAGAAGCCTGAGACTGCGGACAAACCTGTCGTCTGTGTATAAGTTTACCCTCAAGCTGAATACACTTCTTGTTCAGCTCAAGGATTCTACTCACGGTAGAATCCTTTTTCTTGTAATTCTATTAGCCGGAGAGGGCAGTATAGTCTGCCGCCGATAAAGTAGCTTGCCTGTGGGCCCCGGCTGGGCGTATGCTGTGAGCATATCAGACCCGGAGGTAAGCTATGAGCTTCAAAATATTTACGGACACCTCGGCCAATCTCCCTCTGGCAATGGCGACGGAGCTGGGCCTTGAGGTAATTCCCTTTTCCTACAACAGCCCCGAGGGCCAGCGTCAATGCCTGGACCCGGATGAAAGCGCCTTTGACGGCGACGCCTTTTACAACAGCATCCGTGGCGGCGTGGCGGTGACCACCTCCCAGGTCACGCCGGGGCAGTATGTGGAGGCCTTTCGCCCGGCGCTGGACGCGGGACTGGACGTGCTTTTCGTCAGTATGTCCTCGGGCATCAGCGGCTCCTGCGCCTCCGCGTTCTCGGCGGCGGCGGAGCTGAGGGAGGAATACCCACAGCGCTGCATAGAACTGGTGGACACCCTGTCCGCCTCTCTGGGAGAGGGCATCGTCGCCCTGCGGGCGGCACAGTTGCGGGACACCGGCGCGTCAGTCGCCCAGGCGGCGGAGAAGCTCAGGCGCATGAGCCAGTGTATGTGTCAGGTGTTCACCGTGGACGACCTTATGCATCTGCGCCGTGGCGGGCGGCTGTCCAATATCTCCGCCATAGTGGGCACAGTGCTGCATATAAAGCCCCTGCTCATCGGCAACGAGGAGGGGAAGATAGTGGCTGTGCGCAAGGTGCGCGGAAGAAGGCGTTCCATCGAAGCGCTGGCGGAATGCTACACCGCCTATCTCGGCACCGGCGGCTCGGAGCTGGTGGGCATAGCCCATGCCGGCTGCCGTGAGGACGCGGCGCTGCTGGAGTCGCTGCTCAGTCAAACGCCCCGGCCGCCGAAAAAGCTGCTGACAGTGCAGTATGAGCCGGTCACCGGCTCCCACGTTGGCCCCGGCGCTCTGGCCCTGTTCTTTCTGGGCGGGGATGAGGTACGCACCCAGATACAAAGATAACTATTCTATCCGCCGCTTGCCCTTATACAGCGCCCTGTCATCATCGGTGGCAGGGCGCAGCTCTATGTGCCGCGCTTCCGGGCAGAGAGCTTTTATACTCTCCGCGCTCAGTCCCCCAAGGCTCAGCGCCTCAATGTAAAGCCCGCTGTCCCGGCGCTCAGCCCGATAGTCTATAAGCTCCGGCAGGGAAAACAGCAGGCTGTCCAGCCGTGCCATCTCTCCCGCCTCGCCATGCCTTGTCACATAGTCCAGCCTTGTTACGGCGCTGCCGCAGGAGCAGTGCTCCGGCAGAATGCGGGTATAGTCCCCGGTGCGATAGCGAATAAGAGGCTGTGCCTCCATTCCTATGGTGGTTATAATAAGCTCTCCCGTCTCGCCGTCTGGCAGGGGCTTCCCGCTCTCGTCCACTATCTCGGCGATCACGTGATTCTCCCGCAGATGCATACCCTCGTGGGCCTGACAGCATATAGCCCCGCCCAGAGCCATTTCCCGGCTGCCGTAGTGGGGAAAGAGCGCGCTCCCCAACAGCCGCTCGCACTCGCTTATCACCGGGCCGGGGCAGGCGTCGCCGCTGACCAGCGCCCTTTTCAGGCTGCCTCTGCCGCAAAAGCGCAGCAGGGACAGAAGCTGTACCGGCATACCCACAAAGCAGACCGGCCTGTCTCGGTCCAGAACTGTCCCGTACTCCCCGTAGCTCAGTCCCGGCCCAAGCCGCAGCGGCTGCGCGCCAAGGCCCTCTATGGCGCGGCATATCAGCTCCCCCAGCCCGTCAGAGCCGGAGAAGGGCATACATATCATCACTCTGTCCCCGGGAAATACCAGCTCTCCCAGCCCCGCCATAAAGAGGCCTACGGTGTTTTCCAAATCGCCCTTGGTGTAAAACACCCGCTTTGCGCTGCCGGTGGTGCCGCTGGTGGCGTCGGAGATGACCCGCTCCGTCTCCCCGGTGGACAGCAGCAGCATAGTCCCGCCCCGCGTTGACAGCTCCGCCTCTGTGGTGAAGGGCAGGGAACTCAATTCCTCCAGAGAACGCAAGCGGGCGGGCAGGTTTTTATAAAAGCCTGCCCGCTGTTTTTCCCTTGAGAGCAGGGCGTTGAGCTTCATAAGCTGCATAGCCTCTATGCTCT
>CAYSFK010000001.1:0-83345 GCA_964430345.1 uncultured Oscillospiraceae bacterium | reverse complement strand
ACAGCTCGCTTATCTTCTGCACCACCACCATCAGCACCACCACCAGCGCCGTTATGGTGGTCATCAGTGCCTGCTCCTCCCTGCCGGAGCGCTGGAGTAATATGTTCAAAACAGCCACCAGTATACCGATGGCTGCTATCTTAAATATCAGGTCTACATCCATCCAGTTCTCCTAATACAGTACAACCACCAGCAGCGCCGCTGCCGAGCACGCCAGCCCCAGATGCAGCCTGCGCCTTTCCGGCAGCTCCGTACGGCACAGCGCCGCTTTTCCTCTCAGAGTCCCGGCACAGAGCTCCAGAGCCGCAAGCTGGCTGGCTATCTCGTAGCGTCCCAGACAGCAGCCAAGCTGTGTCAACGCCGCCAGCTCGTCCGCCTCCAGCATAGGAAAGGAATCAAGTGCGCTGTCTCTCCATATATCCGAAAAGCTTTTCTCACCTAATGCGGTCAATTCCTTTGACAGCGTATTGAGAAAGCCCTTTGCGGGCTCCTGCGCGCTGTCCTGCAGCCGCCGGGTCAGCTCCGGCAGCGGCGTCAGCCTTGCCTCCAGCTCCGCCGACATCATAGAGAGAAGCCGGGCTGCTGAATCCAGCTCCCGGAGCCTGCGACGACTCTGCCTGACGAAGCGCAGGCAATATATCAGGCAGGCCACAGCTATCAAAAGTGAGCCTGCAATTCTCATGCGCTCAGCCTCTGAAGCGTGTAGCGCCTTGTGCCCCGCTCCATGCTTATGCAGACCAGCCAGTCAAATACGCCCAGCTCCATCAGCTCCCTGTACAGCGGACGGCGCCTCAGGTCCTCCGGACTTCCGGCATGGGCGCTGGCCAGCACCGCCACACCGCAGCCGCAGACCTCCTCTATAGCGCGAATGTCCGCTCTCTGGGTTATCTCGTCCATGGCGATCAGCCTTGGATTCATACCCCTCAGCAGCATCATGGCAGCCTCCGCCTTGGGCACGTTCACCAGCACATCACTGCAGCGGCCCAAGTCAAAGGAGGCCTGTCCCTCATAAAAGGCTGATAGCTCGCCCCGCTCGTCCGCCACCGCAGTACGCCAACCCCTGTCGCTGACTATACGCGTAAGCTCCCGCAGGGCCGTGGTTTTTCCCAGCCCCGGCGGGGATATGATCAGGACTCCGACAGGGCCGTCAGTGAACAGATCCCCCACTATCCCATTGCAGACGCCCACGCACTGGCGGGGTATTCTTATGGCCAGTGAACTGAAGCTGCGAAAGCCGGTGACCTGACCGTCGGTGACCGCCGCATCGCCGCAAAGGCCGATACGTATGCCGCCTCTTGTGATATAACCTCTTGCCATGGCCTCCGCCGCTGAATGGAGGGAGGCGTCTGTGGCCTTCTCCAGCACCTGCATCACCTCCCGCCGACTTACGGGGCCACTCCCCAGCTCCGTCTCCTGGCCGCAGGACACCAGCGACATGGGCCTGCCCAGTCTCAGGCGTATCTCCTCCGCGTCAGCCGCCCGTACCATGGGCAGCCGGTTTCTGAGGCTCTCCGGCAACAGCAGCCGCGCCTGCTGAAACGCGCCGTGCTCGCCCTCCTGTCGTACATAGTCCACGCTCTCACTTCCTCGGGACATCCTATGACTCTGCGGGCATTTTTATTCTTGAAAGACAGCTGCGGCTGTGCTATTATGTTCGGGAAAGCTCTTATCATGGAGGTCGTGAATTATGGCAATGAAGGTTATGTGGGTGGGTGCTCTGCTGTTCGCGGGCTGGCTTTGGTTCTATCTGTTCCCCAGGCAGCTTATTTTTAATTTCCTGACGGCCTATCCGCTCGTTAAAAAAATGCGCGCCGCCGGTGAGGGACTTATCGATATCGGCGCCAAGAGATATACAGATGTATCCGTGGCGGTGTGCGCGGTGGTCAGTCTGGCTATAGCCGGTGTAGTTATCGCCTTTTGCAAGCTCTATCTTGTGATAAGCTTTTTCGTTGGCGCGGTCGTGGCTCTGGTGCTGTACCTGCCCAAGCTCACGCCGAAAAACCGCAGTATGTTCGACCTGTTCTGCGCCTCCTACTACCGCTTTGTTTTGGACGACGAGCTGCGTACGGCCATGTACAACAAGAAGCCCAGCCAGATGAAGCTCAGGCTCCACGCAATGTCGCTGAGCACAGACTTCATACCCAAGTTTGAGGACTGAGGCTTTTACATGAATATTAAAAGGTGCGCTGCATAATGCGGCGCACCCTGAATTTTAAGAGGAAGTAATGAACTGTAAAATAACACTGACAGCCAACGCCGGTGTCATATTTCAATCTGACATATGCTTCATGCTGGACGCGCTGCACAATATAAAAAGCGAACTCTTTCCCTCCCTAAGCCCCGAGATGACCGAGGCTGTATTCGCCCTGACCGACCGGACGCCGCCGGATGCCATGCTCGTCACCCATGAGCATAAGGACCACTATTCCGCAGCGCTAATCTCCAGAGCAGTCAAGAGCTATCCGCAGGCGGCTCTTATTAACCCCGCTGCCATACACGCCGGGCACGGCAAATACAAGGGCAGCGGTTATACAGTGGAGTGGTTTCCACTGCCCCACGCCAAGCTGCGGGGTTTCGAGGCGGTGTCGAATTATGGATTTCTGGTGGAATTTAACGGACGCAGTGTTTTCACTGCCGGTGACGCCTCGCCCACGGCTGAGGAGACCGCCGGCCTTACACACGCGCTCAGGCCGGACGTGGCTCTGCTGAACTTTACCTGGGTGTGCCGAAGGGCTAACCGTGAGGTACTGGAGCGGATGGAGCCGAAGCACATTGTGCTGTTTCACCTGCCCTTTTATGAGCACGACCCCTACGGTTATATTCCCGCCACAACTCTGGCAGTAAAGGATTACTGTCCAAGAGCCGTGATTCTTAACAGTTTCCTTCAGACTGCGCAGCTGGATATCTGATATATAAACGCGCCCTGCGGAAAGTGCTCCGCAAGGCGTTTTCTCATCCGAACATGGTTTCCAATATCTGCTCACGGCTGATGCCGCCGAATAACTCATCCAGTGTAAAGCCGTCCAATAGGGCGTCTACTGCTTCCCTCTGGAAGCGAAGCCCTTTCATTGCGGCAAGGAGAGCCTCGTTGGAGCTTCGGGCCATATAATCGCCGGTGAATACAGCCTCGGCGATGACACCGTCGCGCACATCCAATCTTATTTCCAGCGTCCCGCCGGGAAAGCGCTTTCTGCTTTTAAATCCGTAGCTGGCGGCGCGGCCGTAGTTCCAGTCCCAGCTTCGGTATTTGGAGTCTGCCAGCGCCTTTATCTCCCTCACCTCAGCATCGCTCAGTTTTGCCTCTGTGGCGCCGTCGCCCAGCAGGCTTTGGCGCAGAAAGGCCCTGAACTCGTTCATGCCCATATCCTGTGCAAGCTGCGGGCGGATATTGGCTACTCTGCCGCTGACAGACTTAACGGCCTTGGAGCTGAATTTCTCCGGGTCCGGCCTCAGCGCTTTGGACAGCACGTCAAGGTCTGCGTCAAACAGCAGGCAGCCGTGGTGCAGCAGGCGGCCGTTCATAATGCGCTCTGCCGTTCCGGACACTTTTTTCCCAGACACCAGGATATCGTTGCGCCCGCTCAGCTCGGCGTCCGCCCCCAGCTCCCTCAAGGCCCGGCATATGGGCTGGGTCAGCTGCGCTATGCTGTGCATGGAGGCGTCCCCGGCATCGGTTATGAAGGAGTAATTAAGATTGCCCAAATCGTGGTAGACGGCTCCGCCGCCGGTCATGCGCCTGACCACGCTGATATTGCTGCGCTCCACATAGCCGCGGTCTATCTCCTCCTCCGTGTTCTGGTTGAGGCCGACTACCACGGCGCTGCTGTTCTGCCAGAGCATGAGCCAGTCGCCCTTTGTCCTGCGGCTGAGAACATATTCCTCCGCCGCCAGATTATAGAATGGGTCTGTGCAGTGAGTCTCCAGATAATTCATCCGCCGTTGCCGCTCCGTTTTGTCCGTAATGTCTGTGGGTCTCCACAGCCTCAGCCTCCTGCTCCGGGCTCATCAGCGCAACCCCGCCCTCCGGCGCCGCCGCCAGAGCCGCAAGGTAACACTTGGCCGCGTCCTCCAGATATACGCAGGCGGCCTCGGCTTCATGAAGGCCGGGACCCACAGCGATAACGCCGTGGTGCTTGAGGATGACAGCGCGTCTGTCGCCGATATGTTCCACGGTCTGTACACCCATGTCCATGCTGGCCGCCGCCGAATAGGGGGCCACCGGCACAGAGCCCAGGCACACATTGCACATTGTGGTGCAGCAGGCCGGGAATACATCCCCCAGCAGGCCCACAGCGGTGGCATAGGGCTGGTGCGTATGGATAATGGCGTTTATATCCGGCCTGTGGTCATATATATACATGAGCGCCACCGTATCCACAGAGGGCCTCAGCGTCCCTTCTATGATGTCCCCTGCCTTGTTCAGCACCAATACCTGCTCGGGGGTCATATTCTCATAGGGCATTCCTGAGGGGGTAACAATAACATCGCCGTTTTCCTTTCGGACGCTAACGTTGCCGCCGGTAAGCTGTACCAGTCCGATACGCTTGATCTCGTTGGCTACGGCGATTATTTCCAGCTTGTCCTTTTCGTACATACGCGATTCCTCCGAATCATTCTACAGAAAAAACACCGATTTGTCAAAGGCAGAAGCATATTAGAGCATGAACTTCGCGTAGGCCTCGTCAATTACCGTCAGCTCCTCCGCCGTCAGCTCCCAGTCGGCGCAGCGGACGTTCTTGGCCGCGTGCTCCGGGTCCGTGGGCCCCATGAGAGTAGTTGTCACGCCCTTTTGAGCCAGTACCCAGTTCAGCGACACCTCGGATACCTCAACGCCGCGGGCTGCCGCGATCTCTCTCAGCACATCAAGCACCTTGTTGCAGTTGGTCCAGGTAGGCTCCTCAAAGAAATCATAGAAGCCGGCCCGCTGTTCCTTGCCGCCGTTGACAATGGGCTTTTTCATCTTGCCGGTCAGTATGCCGCCGCCAAGGGAACCGTAGGTCATGATGCCCAGGCCCTTTTCGGCGCAGTAGGGTATGATGCCGTTGTCAAAGCTGGAGTGGTTAAACAGGTTGCAGGGAGGCTGTACGCAGCTTATATCCGCCAGCTTCTCCGCCGTCTTGATCTGCTCCACGCTGAAGTTGGAGACGCCCGCCGTGCGTATTTTGCCCTCCTTCTTGAACTCGGCCAGCAGCTCCAAGGCGCCCTCTATGCCGAAGTTCATGTCAGGCCAGTGGATAAAGTAAACGTCGATATAGTCTGTCTGCAGGCGTCTCAGGGAGTTTTCCAATTCCTGCCGTACCACCATGGGCGACAGACAGCGGACATACTCGCCCATTATTCTGTGAACGCCGCATTTGGTGGAAAGTATCACCTTGTCACGACGTCCCTTGAGAGCCTTGCCCACTGCCAGCTCCGATTCAAAGTTCTGGCCGTAGGCGGCGGCAGTGTCCACCAGATTGACGCCCAGATCAAGGGACTGATGTATGGCCCGGATACCCCGCTCCTCCTCCACAGCTCCGAAAAAGTCGTTGCCTAAGGCCCAGGTGCCGTGACCTACCACGGAGACCTTTATGCCGCTGCTGCCTAATTCACGATATTTCATACAATACCAACCTTTCTCAAAATTGACTTATACCAATGATTCTCTGCGGACAAGGAGCTTGTTCAATGTGACTGCCAGAACCAGCACCGCGCCCTTTACAAAGCCCTGATAATAGGCGTCTACCACGGTGAGCATTCCTGTTGTGATGCAGATGATGATTAGCGCACCTATAACGCTCTTAAAGGCCGAGCCCTCTCCGCCCTCGAAGGCAGTGCCTCCCAGCAGCACGGCAATAATGCAGTCCGTCTCATAGCCGTTGCCTCCCAGGGGATTGCCCAGACTGTTGTAGCTGGCCTGGGCCACGCCGGCAAAAGCGGAGAGTACACCGGTTATGACGTAAAGGATCAGCACGTACTTTACGGTGTTGATTCCCGCAAGCTTCGCGGCAACAGGGTTGCCGCCTATGGCCTGGGCATACTTGCCGATGACCGTTCTGCGCTGTATTATCACTATCACCAGCACGATAAGCAGCGCCGCGTAGAAGGCCGGAGGCAGACCAAACAGGGCTTTGCTGCGCCCGTAGTAGCTTATCCACTCCGGCATTTTCAATGTGTCCGTGCTCTTTATGGCTGACACGCCTGCGGGCACCAGCAATATGGCCGCGCCCTTGAAAACGGTCATGGTGACCAGAGTAGCGATGACCGGAGTTATGCGAAACCGGGCAACGATAACACCGTTTATAAGCCCGCAGATAACACCCACGGCCACGGCGGCTAGAAGTCCCACCCCAAAGGGGCAGCCTGCGCGGACCACTATGGCGTATACCACCTGGGTAAGTCCCATGGCAGAGCCTACGGACAGATCCATGTAACCGGCTACCATTACCAGCGTGAAGCCGCAGGCCAGAGTAATTATAGGGGCCGATTGCCGTGCCATGCTTATTATGCTGGCAGAGCCCAGAAAGTGACCCTTACCAAACCAGCTGTTGCCCTTGGACGCTCCTATCATGGAGAATGCCAGAACTATCACTATGAGAAAAACGTATATATAGACTTCCTGGACAACTCTTTTTGCATCCAGTCTGCGCCCAGTTCTCAGCTCATTGCATTTCATACTAAGCGCTCCTTTCAAGACAAAGTCTTGCGCTTGTCAAGCGCGATACGCTGGGCGATAATGGCGAAAAACGTGACGCCGCCCTTCAGAACGTACATCCAGCCCGGTGACAGCAGAAGACCGCCGGAGGCGTTGGTGACCATGGAAAACAGCATCGCCCCTATGAATGCGCCCACTACCGAGCCAAAGCCGCCGGAGGAGGCTGTGCCGCCCAGCAGGGTGACGCACAGAGCATCGAATTCGTAGCCCACGCCCTTGGAAGCAAAGCCCGCCGTGAACTCCGAGGCCAGCATGATGCCAACAATGGCGGCCAGCACGGAGTTTATGATAAACAGCCAGGCCAGGTGCATATCCGGCTTCAGGCCGGACAGCCGCGCCGCTTCCTTATTGGCGCCCACATAGTAGGTGGTGCGGCCGAACACCGTCTTTTTTTCTACAATAAAGAAAATCACCAATATGGTCAGCATCAGTACCACGCTGTACTTCACCGGACTGTTTCCCACAAAGCCTTTGCCCAAATCCGCGAAGGACGCGGGCAGGTTGGTGCTGCGCTGAGAGCCATGGGCGATTATCTGGGCCACGCCGCGGGCCAGAAAGCCAGTGCCCAGGGTGATGATAAGCGAGGCCACATGGAGCTTTGCGATAAAAAATGCGTTGATGACGCCAATTATGGTACACAGCAGCACGGTAAGCACTGCGGCCTCCCAGAAGGGCATACCAAAGCCGATGTCCAGTGGTCTGGAGGCATTGGTGCCCTGACAGAACCAGGCCACCAGCACGTTGGCCATGGCCAGAATGCCGCCCAGGGACATATCCATGTTACCGGTCTTTACGATAAATGTGGCTCCGATACCCAGCACCACCAGATACCAGTTGTTGGTCAGTATTGAGAAGATGTTGCTGACCGAGCCGAAGTTTGGCACAGCGGCACAGGCAATGCCGAACACCACCAGCATTATCAGCGTCATGAAAAGGATAACAAAGGTCTCGTCGTTTACGCCTCTCAGAAGGCCGCCCTTTTTGATCTTCATCTCACTCGCCTCCCGTCACAACATGGATAATGTCGTGATTATCTATCTCGCCGCCGTTGACAATGGTCTTGCGCAGCTCGCCGTCGTACAGCAGGTATATCCTGTCGCACATATTCACTATCTCCGTCAGCTCCGAGGAGAAGATTATGACCGACTTGCCCTCCTTGCGGAGCTTGCGAATAATCGTGTATATCTCGCTTTTCGCTCCAACGTCTATGCCTCTGGTGGGTTCGTCCAGCAGCAGCAGGTCAGCATCCGAGAACAGGCTTTTTGCAAAGACCACCTTCTGCTGATTGCCGCCGGAGAGCTTGGCGATCTCCTTCTCGATTGAGTTGCTGGCCACGTTCAGCTGCTCTTTATACTGATTGGTGACAGCCCTGTCTTTTGCCGAGCTTATAAAGCCCAGCCTGGAAATCTTTTTCATGGCCAGCACAGGGATATTGAAGCGGATTGAAAGCATCGTGAACAGCCCCTGAGTGCGCCGCTCCTCCGGGGCAAGGGCAATGCCGGACGCAATGGATCTGGGCGGGGAGGGTGAAAACGGTTTTCCGCGCAGTATTATCTCTCCGTGAAAGGGGTCCAGTCCGTATATTGCACGGGCTATCTCTGTTTTCCCTGCGCCGATAAGTCCGTAGAAGCCTATGATCTCGCCCTTCTTCACATCAAAGGAGATGTCCTTCAGTTTCCGATTGCATAGGCCCCGTACCTCCAGCAGCGGTTCGCTTGGCGCGACCTCCGGGGCTTCGTAGGTCTCGTACAGCACCTTGCCTATCATCAAATGGATAAGCTCCGCCCTGCTCTTTACCTCGCCCATGGGCTTCGTCTCAATGTGTCTGCCGTCCCTCATGACAGTCACATAGTCGGCAAGCTCGAATATCTCGTCCAGCCGGTGGGATATGTATATAACGGTGACGTTATTACGGCGCAGATCCTTGACTATTTGGAACAGCTTTTCTATCTCCGTTTCAGACAGTGAGGCTGTGGGCTCGTCCATAATTATTACCTCGGCGTTGCTTGACACCGCCTTAGCTATCTCCAGTATCTGCTTTTTCGCCACGCTCAAGGTACCCACCCGCTGCTTGGGGTCGATTGAGGGGTCCAGCTCCCGGAGGGTCTCCAGTATTTTCCCCGCGCTCTGTGACTTCGCATTAATAAAGCCCAGCCTGGTCTCCTCTATGCCCAAGGTCAGGTTCTCCTCCACGGTGAACTGGTCAACCACGTTCAGCTCCTGGAACAGTGTGCTTATGCCCTGTCTCCTGGCATCGCTGGGATTGGCGGCCCTGTAGTCGCAGCCGTTGAGCAAAATAGTACCGCTGCTGCGCTGCACTGCGCCGGTCAGCACTTTTATCAGCGTGGACTTGCCGGCCCCGTTCTCACCTACCAGGCAGTGAACGGTGTTCCTTTTGATCTCAAAGCTGACATTGTTAATTGCCCGTACTCCGGGGTATTCTTTGATCAGGTCTCTAATCTCAAGTACGTTTTCAGTCATATTTCATCCCTACTTTTCGCCATATTACACAGCGTACGATGTCGGCAGAGGCTCTTCTCCTCCTCTGCCGACATCTGAAGTATCTTTCCTTGGTCTCTCTGGCTCAGCTTATGTCAGCTCAGCCCATGTCGGGGGTGACGTTGCACTCGCTCTGGAGCCAGCCCGCAGTGTCTTCCTTGCTCATGGAGCCAACGGAGATGCAGGTGGCGGAGCAGAAATACTCAGCCTCGGGGGTAGATGTCTGGGGTATCTCGCCATTACGGATCTGGTAAAGGTAATCTATACGGGCCTTGCCGGTCTCAATGGGAGACAGGCCCAGAGAAGCTATGAGAGAATCGTTGCCGTAGATCTGATAGAACTGGGTCTCGTCAAAGTCGCAGGTGCATACCAGCTCGGTCTTGGCGCTGCCGTCATCGTTGAGCACTCCGCGGCCCGCATCCTGGAGAGCAGAGAGAACGCCCTTGCAGATACCGCCGGACTCGGCGTAGATGATGTTGACTTCGGGATTGGCGTTGAGCACACCGGCCATGGAGGCCTTGGCGTCATCGGCGCCGCCGGTGGATTCAAGGCAGCCCAGGTCAGTAAAGTCGTCGCCGACTACTTCTTTGATGCCCTCAATAAACGGGTCTGTGCGGCCGGAGCGGACCTGCTCGTGGTTGGGCCAGCCAAGCTGTACGCAGACTATGGGCTTGTCGGGATTGGCGGCAACCCAGGCTTCGGCCAGCTCTTTGCCCATGGCCTTGGATACGCCGGCCTCATCGTTGCGGACTGCGGGAACACCGGAGCCGGGGATGGGTCCGAAGAAGGATGCGCAGGTAACACCGGCCTCAAGCAGCTCCTTCAAAGCGGGCAGGGCGGCCTCATTCTCCCACACGTGCATGGTGGCCATGTCGATGCCCTGAGCAGCAAACTGGTCCAGCATGGCGATCTGGTCGGCGGCATCACCGGCGCCGTCGAAGGCAATGACTTCCGCGCCGTACTCGGCGGCGGCGTACTCCTTGGCCGCCTCATAGGATGCCTGATGGAAGGTCTCCTTCATGTCAGACACCAGGTATGCTATCTTAAGCGGTTCCTCGGCGACGGGTTCGGCAGGCGCGGCGGGGGCAGGCTCCGCAGCCGGTGCGGCAGGGGCGGCAGGGGCAGGCTGTCCGCAGGCGCACAGAGCGAACACCATGCACAGCGCGAGCGTCAATGCGAATACTTTCTTCATTTTTCTCCTCCTGTAGTTTTATTTTGTCATGACATTTGTCATGCTTTCACTCACATAATATAAGCAAGAGGCAGAAAAGTCAACTTGATTCTTGCTTTAATCGGTATTTCTGTTGAATCGCACATATCGTTGACTTATGTTTTGTAAAAAGTGCACAGCCTTTTCACAAGGCAATATATTTTAAAGTAACAAATTCCGGAAGCCCGCTTTTGCCAAGCTTTAGAATAGTCGCTCAGCCGCTTTTTACAGCAGCCATTTTCTTACATCTATTTGGAATTTTATTTGACAGCCCGCCTCTCCTTGAGGTACAATCCTCACATAATCGCAGCACAATAATAATTACTATGGAGAAGACTATGGACGACGCAAATATTCAGAAGCTCGTTGAGATATCCAAAATGTACTACGAGCAGAACATGACCCAGGAGGGTATCGCTAAGGTTTTCAAAATGTCGCGCTCCGCGGTTTCAATGGCGCTGACGGAAGCCAAGAGCCTGGGTATCATAAATATACAGATAAAAGACCCCTCCGTCAACAACGCGGAACTTGCAGCCAGTCTGGAGCAGTATTTCGGACTGAAGAAATGTATAGTGGTGCCCAGCGGCACTCATGACGAGGAGGCGCTGCTGCGCGTGATGACCTCTCAGGCGGTGCGCCTTGCCGCGGAGCTTTTCCGCAGCCACTCCTCCATTGGCGTGGCCTGGGGCAATACCCTGTACGAGTTCATGCGCAATTTTCCCAACGAGACTACGCTGTGCGATGTTACCGTGGTGCCGCTGGTAGGCACCTCTCCCCTGCTGACCCATGAGTTTCAGCTCAATGAAAGCATTAGGATGTTTGCCGACAAGCTGCGTGGCTATCCCATATTCATATACTCGCCGGGTCTGGTGGACACCATGGAGGACAGGGAGAGCATCGTCAACAGCTCCTATATGCAGCCCATCCTTGACCTGTGGCAGCATCTGGACTATGCGGTCATAGGCATTGGCCGCAGCACCGATCGGGAGGGCAAACGCAAGTTTTTTACCAATTGTCAAAGTATGCTGGATGAGGTCTGCCGCTGTCCGGAAATGGCGATCGGCGACATCTGCGCCAGAAGGATAAACATACGAGGAGAGTTTATCGACAACGACTTCAACCGCAAGCTCATAGGCATCACCGCCGACAATCTGCTGAACGCAAAGAACGTACTTGCCATGGCTGTGGGCAGCAGTAAGGTTCTGGCTATTATCGCCGCTTTGCGCACAAAGACCATCCATTATTTCGTCACCGACGAAAACACCGCCCAGCAGGTCATGAACCTTATAGAAAACTATCAGCTGCCGGAATAATCCTTTCTTTTCCTGTTTCTGATTTAATTATTTTTAAAAACAGCCTTGCTTCTAGTTGACATCTGTTCTAACGGGTGTTACTATTATGGAGCAAGGTTTGTTTTTATGTCTGTTATTCCGCGACAGGACAATAATGGGCGCGGAAAGTTTAGAAAGCGAGAAAAGGAGTTGTTAGCTTGACAAGGAAAACTGTGAATAAGCCCGCTGCCGCGGCAGCGGAGGAGCCCGGCAGGGAGCTGATGCTCACCATGTACAGGAATATGAACCTGGGCCGCAGATTTGAGGAGCACGTACAGTGGCTGTTCTCCAAGGGCCTGGTGCACGGCACCACCCATCTGGGTATAGGCGAGGAGGCCACCAGCGCCGGAACCATCGCAGCGCTGAAGCCGAGGGATTACGTTTTCGGCACCCACCGTGGCCACGCTCAGGCCATAGCCAAGGGAATCGATGTGAAATACATGATGGCCGAAATACTGGCCAAGGAGACCGGCGTATGTAAGGGTAAGGGCGGCTCCATGCATATTGCCGACCCGGACATCCATTACTTCGGCGCGGACGGGGTTCTGGGCGCCAGCGCCGTAATGTGCAACGGCACAGCTCTTGCCACCAAGAAGCGAGGCGAGAAGGACAGGGTATCGGTTGTGTTTTTCGGCGACGGCACCTCCAACGAAGGCGCAACCTGGGAGGCCATGAACCTGGCCGCTGTGTGGAATCTGCCCACGCTGTTCGTCTGTGTAAACAATACCTACGGTATGTCCACCCCCATAACCGAAGCCATGAAGGATACGGATATCTCCAAGCGGGCCTACCCCTTCGCCATGCCCTCCCGCACCGTCAACGGCAACGACGTGCTGGAGGTATACCGCGCCGTGAAGGAAGCCAGAGAGTATGTGGCCTCCGGCAACGGGCCCATGCTGGTGGTGGAAAACACCTACCGCATTTCCGGACACTCCAAGAGCGACGGTAATCTCTACCGCAGCAAGGACGAAATAGAGTCCTGGAAAAAGAAGGACCCCATCAAGGCTTTCCGCAAGTATCTGCTGAATAAGGGTCTGGCCTCAGAAGCTGAGCTTGACGCCATAGAGGCTCAGGCCGTAAAAGACATTGACGAGGCGGAGGAATTCGCCCGCAGCAGCCCCGAGCCAAGGCTTGAGGACCTGCTGAACGATGTTTACGCGTAAGGAGTGACTGTGATGAAAGAGATTACATATGCTCAGGCAATAAATGAGGCCATGAGCGAGGAGATGCGCCGGGACGAGAATGTATTTATGATGGGTGAGGATATCGCCGAGTACTGCGGTGCCTTCGGCGTATCTCGAGGTATGCTGGAGGAGTTCGGCAAGGAGCGGATAATGAACACCCCCATAGCGGAGCAGTCCTATGTGGGCGCCGCCATTGGCGCCGCTATGGCGGGCATGAGGCCCATAGTGGAGCTGATGTTCTCCGACTTCATGTGCGTGTGCTTTGACGAGCTGGTAAACGAGGCGCCCAAAATGCGCTTTATGTTCGGCGGAAAGGTCAAGGTGCCCATGGTAATGCGTACGCCCTCCGGTGCCGGCACAGGCGCCGCCGCCCAGCATTCCCAGAGTCTTGAGGCCTGTCTGGCCCATTTCCCGGGACTTAAGGTGGTCATTCCCTCCACTCCCTACGACGCCAAGGGCCTGCTGAAAACCGCAATTCGGGACGATAACCCGGTAATGTTTCTCGAGCAGAAAACCCTGTACCGTACAAAGGGCATGATACCCGAGGAGGAATACACCCTGCCCTTTGGCGTTGCCGACGTGAAGCGCACCGGTGTTGACTGCACCATAGTCACCTACGGGCGCATGGTCCAGTTCAGTCTGGAGGCGGCGGAGAAGCTGGCCGCCGAGGGTATAGACGTTGAGGTCATAGACCTGCGTACTCTGGTTCCTCTGGATACGGACACAATAATAGAGTCCGTTAAAAAGACACACCATGTACTTATAGTGCATGAGGCCGTTCAGTTCGGCGGCTTTGGCGGCGAGCTGGCCGGGCAGATAGCCGACAGTGAGGCCTTCTATTTCCTGGACGCGCCTATCCGCCGACTGGGAGCTCTAAGCTGCCCCATCCCCTTTAACCCCAATTTGGAGCGGGAGACCTTCCCAACGCCGGACAAGATAATCGCCCAGGTCAAGAGCCTGTTCTGACAGCGCTTCAGGAGGAAAGACTTATGACAGAGATATTTATGCCCAAGGCGGGCATGGACATGAAGGAAGGCCGGCTTATCCGCTGGCTGAAAGAAGAGGGCGACCCGGTAGAGCTGGACGAGCCCATCATGGAGATAGAGACCGATAAGATAACCATGGAGGCTGAGGCCCCGGCCACCGGCATCCTTCTGAAAAAGCTTATCGGCGACGACACCACTGTACCGGTTTTGCAGACCATCGGCTATATCGGTCAGGCGGACGAAACGCTCCCGGACGCCCCCGCGATTGCGACTCCGGCAGCCGCAGCGGCAGTCCCCGAGGTCAAGGCGGCTGTGCCCGCCCCGGCGCCTCAGCCCGAATGCGGCGGCAGCGGAGACTATGTAATACGCGGTCTGGTGGCCGCCACGCCCTACGCCCGCCGTCTGGCAAAGGAGAAGGGCGTTGCGCTGGAGCCGCTGCTGGAAGACGGGCCTGTCAGGAGCAAGGCGGTGCTGGACGCGGCAGATAAGCCCCTGCCCGCAGTCCAGCCGGAAAACCGGGAGCCGGTACGTATTCCGCTGACGCCCATACGCAAGGCCATAGCTGTCAATATGTTCAACAGCCTTAGGAGCATGGCCCAGACCTCGGACTCCGTGGAGGTAGACGTGACGGAGCTGATGGCTGTGCGCAAAAGTCTGGTGCTGTGCAAAGAGCAGCTGGGCGTGAAGATATCCGTGAACGACCTGCTGAGCTTTGCCGCCGTGCGTATGCTGCGCACCCATCCGCTGGCCAACGCCAGCTTCGGGGAGACCGAGATAATCAGCTATCCCTACGTAAACCTCTGCACCGCTGTGGCCACGGATTACGGCCTCACATCACCGGTAGTCCACGACGCGGACAGGATGGATCTGCTGGAGCTGAGCCGCGCTTTGCGCGACGTGACGGTACGGGCCAGGGACAGAAAGCTCACCGCCTACGACCAGACCGGCGGTACCTTTACTCTCACCAATATGGGCATCTTTCCTGTGGACAACTTTAACCCCATACTCCCCTCTCCCCAGTCCTGCATACTTGGATTTGGCCGCTGTGTGGAAAAGCCGGCGGTTTGGGAGGGTCAGATATGCATTCGGACCCGCATGGTGCTGTCAGTGACCTATGACCACCGGGTGTTCGACGGCGGCGAGGTGGGCTCCATCATGAGGACCATGAAAGAGTATCTGGAGCAGCCGGAGCTGTTTCTGGGCAAGTAATGAACGCTTAATACAAGAACAGAAAGGACGAACCGTATGTTTACTTTGGACACCGAGCATCTTGAGCTTCAGGCCTCCTTCAGGGAGTTTGCCGAAAGCGAGGTAAAGCAACTGGCCAAAGAGCTGGACGAAACAGGCCGCTTCCCCACGGAGACCGTGGAAAAGCTGGGGGGCATGGGTATGATGGGCCTGCCCTATCCCGAGGTATACGGCGGCAGCGGCACCGACCAGTTGGCCTATGTACTGGCAATCGAGGAGCTGGCAAAATGCTGCGCCAGCACCGCAATCATAGCCTCCGTTCATACCTCACTGTGCTGCTGGCCCATATACAAGTTCGGCACGGAGGAGCAGAAGCAGAAGTATCTGATACCTCTGGCCTCCGGGCAAAAGCTGGGCGCCTTCGCGCTCACCGAGCCCAGCGCCGGTACCGACGCTTCCATGCAGAAGTCCACCGCTGTGCTGAAGGACGGCTGCTACGTGCTCAATGGCAGCAAGATATTTATTACAAACGCCGGCGCGGCCGATGTTTTCGTTATCTTCGCCATGACCGACAAGGAGCAGGGCACCAAGGGCATTTCCGCATTTATTCTCGAGCGGGGTATGGAGGGCTTCAGCATAGGCAAGTCAGAAAAGAAGATGGGGCTCCACGCCTCCTCCGCCTGCGAGCTGATATTCGACAACGTAAAGGTGCCCGTGGAAAACAGGCTTTCCGACGAGGGCAAGGGCTTCAAGATAGCCATGGCCACTCTGGACGGCGGCCGCGTGGGCGTGGCGGCCCAGGCAGTGGGCATCGCCCAGGGCGCCATAGACGAGGCAGTGAAATACACAGCGGAGCGCATCCAGTTCGGCAAGCGCATCTCCCAGTTCCAGAACACGCAGTTCACTCTGGCGGATATGCAGACCCGGACCGATGCAGCCCGGCTTCTGGTGTGGCGGGCAGCCGCCGCCATTGACGCCGGCGAGAGATACTCACATCTGGCCGCAATGGCAAAGCTCTTTGCCGCAGAGACTGCCTCCTATGTCACCAACCGGGCGGTGCAGCTCTTCGGCGGCTACGGCTACTGCAACGATTATCCTGTAGAGCGCATGATGCGGGACGCCAAGATCACCGAGATATACGAGGGCACCAGTGAGGTGCAGAAGATGGTCATATCCGGCTACATGGGTGTGAAGTGAGCACTGAGCCATGAAGATACTTGTCTTTGTCAAGCAGGTGCCGGAGACCGACGACGTGGAGCTGAACCCAAAGACCGGTAATCTGCGCCGTGAGGGAGTTAAAAGCATACTGAATCCCCTTGACGCAAACGCGATAGAGGCGGCGCTTCAGCTCAAAGCCGCCCACGGCGGTACTGTGGCCGCAGTCAGCATGGGCCCGCCGCAGTCGAAGGAGGCGCTGAAAAAAGCGCTGGGTATGGGCTGCGATGAGGCCTACCTGCTCAGCGACAGGGCTTTCGGCGGCGCAGATACGCTGGCTACCTCATATACTTTGGCTAAGGCTGCTGAGAAGATAGGCGATTATGACCTGCTGCTGTTCGGCCGACACGCCATTGACGGGGACACCGCGCAAACCGGCCCCGCCACCGCAGCCCAGCTTGGTATACCGCAGATAACTCTGGCCTCCTCCATCGAGCTGAGGGAGGGCTGGGTATACTGCCGACGGGATCTGGGCGACAGCTTCCAGCTGGTCAGGGCAAAGCTGCCCGCAGCGGTGACGGTTTGCGGGGAGATAAACAAGCCCCGGTACGCCACACCTATAAACATAATGAAGGCGCAGAAGAAGCCCCTGACAGTGTGGGACGCCGAGGCCTTGGGCTGCGAGCCCCACAGGGTAGGTGCCGCAGGCTCGCCCTCACGCACCAAAGAGCTGTTCCAGCCGGAGAAGGCTTCGGCGAAAACAGTGTATTTCACCGGAAGCCCGGCGGAAATGGCCGCGGCTTTGGCGGACGCTCTGGCGGCAGAGCGGCTTATATGCGGAGGCTGATCATGAACAGAGAGGAATACAGCGGCATATGGGTCTTTGCCGAGCAGCGGGACGGAGCGATAGAGTCAACTGTGCTGGAGCTTCTGGGCAAGGCCGCAGAGCTTAAGCGGGGCGGAGACAACGTTGTGACCGCCGTGCTTATGGGCTATGGCACGGCGCCGCTGGCCCGTACGCTCTTTGAGTACGGCGCGGAGCAGGTCATACTATGCGAGAGCGAGGCCCTGAGAGAGTACAGCGCCCGTCCCTATGAGAAAGCCCTGACACAGCTTGTAAATAAGTATAAGCCCTCCATTCTTCTGTATGGGGCAACTCCCCAGGGCCGCGATTTGGCCCCAAGAGTAATGGCATCACTGGGTATCGGGCTCACAGCCGACGCCATTGACCTGGGTTATGATGAGGACGGCGTGTTTTTCCAGACCACCCCGGCCTACGGCGGTCGCTTTTTCGCACGTATCACAATACCGGAGGCCCGCCCCCAAATGGCAACGGTACACCCAAGGATGTTCAGTCCCATGGAGAGGAAGCCGCACGCCGAGGGACTGCTTATACGCGAACCCATGGAAATGGAGCCGGACACGGATTATGAGGTGCTGAGCTTTGGCCAGGCGGAGAGCAGCGGCCCGGCGCTGGATAAGGCGTCGGTGATCGTGGCCGGCGGCCGGGGTCTGAAATCTCAGGAGGAGCTTTCCGCATTGGAGGAGCTGGCTTCCCTGCTGGGCGGGCAGTTGGGCTGTTCAAGGCCGTTGGTGGATAAGGGCTGGCTGCCTCACAGTCGGCAGATAGGCCAGAGCGGCGTCACGGCAGCGCCGGAGCTTATACTGAATGTGGCTGTCTCCGGCTCCGTACAGTACCAGTTAGGTATGCAAAAGTCCAAGTGCATTGTCGCCATAAATCAGGACCGGGACGCAGCTATTTTCGATATATCTAAATACGGCATTGTGGCCGATTACCGGGAGCTGATTCCGGCGCTTGTTGAGGAACTGAGATCCAGGATGAATTAAGGAGGTGTTTTAATTGTACGAGCATCTGACGTATGAAGTCAAGGACAAAGTGGCCGTGGTAACGGTAAGCAACCCCAAATCCCTGAATGCGCTGAACAGCGCAACACTGGCGGAATTGGACTGCTGCTTTAAGGTCATAGGCAGCGACCCGGCCTTGAGGGTCGTAATAATAACCGGCGCCGGGGAGAAGTCCTTTGTGGCGGGAGCGGATATTTCAGAGATGGTCAACGCCTCCGCCGCTCAGGGCCGTGCCATGGCAAGGCTGGCGGATGAGGCCTTCGGACGGCTTGAGAAGATGGACAAGGTAAGCATAGCCGCCGTCAACGGCTACGCATTAGGCGGCGGCTGTGAGCTGGCTATGGCCTGCGATATTCGCATCGCCGCGGAGAATGCCAGCTTCGGCCAGCCGGAATGCGGGCTGGGTATACCCCCCGGATTCGGCGGCACCCAGCGTCTTGCCCGGCTGGTGGGCAAGGGCAGAGCCAAGGAGCTTATCTTCAGTTGTCGGCGTATCAAGGCGGAGGAGGCCTTCCGCATCGGTCTTGTAAACAAGGTTGTACCGGCGGCTTCGCTTATGGACGAGTGCATGGCTCTGGCGGAGACTATTATATCCAAAAGCGGATATGCCATATCTCTGGCCAAGTCCTGCATCGAAACAGGTCTGGACACCGATTTGGACAGCGGACTCACCCTTGAGGCCGAGTGCTTTGGTCTGGCCTTTGCCACAAAAGACAAGGCCGAGGGCATGACCGCCTTTTTAGAAAAGCGCGCACCTGTGTTCGACTGAACCGAGTAAGCAAAACCTGCATCACCTTCCGATATGGAAAGTGATGCAGGTTTTTTTGCCTCATATGGATATTGGCTCGCCCAGCGCAACGTGCGCCGCCTCTTTGATTGTCTCGGTAACTGTGGGGTGTCCGTGTATAGTGCGTTTTATATCCTTGAGCGTTCCCCCGGTGGTGACGATATAACCCAGCTCGCCGATTATCTCGGTAGCGTGAGGGCCGATGACGGCGGCGCCAAGCACTCGCCCGGTGGATTTGTCAAATACCAGCTTTGTGAAGCCGTCAGTCTCGCCTATAGTCCTGGCTCTGCCGCAGGCCGCCATGGGGAACTTGCCCACGCCAAAGTCCAGACCCTCCTTGACCGCCCGCTCCTCAGTGCAGCCTATGGCGCCTATTTCCGGCATGGTAAATATGCAGCTGGGCACCAGCGAGTAATCCACCGTTGAATCCATGCCCGCAATATTCTCCGCCGCCGCTATACCCTGAGCGGAGGCCACATGGGCCAGCTGTATCTTGCCGGTCACGTCACCTATGGCATAGATATGGGGCTTGCTAGTGCGCATATGCCCGTCCACGGTAATATAGCTCCTATTCAGCTCAAGGCCCAGCGGCTCCAGTCCCTCTATGTTCCCCCGACGTCCGGCGGATATCATCACCTCCGCAGCCTCATGCTCTATCTGACCTGCGGCGGTATCGGCTGTGACGGTAAAGACGCCGTCTTTTTTGGCTATACCTGTCACCGCGGCTCCGGTAATGATATCTATGCCTTGGCTCCTCATACTGACCGCCAGGGTATCGGCCACATCTCTGTCGATGCCGGGTATCAGGTGGTCCCGCCTGCCTATAACAGTGACCTTTGACCCGAACTGGTTAAACACACAGGCCAGCTCGCAGCCTATCACTCCCCCGCCCACGATGGCCAGACTTTCCGGTACATGGTCTATGGATAACAGCTCCGTGGAGCCCATTATATCCTCCAGCTGCGCACCCGGCACCGGCGGCAGGTTAGGCGAGGAGCCCACAGCGATTATCAGATTATCGAAGCTGACGCTCTCACCGTTTACCGAAAGCTCATGCTCGCCAAGGAACTTGGCTTCGCCCCGGATGACCTTTACCCCGTTCTTCTCCATGAGATAGGCCACGCCGCTTACGAGCTGGTTTACGGTCTTGTCCTTGTTTCGCACCAGCTTCTTCATATCTATGACGGGCTCTCCGGCGTCTATTCCCTGCTTTCGGGCTGTTCTCATGTGCTTTGCCAGCTCCGCGCCGTTGACAAAGTACTTGGTTGGTATACAGCCAATATTAAGGCAGGTGCCGCCCAGCTTATTCTTTTCTATTATGACCGTTCTCAGCCCCAGCTGGGCGCAGCGTATGGCCGCTTCATAGCCGCCGGTACCCGCGCCAACTATGGCTACATCATAATCTCTCATGCTTTCTGTTCCGTCCTTTCCTCAGCCCAGCTCCGACAGCTCTGTCCACAGCGGGTCAAGAGCGTCGATAAGCCGTCTGTACAGTTGATACTTTTTGCGGTAATACTCCGCCGTCTCGGGATTCGGCGCGTAGGAGCGGCTTATTCTGGTGCACTTGGCGGCAGCGTCGAACATATCCTTAAATACGCCCACGCCGGCGCCAGCTACCATAGCGGCGCCCAGAGCGCCCAGCTCCTCCGCCTCGGAGACCTCCACTGTGGCATCCATGGCGTCGGCAAACATCTGCATCCATACCCGGCTCCTGGCACCGCCTCCGGCAATGCGCGCCAGCTTTGGCCGCTCCGTCCCCTTCAGCTTCAAAAGTCTGTCTATATGGTACATATGGCAGAACACCACGCCCTCGTATATGGCCCGGAGCATATCGCCTATATCGTGGTGACCGGTGAGCCCAACGAAGGCAGCTCTGGCGTCAATGTTCACGTTGCTGCCGTATAAAAATGGCAGGAACAGTATACTGTTTTGGACGGCGCTCTCCTGAATAAGTCGGTTTATCTCGCCGTAGCCCTGAAACTCCATGCCCTCCTGCCTGAGAAACCGGTCAATAAACCATTCCTGATTGGTGGCGGAGGTGGCGCTGCCCTCCATAAGCTCATAGTATTCCGGCAGGCAGTAGTAAAAGGCGCTGAATATCTCCTTGGAGTATATGGGCTCCCTGGTGATAAAGGCGTTTATCCCCCAGGTGCCCAGAATGATGCCCAACTGCTCCTCACTGACTATGCCCTGGGACACCACGCAGGCGTCGGTGTCGATAGTTCCGCCCACCACCGGAGTGCCCGCCTTAAGTCCCGTCAGCGCTGCGCATTCCTCGGTCACATAGCCGCCTATCTCCGTGCTCTCCAGCAGCCGCTGGGGGTATTTGTGTATGTACTTCTCTATGCCCAGCTCCGCGGCTATCTCAGCGCTTAGCTTGTGCTCGCCAAGGTCCATGACACTGGTGGAGGACAGCTCCGTGGCCTCCAGCGCGAACTCACCTGTCAGAAGATACCGGGCATAGTCCTTAGCTGTGAGAAAGACCTCCGTCCGCTCCAGAGTCTCCGGGTCATTGTCCGCAAACCAGGCTATTATGGCAGAGGTCTGCCCGGCCCACAGTATCTCTCTGGTTTTGGGGATGATACGGTCCAGAGTGCCGTCAGCATTCCAACGCTTGATGTACTCCTTGGCTCTGGAGTCGCTGGAGAGTATCGCTGGATAAGTAGGCCTGCCTTCTCTGTCGAACATATACAGACCGTTGGCCTGACCTGTGACGCCGATGGCGGCGATATCCCCGCTGTCCACTCCGGACTTGCTTACAGCCTCAGCTACAGCCTTATATACGCAGTCTTTAATCTGCAAAGTGTCCCGCTCGAAAAAGCCCGGACGGGGCGCCAGGGTGTCCATTCTCTCGCCGCAGGAGCATATTTCTCTACCGACACTGTCATATACGGCGGCCTTGGCAACGCTGCCGCCTACGTCTATACCCATTAAATACTTCATCGGCTTTCTCCCTTCCGTTTTTCGTACTCTGCCAGTTCCCCGCGCAGGAAGCTGCTTATTCTTTTCAGATATGGGTGATAGCTCTCTTTATCGTAGCTCCATGCCTCGGCTGTCATGAATCCCTGATAGCCTATAGCCTCAAGAGCACCGAAAGCGGCTTTAAAATCCACCATTCCCTCTCCAAAGGGTATATCTCTGCATACTCCGGGTCTGGCGTCCTTCAGATGCAGGCCGGCTATATATGCTCCTCCCGCCAGAAGCTCCGCCGGCATATCCAAGCCATTGGCGCTGAGATTGCCCACATCGGCGTAGCAGCGCAGTTTGTCCCGACCCTGCTCCCGGCATAGCTTCACGATGTCCGTGCAGCTGCCCATAAAGTCCGCGTCCATGGTCTCCACCGCCAACTTTACCGGGGAGCCCTCCGCCAGTAAAGCAATATGTTCCACAGCGTCGTAGAAGAGCTTCTTGGTGTTATCGTTTCGCTTGTCGCCCAGCTGGTCATAGCCCGCCAGATGCACAAGCTCAATACCCGTCTCCTCCGCCAGCGCCAGAGCCCGCCGCACCAGCTCCAGTCCTCGGCTGCGGACGGTTTTGTCCTCGCTGCCTAGAGGAAAGGCCCGGTTCGCCGTCAGCGCCATGGTATACACTGGCAGTCCAACCGCCGCTGCGGCGGCTCTGACTTTGACGGCAAAACCGCCGTCGTACAGACGCTCCAGTCTCTCAGGTGTGCCGTCAATGCTCAGCTCGATAAAATCAAAGCCGGAGTCTCTGGCCAGCAGCAGCTTTTCTTCCCAGCTCAGGCTATTGCATATGGCCTTTTCGTAAATGCCCAGAGGCAGCTCGCAAAGTTTTTTCATCCACGTTTCTGGCCGTAATCCCGAAAGGTCTCCACGGCTTCAGCCTCCTGTTCCGGCGTCATCAGCGCCACCTCGCTTCCGTGGGCAGCGCCCCTGGCAGCCAGATAGCACTTGGCGGCGTCCTCCATATATACGCTGGCTGCCAGCGCCTCGTGGAGCCCCGGCCCCACTGTGATGACCCCGTGCTCTCGCAGAATGACGGCCCGGCGGTCACCTAGGTATTTCAGCGCCAGAGCACCCATGTCCTCTCCGTTGTTGGGCGCCACTTTTACTGAGCCCAGACACACGTTGCACAGGGTAGTGCAGCAGGCGGGAAAACTGTCCCCAGTGAGTCCGACTGCGGTGGCGCAGGGTTGGTGGGTATGTATGACCGCCCCCACCTCCGGCATATTGCTATAGATATACCGCAGCGCGTCCCAGTCCTTATAAATACTCCCTGCGCCTTCAACAACCTGTCCTCCGACGTCAAGAACAAGCACATCCTCCGCTTCCATCTGGTCAAAGCAAATATTCCCGGGCGTAACCAGGATGCAGCTCTCCTTGCGAACGCTGACGCAGCCGTCATTAAGCCGCACCAGGCCTATGCGGTTTAATTCCCATGCCGCTTCAATAAGCTCCCACTTATCATTTTCATACATATCATATATCCTCCGTACAAATATCTCTGCCGGACGATTACAATATACCAAATAATATGTATGCTGTCAATAAAACTTGTCATTTGTCAGGACATTTTTCATTCTACATCTTTGTTTAAAATCACAACAGTTTCTCCGCCTGTGCAAACATAGAAAGAGACGCGCCGGAGCGCGTCCCTTTTATCAGGCTATTATCTCTTTCTCAGCACTATTTCTATGAAATTCAGGTACTTCCCGGCCCCGGCCTCCATGGATTTTCTGTCGCCTACGGCGTATTTGTTTTCCTGCCGCAGCCAGTCCGCCCAGACCTCCGTATTGCTCTCCATCTGTCTTACGGACAGTATGTCTATACCGGTGGTCTGCTCCATCAGACATCTCCAATAACAAACGTCATGCATAAATTCCATCTGCTCCGGCGTCCAGGACAGCAGCAGCTCGCCGGGCAGATCATCGTGGCAGTCCTTGACCATACCGGGGATGGCGATGTATATATATCCGCCGCTTTTGACGAAGGGCAGCAGCTTTTCTCCCAGATACAGGGGGTCACGGCCAAAATAATTGTAGGAATCCACGCTTACCACCGCGTCAAAGAACTCAGCCTCAAAGGGCAGAGCGTTGGCGTCGGCCTTTACTGGGATTATCCTATCCCGGCTGAGGCCCATGGAGTCAAAAAACCGGCGGTTCTCCTCCGGATCGCTCCACAGGTCCGCGGCATACACTGTAAAGCCGTACTCCTTTTGCAGGAAAACGGAGGTCAGTCCGTTGCCGCTGCCCAGGTCGCAGACTACAGCGTCGGGCTTGATCAGGTTATTTTCCAGCAGTTCCTCCTCAAGCTTTATGGGGTTGGGTCCCATTATCATCGCCATCAACTCAGGCGTCTGGTATTTTTCACTTCTGGGGTATTTCATCGGTACTATTTCTTCCTTTCCCTGTTCCTTCGCCATGCGGCGAATAAATGTCTCCATATGCTCCTTGAGCTGTGCTGCCAGCAGTGGCTTATCCTCGGCGGCGTCGTAAAGCGAGATGAGCATATATACCGGCGCGTAAAACTCCAGCGCCAGCTGACGGGCCGCCTGCTCACCCACCGCTTCCTTCAAAATGTCGGACATATAGCCAAGAGGCCCCAGCCCGATATACTGCTGATACAGCGCCTCCATCTCACCGTTCCTGTACCGCTCCAGACTCAGCATTTTTCGGAAGGCGGAGGCGAAATCATCCGCTGTCCAATACACGAATTGCGCCAGCGTATAAGCGCATACCTGCTCAAGCCCCGTATTCCTGTAGGCCTCCGGCATACTGTCGAAGATATCCTCCGGCATACTGAAGCTGCGGGCATTCTCATAATCCCGCTCCTTCATCCGCTCAACAAGGCTGTCAAAGATATCCCGTTTATTTAAATAATGCTTGTACAGCGCGCCCTTTGTAAGCCCCAGAGCCCCCGCGATATCGCTGACCGACACTGCCTCATAGCCGTCTCTGGCAAAAAGCTCCAGCGACACCCTTAATATCTTTTCCTTTGTATCCATATTCCGCCCCCTATACGCAGCAAATGAACGCTCTGTTTACATTATAGTAAACGAGCGTTCACTTGTCAAGCACTTATTTTTTCGGCCAGGGATACAGCTTTCCCTTTTTGACCATGACGGCCTTGTGGGCTATCTCCGCCATGGGGCTGTCCGACAGGGAGTCGGAGTAAAAGCACTCGGTGTGTGCTCCGGGAAGGGCCTCGTAAAAGCGGCGAACCTTCTCCCTGTCATGGCAGTTCTCCCCGTCTATCCGCCCGGTATGCTTGTCCATCCGGGTGCCGATAAGCCTCACGCCAAGGCTTTGGCAGATGGGACGCAGCAAAAATTCCGGCGAGGCAGAGATTATAACATCGTCCTCCCGCTTTTGCGCCAGATACCAGCCCTGCAGCCGCCATCTGTTCAGCCGCCAGAACTCATCTACAACGGCGTCTATATCCTCAATAAGCGGCAGAAAGGAGAATATCTGCTCCTTCAGCTCCTTGCTGCGCAGCCTCCCTCTCCGATACCGCAGCGCCAGCAGCCCAGTCCCCGGCAGAGTGCGGCGGGTCTTTGGGAAGCGTCTCAGGCAGAACATCACGAAAGTATACGAGCTGTCCGGCCAAAAGACGGTCTTATCAAAATCGTAGGTGTTCATCAGGACTCATCGCACATAATACACGTAGTTTGCTTTTCTCGGCTTCATCTCCGGCTGCTCGGCCTTATAGCCCAGTATGCAGTTGCCAACGCCCACATAGTCGCCGTCTATGCCCCACTCCTTCAGCATGGCCTTACCCTCCGGGGAATCAAATACCTCCCTGGCCCGGTTGATCCAGCAGGAGCCAAGACCCAGAGCCTCGGCGGCGTTCATAAGGTTGCCCATGACCAGGCTGCCGTCCTGTACGGCGAAGGGGCTGTTGGCCTCCGCCAGCACTATCAGGACCGTAGGCGCGCCGTAAAACGGGTCTATAGCAGTGCCCCAAACCTCAGCGTTCATTTTCGAGAGCTTCGCTATGAGTTCCCTGTTCTGAACGGCCACGATTATGGGCGACTGCATATTCCGCCCCGTAGGCGCGCAGACCCCCGCCTTAAGCACCTGCTTAAGTTCTTCGTCACTTATCTGCTGGTCTTTATATTTGCGGATGCTTCTGCGCCTATAAAGGTTCTCCAATGCTTCGTTCATTTTCTTACCATTCCTTTCCGCTTTCAATGCCGCCTTATAAAATGCGTCCTCATAGAATTAAGTAATGCCCCTATCATCACCACTGTGTCGCAGCTCACGGCCGCGGCCAGTGGGATAAGCCCCGCCGCGCTGAGAATGATAACTGTCAGCTTCACCGCAACCGCCGCGAAAATGTTTTCCAAGGCCACAGTCTTGCTCAGCTTTGCTGTCCGCACAGCCTGGGGAAGCGCGCGAATATCATCATCCATCAGCAGCAGGTCAGCAGCGGCTATGGCCTCATCGCGACCCAAAGCGCCCAGGGCAATGCCCACGTCGGCCAGCTCTAAGCAGGAGCAGTCGTTGATTCCGTCGCCTACGAAAGCTACTGAGGCGCTGTCTCCCCTGTTTTCTATTAAATACTCCAGCGCCGAACGCTTCTCCTCCGGTCTGAGCTCCGCCCTGAGCATATCAAAATTCAGCTTACTTGCCAGGGGTCTTGCCACGGAGAGCACATCGCCCGTAAGCATCACAAGCTTTTGAATGCCCTGCACCCGCAGGGACTCCAGTGCGTCAAAGGCGCCCTCCCGTAGCTTGTCCGCCAGCATGATATAGCCGCAGTATCTGCCGTCCAGCGCCAGATGTACAGCGGCGCCGCCTCTGGCGGGTATCTCATAGTCCACCCCTTCTGCCTCTAGCAGCGCGGCGTTTCCGGCCAGGATATGCCTGCCGCCGATATTTGCGCTGACGCCTCTGCCGGGTATCTCCTCTGTTTGCATAAGGGCGGCGTCGATATTCAGCGGTGCGCTGGCTTCTCTCAGGCAGCGGGCTATGGGGTGCTCAGAGCAACTCTCCACTGTGGCCGCCATGGCCAGCAGCCTCTGCTCGCTCATACCGGCGGGCGCCACATCCGTCACGGAATACCTGCCGTCGGTAATAGTGCCCGTCTTGTCAAATACCACCGTGTTCACCGCAGCCAGCTTCTCCAAAACATCGGTGCCCTTCGGGAATATGCCCCTCGCGGCGGCCCTGCCCAAGCCGCCGGCAAAGGCGATGGGCACGGACAGCGACAGTGCCCCGGAGCCGGACACAGCCAGCAGTATAACTCCCCTGCCTATCCACTGGCCCCAAAGGCCGTCAAACAGCGGCGGCAGTACAGCCAGCAGCAGCCCCGCCGCAAGCACTGCGGGAGTATATATCCGTCCGAAGCTTTCCACAAAGCGCTCCCGTCCGGACCTCCGCTCCGTGGAAGCCTGAGCCATGCGGGACAGCATATACGCCGTGGAATGCTTCACGTCCCGGCTGACCCGGACACGTATAAGGCCCGTCAGGTTCACCGTCCCGGAGTATACCGGGCTGCCCACTGACACATTTCTGGCCTCGGTATCTCCGGTAATGGCGGCGGTGTTCAGCGAGGTGATGCCCTCTATCACCGTGCCGTCCAGGGCTACTGTCTCGCCGGGGGCTACCACCAGCACATCCCCCACGTTCACGTATTCCGGGCCCACCGTAAGTATACCCTCAGGCGTCTCCACGTTGGCTTTGTCAGTCAGGATCGCTCTCAGCGTTTCAAGGCTTCTGGCGCTTCTCTCCGAAGCAAATGCCGAAAACAGCTCACCCGCCCGGTATAACACCAGTATCAGCACTGCCTCCGGGTACAAGCCTATACAGAAAGAGGCTACAGCCGCCGCCGTCATGATAAGACTGCCGCTGGTAAAGTCTCCTTCCATGGCACAGGCCACCGCGTCAAACACCAGGCCTATACCCACCACAGCCGCAGCCGCCGCGAAGCAGACTATCCTGTACCAGCCCTCCTCCGGCAGGAACATGGCCGCAGCCAGCAGCAAGGCGGAGACTATTACCGCAATGACGCTCCTGACGGACAGCTCGTTCTCGTGACGCCTGCCGCCGCTCCTGCGGCGCTCCGCCCTTTTCCGGGGCACAGAGCTGCGCTCGGTATCATAATCCACGGCCCGGCTTCTCTGGCCGGGCCTCGGCTCATCCGCGTCAATATCCGCCGTCCGCTCCTCTGACTGAGGCTGGCCGCGCCATATCTTGACGTCCCCGTCACCGTCGGCGCCCTTCCATATCTTTACGTCCTCGTCATCTATCATCGGCTCACTCCTCAACGTGCTCCATGCCCTGATTGATTATGGAAAAAATATGGTCATCCGCCAGAGAATAAAAGACGGTCTTGCCGTCACGGCGGTACTTGACCAAACGCCTGCCCCTCAGGGTCTGAAGCTGATGGGACACCGCAGACTGGGACAGGCCCAGCTCCTGAGCGATGTCTATCACGCATTTTTCACTTTCCAAAAGTGCAAAGAGTATTCGTAATCTGGATGCGTCTCCAAAGACTCTGAAAAACTCCGACAGCTCAAACAGCTTTTCCCCGTCCGGCGTCGTTTTATCCCGTTCTGTCTCCCCGCTCAAATCCGTTCACCCCTCCGATATCCGCATCAGCACAGCGCACGGTGCCTCGGCGTCAAATGCATATCTGCTCATATGTAAAGTATGCGTCATGGTGCATCTGTTGTCAAGTCTTTATTTCTCAAAAAATCACGGGGAAGCTTTCACTTCCCCGCGATCTTAAGCGTATGCTTACTTCATTCCGTTCTCGTAGGCCTCGATCATCTTTTTGACCATCTGGCCGCCGACGGAGCCCGCCTGACGCGCGGTAAGCTCGCCGTTGTAACCGTTCTTCAGATTGACGCCGACCTCGCCGGCGGCCTCCATCTTGAACTTGTCCATGGCTTCACGGGCAGCAGGGTTCACAAGATGATTACTGTTGTTGGTAGACATAGATACATCTCCTTTTCGTCATTTTGGGTTCTTTACCCGTGCTTATCATTTGCGAAAGCAATTCAGATATTCGGTAAAAAGAGATGCAATTTTTTCTTTTTAATCGGTTGAGTACGTCCATGCGCCGGTGTCGTCAGTGGGGAACATGAAGCGGTCCAGCTTCTCGCCGTTGTTATACAGGCAGGTCATCTCCAGCTCAGGGTCAAACATATATAGCACACCGTCTATCTCTATCTCCACCCAGCCGTGGGCGCTGTTGATGGCGTCTACCGTTCCGGCCTTTGCCTGAGCGTCATAGCCCACTGCTCTGGCCAGCATACAGAAGGCGGCGGCGTAAGAGTAGCAGTTGCCTCGGCCGGTGGTAAACATATCCAGAGCCTGCTGCTTCTCCCAGCCGGTGGCGCCGCTGCGCATAGCGTCCTGCCGCTGGTACTCAAAGCCGGACACCGTATAGTCGTACACTGCCCGGAGCCTCTCAAGCGGCTCCATGGAGCTTTTAAGCACCTTATCCAGCACCTTGTTTATCTCGACGTCCAGTTCCTTAATACCGCTGGTGTATTTTCCGTCCGCCCCGAAATACAGACTTCCAACGCTGGATTCGGTCAGTGCCAGTCCGTCCTTGCCGATGTAGTACAAGTCGGCGCCCACCTGATAGAAGCCCTGGGACAGCTTTTTGACGCGAAGCTGCGAGGTATAGTGCTCCGCCCCGCCGTCCATTGCATACTCATGGCCGAACGCGGCTTCCGCCACATCGGCGTAGCCCTCCGCCTTGGGTGACATATCCGGGATAATCCCGCGCAGCTTCGGCAGAGCCTCCTGGTCGGCACTGCGGCCCAGCACCTTATTCATCAGCACACACACCTGTATGCGGCTCAGCGTTCTGCCGGGCTCCATTCTGCCCTCAGAATCCAGCTCCGCCCAGCCCTTTTCTATGGCCAGACAGTAGGCCTGATATGCGGAATTCTGCTTAGATACATCGGCTATGTCATAGCGGGCCTGGGTCCCGGGATAAAACTTGGCCAGCATTGTGAGCAGCTCGCCCAGCCGCAGGGGCTCCTGTGGGTAAAAGCACAGGTCGTCCGTCACCTGCAAATGATACAGCGCCGCCGTGGCCTCGGCATAGGGCGCGGAGGCGTCCACATCCGCGTAGTTTCCGGTTGGCTCCACATCCACTGAAAGCAGCGCGTACAGCATCCGGGCAGCGTCGCCCCGGGTCATCTCCTCATAGGGACGGAAAAAGCCTGTGTCATCCGGAAAAATATACTGCGGGTGCTCCGTTTCCTTGAGGGCCACCGTGTAAACGGGGGAAAACACCGTGTCCCTGTATGCGGAAACACTGTCCCCGGCGGAGAGCTCGCCCTCCTCAGACTGCCAGCCCAGAAACACATAGCCCTCGTATACCGGCGCCGCAGGCGCCGTGACGCTGCGGCCTGCCAGCGCGTAATCATCCACAGCGTCGGCATTCGGCAGCTGGAAGCTGAGCTTCACCATCCCGAATATGATAAACAGCGCCGCTGCTGCCGCAACTGAAAGGGCGCAGATGCCCCACGCTATCTTCCGGGAGGTGCTCATTTTGCGTCGTCTCTTGCGCGGAAAAGCCGCCCTTGTCATTCCACGCTCCTGACAGTCTCCGTCTCCCCTTCTTTATAGGTGTAGACCTTGACCCCGTCGTATATGTATTCGCCGTCCTCACCGGAGCCCAGACAGCTGGGCGCGTAGCTGGAGGACAGCGGCTGGCCCAACGCCTCGATGAGCTGGGCGATATCCTTGCCGATGAACGACTCCGCCTGAGCCTTCAGCGGGCTCTCCTGCTCAGCCTCAGCTTCGGCAGGCGCGGCGCTCTGTCCTGCATTGGCCGCCGGAGCCGCTGTTAGCATGGGCGGCGCGTCGGTCCCCTGCTGGGGCTCCGTGGTCTTTCCGCAGGCGCAGAGTTGGCAAAGCATCAAAGCAATAATTATAAAGCATACATTTCTTTTCATGGTTTCTTTCCTTTCTCTGTAAGGCTCAATTCAATACCGCCCTGTAGGCGGTCAGAACACCGTTATTGCAGCACAGCACCGCGCCCGGCTGCGCGTCCGTATACATCCAGGCTGAAAAGCACGACTCCTGTCCTTCGCCGCGCAGAACGCAGGCCTCGTACACCGCGCCGCCGCAGGAGACGTATACCCTGCTGCCGGCGTCGCACATATCCTGCGGAATGCTGCCGCTGAACTGGCTCAGTCCGTCGCCGCCTGCCGCAATGCTCACTGTCACGGAAGCATCCGAAGCCACCGCGCCCGAAAGCTGCCGCTTCGGAGCCGGAAAGCGGGGGGCATACTCCACAAGGTAGTCAATGTTTCGCTCCACCAGCTCGATTATTATGCAGTCACTATCACCGGCAGTGAGGTCATAGGCCGCAGCTCGGGAGAAGTGGGCGCTTCCGAAGCTCTCGGCCAGATAGGGGTAAAGAGCAATGCCGAAGGAGTCCCTGTAGCACAGCAGTGAGCCCGTCTTGCCGGGGTTCTCGGTGCGTATATTCATGGCGCTGCCGTTGGCCGGGTCGTCCAGGCACTGATAGCTGAAAGGCAGCTCACCCGCTATATCTCGCTCCGCCGGGGGCAGAGCCGGGTACAGCATCTCGTAAAGGTCGCCCAGATGCTCCGCTCCGGGGCTGAAGTCCTGACTAAAATAGTCGCTCTCCCTGCCGGCCCGCGCAAGTATGGAGTCCGCCGCCAGCGCCGCGCCCTTGGAATTCCAGTGGGAGTCGCCGCTGTAGTACAGAACCTCCTTGCCCGCAAAGGCCGAAAACAGATCGACATAGTTGACCCCCCGCTCTCCAAGCAGCGCGGCCAGCCTCGCGGCATTGGAGCTCTCCCGGCTTTGGGCACAGCGCCCGGGCATATACTGAGGATACAGACTGTTCTTATTGGGCGCTATTGTAAATACGAAGCTCTGGCCCCTGCTCTCCGCGTACTCCTGCATAAGCGCCAGATTGTTTGCGGCGTTTTGAAGCAGGCCTTCGGACAGGCCCAGTCCCATATAGTCCTCCAGGGTCTCGCTGAAAAACAGCCAGCCATCCCGGCCCAGTATCACCTGCTCCTGTGCGGAGCTGCCGAATAGCGCGTTCACCTTTGACCAGGCCGTCACCAGCTCCCGCCTGAACGCAAAGCGGTTGGCGATATATTCGGTGAGCTGGCTTGTGTACTCCGTATTCAGCCCGCCGCCGGGCTCTATCAGCTCCGGCCTTGAAATAGGCAGCTCGTTTGCAGCAGGCTCCGACTCCCCCACAATGGTCATGGCCGCCAACGGCAGGAGGCAGACGCAGAGGAAAAGCGTAATAAATACATTGTATATAATCTTATTCTTCATGCTCTCCCCCTCCCTAAAACTGAAAGTATATGAAGGGGTTGAATCCGCCACCGGACAGGCACAGCAGGCACAGCGCCAGCAGCGCCAGACTGGCCGCAGAGGACAGCAGCGCTCCGGACGTACCGGGTACGCCCGCCGCCAGTTTCTCCCTGACGCGGGGCATAAGGTTCCCGGACAGGATAAGCGCGATAACTACAGTCACCAGAGCCGCGGGGCTCAGGAGCTTTGCCAGCATATATGTACCCTCCGCCGTGACGTCGAAGCTGAACATGGCGGATATGACCGTCCATGCCTGACCGAGACTATCGGCCCGAAACACCACGAACAGCAGCATCACCGCCAACTGCGTGTATACGCGGCCTATGACACGTCCCACAGCGCTTTTTTGCAGTCTGTCGGCAGGTAAAACGCCAAGGCGCTCAAGGCTGGTGAGCCCTCCGTGGCACAGTCCCCACACCAAAAAGGTCCAGTTTGCGCCATGCCACATACCGGTGCAGAAAAATACGATAAAGCGGTTCAGTATCATCCGCCCTCTGCCCTTGCGGTTGCCGCCCAGCGGAATATACAGGTATTCCCGGAACCAGGAGGTCAGGGATATATGCCAGCGCTGCCAGAATTCTGTCAGAGAGGATGCGCCGTAGGGAAAGCGGAAGTTCTCCTTAATGGTGAAGCCGAACATATGCCCCAGCCCGATGGCCATGTCGCTGTAGCCGCTGAAATCGTAGTATATCTGGAGGCTGTAGCATATGCCGCCCAGCCATGCCAGCCGCCAGTCCAGCGGCGCTGCCTGCGCAAAGACCGCGTCGGCTATGGAGCCCGCGGTATTGGCCAGCAGCAGCTTCTTTGACAGGCCTAGAATAAAGCGGCGAATGCCCAAAGCAGTCTCCGACGGAGTGCAGAGCCTATTGTCTATCTGGGCGGAAATATCGTGATACTTCACTATGGGCCCGGCTATAAGCTGAGGGAAGAAGGCGATATACAGCAGCAGCTTCATGAAGCTCCGGGTGCCGCTGTCCGGCTCTCTGTACACGTCTATCACATAGCTCATCCCCTGAAAGGTAAAAAAGGAGATGCCTATAGGCAGGAGGATGCCGGGCGGCGCAAGCTGGCTGCCTAAAAGCAGATTCAGGTTTTCCACCGCGAAGTCGGCGTATTTGTACACCGCCAGCATACCCAGGTTCAAAATCAGCGCCGCCGTCAGCACAGCTCTTCTGGCCCGTGCCTGCGTTATTGAGCCCAGCGCAAGACCTGCCAGATAGTTGATAAGTACCGATACCAGAAACAGCGGCACGTATCTGGGCAGCCCAAAGGCATAGAAAACCACGCTGGCCAGAGCGAGAAAGCAGTTGCGCGCTCTCCCTCCGGGCAGCAGTCGGTATATGATAAAGACCAGCGGCAAAAAGCCGAAGATGAATATAGCTGAGCTGAATACCAATTTTGCGTCCTCAACAGTCTGATTTTTGCTTGTCACATTATAGCATATCGGAGCCGTTGTTCAAATAGAAATTTACGCTTCTCTCGCTTTTTTACATATAAAAGGATGAGGGGCTGCCTCATCCTTTTTTGGTATTCAGTTTCAGCCCCGCCGCCTTTTTCGCACCGCTCCGGCGCTGAACATCAGCACCAGCAGCAATCCGATTATGAAGCCGGAGTAGTCCAGCAGCACGTCGGATACGCAGGAGTATCGCCCGGAGAAAATCTGCACCGTCTCGTCCGACACCGCCGCCAACAGTCCCGCGAACAGGCCGTTGCATATACCCTGAGCCACGACCCTGCGCCTAGTGCGGAGAAACAGCGCCATCTCCCCGCCCAGCAGCGCGAACTCGAACAAATGTGCCGCCTTGCGCAGCCACAGGTCGTCTGTGGGGTCCTTCAGTTCTATGGACATCTTATCCAGAACGGGCACGATTATCTCCAGCAGCGCCTGACTTTTCTGGGAGGATTGATCTCTGTTCTGGAGAGAGTTATACCAGATAAATGCCATAGTCGCCAGCATCAGCGCTGTCAGTATGAAGCTGTAAGTTTTCTGCTGCTTTGCCATTACTCTTTATATTCAAACATCAGGTCGTACATACACACCGTGTCTCCGCTTTTGACGCCCATATCCTCCATCCGCTGGAACACACCGGCCTCTCTCAGCACCCGGTCAAAATACATCCTGCTCTCGTTGTCGGAAAAGTTCACCGTGGCCACAAGTCGCTGGAGCCAGGGTCCCTCCACCGTCCACATATCGTCAAACTGTTCTATAACAAGCTCCCCGGAGGTGTCGGGCACGGGCTCGGGTGCCACGTAGTCCGCCTCATAGTAAAGTATAGGCGGAAGCTGCGACAGCCTGCGGGAGCACTCGGCGATAAGCTGAGGCACTCCCTCATGGGTGGCGGCGCTGAGGCGGAAAACATTGTAGCCCTGACTTTCGGCGTAAGCCTCCAGCCGCTGCATATTGTCGCTGTCCTCGGACAGCAGGTCGCACTTGTTGGCGACAACTATCTGGGGACGGGCGGCCAGCTCCTCGTCGTACTCCTTAAGCTCTGCGTTTATGGACTTCATATCCTCTACCGGGTCGCGGCCCTCGCTGCCGGACACATCCACCAGATGCACCAGCAGGCGGCAGCGGTCGATATGCCGGAGGAAATCGTGGCCCAGTCCGGCCCCCTCAGAGGCGCCCTCTATGATGCCGGGGATATCCGCCATAACGAAGGAGCGGCCCTCGTCCACGTACACCACGCCCAGATTGGGAAACAGCGTGGTAAAGTGGTAGTTTGCTATCTTGGGGTGAGCCTTGCTGACCACGGACAGCAGCGTGGACTTGCCCACATTGGGGAAGCCCACCAGACCCACATCCGCCAGCAGCTTAAGCTCCAGCGTAATATCGTGGCTCTCTCCCGGCAGACCGGGCTTTGCGAAGCGGGGCACCTGCCGTGTAGGTGTGGCAAAGTGCATATTGCCCCAGCCGCCACGGCCGCCTTTGGCGGCGACCCAGTCCTCGCCGGAGGACATATCGTGCATAATGGCCCCGGTCTCGGTGTCGCGGATAAGGGTGCCCCGAGGTACTTTTATATAAAGGGACTCGCCGTCCTTGCCGTAGCAGCGCTTCCCCTGGCCGTTGGCGCCGTTTCCGGCGGCGTACTTTCTTTTATACCGAAAGTCCATCAGGGTGGACATATTGTCGTCGGCGACAAAGACAACGCTGCCGCCACGGCCGCCGTCCCCGCCGTCGGGGCCGCCTGCCGCCACGTATTTTTCCCGGTGGAACGCCACCGCACCGTCCCCGCCCTTGCCGGCGTGAACGCTTATTCGGGCCTTATCCACAAATGCAGAAGCCATAGATACTCCTTTGAAATAATAATAAAAAGGCCGGACTGGCGTCCGGCCTTGGTGGTCATCTTACTGTGCCAAGTCCCCGTATACGGAAACCTGCTTGCGGTCCTTGCCCATGCGCTCGAACTTGACCTTGCCGTCTGTCAGAGCGAACAGGGTGTCATCCTTGCCCTTGCCCACATTGGTGCCCGGGTGGATCTTGGTTCCGCGCTGCCGCACAAGAATATTGCCGGCAAGCACAAACTGACCATCGGCTCTTTTGGCGCCAAGACGCTTTGACTCACTGTCGCGGCCGTTCTTGGTAGAACCCATACCTTTTTTATGTGCCATTAGGTTACACCTCCATTGTCATAATCAGCTGTGACTTACGCGTTGATAGTCTCTATCTGGACCTTGGTATAGGGCTGTCTGTGGCCCTGGGTCTTGCGGTAGCCCTTTTTGGGCTTCATCTTGTAGACGCGGATCTTGGCGCTCTTGCCGCTCTTGACCACGTTAGCTGTGACGCTGGCGCCCTCGATGTCCGGCGCTCCAAAGACTGCTGTCTCGCCGTCCATAACGGCCAGAACTCTGTCGAACTTCACGGACTCGCCTGCGGCCACGTCCAGCTTCTCGATGAATACCACATCACCCTCGGCGACTCTGTACTGCTTACCGCCGGTGACGATTATTGCGTGCTTCATATCATTTCCTCCCTCTTTACAGGACTCGCTCTGGGGGTGGAGGACGCACCTCGGCTTATATACCCCTTCAACGCGGCTTTAGTAGAATATCACGTTTTTCGTACAATGTCAACAATAATTCAGCGCAATTTTCAGCTTTTTGCCTATCAGCCCACGGCCTCGATGCTGTCGTCCATGAGTATAAGACTGCCGTCCTCGCCGCTCTCGGTGAGCAGTATATTATGCCGTCCGTCCTTGTCGGTGTAGCTTATCATCAGGTCCGGCATACCCTCGGGGATCAGGGTCTTTATCTGGAGGGCGCAGTCCTGCATATAGCTGCAGCTCCAGAGCTGGGCTGTCTCGTAGAACTTGTCGGAGTACTCCACCGAAGCCAGCTTCACATCCTCTATCCTGCCCTCTACCGTGAAATACAGCTCCTGTCCCTCGGCGCTGACGGTGACCTTGTCCAGTATCTCCATGCTGCCGTCGGTCATTTTGGCAGCCTCCATCACGCCCAGGCTGCACTCAGCCTTTGACTGCTCCGGCAAATACCCGGCTTTGACATGGCCGCTGAGCTCCGCGTAGGGAATACTGAATTCAATTGGGCCGGCGGCGTAGCTGCTGTACTCATACAGATCGGAGAAAATAACCAGCCCATCCCGGGAGAAATACCAGGAGCCGTCTCTCAGCAGAACCGTGCACATGGCGGACAGACCCTCCTCCGGGATAAGGGTCTGGTCGATGCGCTCCAGAAGCTCGGTGTCATTTTCCAGTATAGCTACCATCTTCTCCGCCAGAAAGCTCTTGAGTGCTTCGGCGTCGTCGGATATGCTGTCCAGCGTCAGCAGCTCGCCCGTTCCGGCGTCGAAGCAGTAGCCCCGCTCGCCGTAGAAGCCGTGGGCGCCGCCGGTAAAGCTGTAATTATTGTACAGCAGCGTCAGCACCTGCGCGTCATTACGCTCCACAGTGACGGTCTGGGAGGAGGCCATCTCATAGATAACATCCGCAGTCTCCAGTGTGGACAGATAATTATAGTTGTCCTCCGCCATGGTGAGCATATTTTGATAGCCGGTGCCCATGCCGTCGCCGTAATCCTCACCGGTATAGTAGGTCTCGTCCATAAGGGCGGTATACTCGTTGATGGCCTCGGCAGCGGCGCTGTTGTCCTGGATAAACACCGTAGGCGTATCGTAGTCGAAGCTCAGTATCAGCGTGGTGCCGTACTGAGGGTCAAAAGCCTCCAGCTCTGTGCGTTTTATTGCCACTATGGTCTGCGGCCGCGCTTCGGCCGGCTCCTCAGTGGGGGCAGGGGTTTCAGTCTCCGGTGCCGCGGAAGGCTGTGTCGCCTCCTCGGTGGGTGTGGGCAGCGGCGGCAGCTCCACATTGCCCACGCCCTCACAGGCGCAGAGGGTAAATATCAGAGCCACTGCCAGCAGTATACTTATATTCTTTTTCAAATCGGTTCCATCCTTTCGTGTGTCAGGCTAAGTGTTATGACGGTCTGCTCAGGTTATTGTTCCGTCAGTCTATATCCTCTCTGGGTATGCTCCGGGCCATGGCTGCATTGGTGTAGCGCCTGTCGTGGCTGAGCTCCCGGATTATCCGCAGCTCCGGCGGGAAGCTGAACTGTTGGGCCTCGTCCTCAAGCTCCGTCTCCAGCACCGCCCTGTCATCCCAAAAGGGGTAGACATCTATCTCAAACAGCCGTCCCTCATAGCTGAGACAGTATCTTTTCTTCTGTATGGGCATTCGCTCCGGGTCGGCCCTTTTAAGCAGGCTTTCGTACTCGGCCCTTGACAGCTCACGCTCGTCCTCCGTACGGGTCACATCGGTTATATGCTGCTTTAGGGTGTGGGTATATTCCACTCTGTCGCCGTAGCGGCGTTTTCTGACTCTTTCACTGCCCTTTACAGGCCCGCCGGTCAGATAGGTCTGCACTATATCCGACGCCTGAGCCCTCTCCTCCAGCACTTTCAGGTCAGGGTAACGGATAAGGTACTTTCGCTCTATCTCCAATCCGCCCTTACTCATCGGCCGCCGTCTTTCCGCTGAGCCGTTTGTTCAGGTACACAGAGGCAGATCCCAGCAGCTTAAGGATAAGCTCGTCCGCCTCCGCCCCATCGCCCCGGCTCAGAGCAGCCGTCAAAGCGTCGTACAGGGGCAGGCTCTTTTTAAGCTCGCTTTCATTGCTGTAGTGGACCTGCATCAGGTTCTTCAGCATCTTCTCAAAGCTCTGGAACACCATGGAATAGGCGGCGTTGCCGGATATCTTGGTGATGCATCGGTGGTAGTCGTACAGCGCTTCCACCGGAGCCTCGCCCTTGAAATCGTGTATCTGCTCGTTGAGTCGGGCCAGCTTCTCCCTTGCGGTATTGCTCACCTTTCCGCAGGCCAGCCGGACGCATTCCCGTTCGACGAGTATACGCAGCTCCATAAGGTCTTTAAAAAGATTCCCGTCCACCAGTTGGGAATCATAGCTCATTATGGCGCTCAGCGTCACCGGCGTGGCATTTTTAATATAATCCGCCACAAAGCTGCCCTTTCTGGGAACTATCCTCAGAAAGCCCATGCGCTCCATATCCAGTATGCCCTGATTCACGGAGCCCCGGCTGATGCCCAGCTGGGCCGCCAGCTCCCGCTCAGGGGGCAAGGGGTCTCCGGGCTTCAGCTCCCCGGACAGTATCCTCGCCTGCATGATGTTGATAAATTTATCCTTCAGCCCCTGACCGCAGTTTTCACGCATTGCATCGATTCCGTTTCTATGATACTTCACCGTTATTATAGCCCTGCAGGCATCCAAAATCAAGTATGGCTTTCCGTTCCCGGCCACAGCCCGATTTTTTTGACATATCTGCACAAATCAGCAGCCTACGATTTGTGCCCGATTGGTCGAAAGAATATTGCTAAAAATTTTGCAAAGTTGTATTATTGTGGTATAGCCACAGAATGTACTATGGAAACTTAAGCTAAGAACGGAGGAAAAAGCATATGCCCAAGTACGACGTAATTGTTGTAGGAGCCGGCAACGGCGGCCTTTCGGCGGCCGCCTATCTGTGCAAGGCCGGCAAGAAGGTACTGGTGCTGGAAAAGCACAATCTCCCCGGCGGCTGCGCCACCAGCTTTAAGCGGGGCGATTTCGAGTTTGAGGCCACGCTGCATGAGCTGTGCCAGATGGGCACGGCGGAGGACCCCGCCGCGGTGCGGGCGCTGCTGGACGGATACGGGCTGGACGTGGACTGGGTGCCGGTGAACGAGGCCTTTTCGTCCATTAACACCGACCCGGAGACCGGCTTCAATGTTTTCATGCCCGACGGTGTTCAGGAGTTTATCGACGCCATGGAGAAGGAGGTCCCCGGCTCCAGAGAGTCCATGACCACGGTGATGGAGCTTGGCCGGATGCTGAAGGACGGCGTGGCCTGGCTGGCAGAGCACAATAATGAGCCCGGCCCCCTTGCCAAGGTGGAGATGCTGCTGAAGTACCACGATTTGATGAAGGTGGTCCCAGTCACCTGTGACGAGATGCTCAGGAAAATAGGCGTACCCGACAAGGCCCGCGAGATATACGAGTCCTATTGGGACTACGTAAGCGTGGATTCCACGAAGATAAGCTTCGCGGTCTACTGCTTCATGGTCTATGTATATCTCACCAAGAAGCCCTGGATAGCAAAAAACCGCAGCCATGAGATAAGCCTTGCCTATGACCAGCGTATCCGGGAGCTGGGCGGCGACATCTGGTACAACTGCGAGGTAAAGCGCATCGACGTAAAGAACAACGCCGTGCGCGGCGTAGAGCTCTGCAGCGGCGAGTACCTGCCCTGTGAGCGGGTCATCTCAAACCTGATGCCCACGGTGGTCTTTGACAGGATGGTGGACCACAGCGAGATACCGGAGCGTGATCTTAAGGCCATGAACGCCAGAAAGCTGGCCCAGTCCGCCTTCACGGTCTATCTGGGTCTGGACGCCTCCGCCGAGGAAATAGGCCTAAAGGGTTACGACACCTTTGTGCGCACCACCGGCGACACGCTCAAGCAGTATGACAACGCAGCCTCAATCGACACCCACAACGATTACTGCGTCACCGTGCTCAACAACGTCATACCCGACGCCTCCCGTCCCGGCAGCTGCTATCTCCAGTTCAGCAAGTTCTATACAACCAGCATATTTGAGGGCGTCAGCGAGGAGGAGTACTTTAAGCTCAAGGATAAAATAGCCATGGACGCGGTTATGGACTACGAGCGGGTCTCCGGCCTTGATATACGCAGCCATATCGAGGAGCTGGTAGTGGCCTCCCCCGTTACCTGGGCCAGATATCTGGGTACGCCCTACGGCGATGTATATGGCTACGAGCCCCGCACCTGGGACGGTATGTTCCCCAGAGTCCAGTCCATACACCTGGACTACACCGTCAAGGGTCTGCGCTTCTGCGGCGGCCACGGCACCCAGATGGACGGCTACAGTCAGGCCTATCTCAGCGGCGCGGAGCAGGCCCGGCATATGCTTCTTGACATGAAGGAGGGCAAATAAATGAAATACAACTACGATAAGAGCGCCCTCAAGGGTCTGGGCGTAGGCGCGTTCCTGGGCGAAACCAAGCTTCGTACCAAGATGATAGAGGCGGCACCTACGGATTTGCCTGTTTCTGTATATAATGAAAATGTCCTTGCCAAGACACTGCATCCTGGGGTACAATATACTAAGATAGCTAAGGTGGAGGACCACGGCGGAGCCAAGAGCTTTACCCTGACAGCGGACAAGTCCAAAGGCACGGAGAAGCTGGCTTATTTCCGCGCCAGCCAGTATGTGAGCGTTGCGCTGAACATCAGCGGTGCTCTGGTGAATAAGCCCTACACCATCCGCTCAAACCCCAAGGACGCTTTGGGCGAGGGCAGCAGCTACATACTCACCGTCAAGCTCACAGACCCGGCCTATGCCTCCCGGTTCATTCTGGACACCTGGAAGGAAGGCGACAGCGTAGAGCTCAGCGGCCCTCTGGGGGACTTTTACTATCAGGCGCTGCGTGACGCGAAGCACATCGTTGCCGTCGCCGGCGGCAGCGGCATCACTCCCTTCTACTCTATGGCCGCCGCCATAGTCTCCGGCATAGAGGACTTCGACATGACCATCCTCTACGGCAGCCGCAGCTCTGACGGCATCCTGCTCAAGGATGAGATAGAAGCGCTGGCAGCGGAGTCCAACGGCCGTGTGAAGGTGGTACACGTGCTGTCCCACGAGGAGAAGGCGGGCTATGAGCACGGCTTCATCAACGGGGAGCTTATCAAAAAGTACGCTCCCGAAGGCGACTTCTCGGTGTTCATGTGCGGCCCCAAGGCCATGTACGACTTCTGCATCCCGGAGTGCCAGAAGCTTGGCCTTCCCAAGCGCCGTTACCGGGCGGAGATGTCCGGCGACTACATGGGCGCCGTCAACAACGCCGACTACCCCGCGGACAAGAAAAGCGGCGAATTCAAGCTTACCGTGGACATCCGCGGCAAGAAGCAGACCGTACCCTGCGAGGCCGGCGAAACGCTGCTCTGGGCAATGGAGCGCGCCGGTATAGCGGCCCCCTCCCACTGCCGCAGCGGCGAGTGCGGCTGGTGCCACTCGAAGCTTGTTATGGGCGAGTACTATTGCCCGCCGGACGCGGACGGGCGCAGGCTGGCGGATAAGAAATTCGGCTGGGTACACCCCTGCTGTTCCTATCCCCTCAGCGACATCGAGCTTTGCGTATACCCTGTAAAATAGGGCGGGTCGGGGATGCCTCCCGGCTCCCCGATAAATAACAATGAGGTGAAATTATGGCAAACAGACCAAATATTCTCGCGCTTGCGAGCAAGATCAGTCTGGAGGGCATGACCTATACCGGCGTGACCTACAACGACAGCGAGTACAAAATACTGGAGCCCATCATTGACGACGAAATGTGCGATGTGATGATGCACATGAAGCTGGAGACACCCCGCACGGTGGAGGAGCTGGCAGCCCGCTGCAAAAAGGCCCCGGACTACATAGCCGGACAGATCCAGAAGCTCATAGACTGCGGCGTTGCCCGTGTCCGCAAGACTGAGAAGGGCACCGGATACTACTACCCCATCTGGGTTCCCGGCGTCATGGAAGGTGTGCTGAGCAACAAGGCCCAGTGCGAGAAGTACCCCATTCTGGCCCAGTGCTTTGAGGAGTACACCAGAAAGCGCATATCCGTGCTGGCACCCATGATGGGCCGCGGTATGTCCTTTATGCGGGTCATGCCCGTCATGAGCGCCATCGAGAACAACTCCCGCACAGCCTCCTATGACGAGATAAGCACACTTATCGAGAATGCCAAGGCCATCTCCGTCGGCCCCTGCTCCTGCCGCCGTTCCCGCCGGATAATGGGCGAAGGCTGCGGGCATCTGGAAGACGATATGTGTATGTATCTCAACGACAATGCCATCAACTACTCCAAGTACGGCGAGCACCATCTGGTCTCCAAGGAGGAGGCCTATGAGATACTCAAGCGGGCTGAGGACAACGGCCTTGTCCATGAGATAAATCAGGCCCCCGGCTTCGAGGAGGCCACTGCCATCTGCAACTGCTGCGGCTGCTCCTGCTTCTCCCTGCGTATCGCCGAGTACTTTAAGAAGCCCGACGGTATGCGCTCCAACTTCAAGGCCGTTGTAGAAAAGGAAAAGTGCGTTGCCTGCGGACAGTGCGTGGAAAACTGCCAGACCAACGCCCTTCGCCTGGGCCAGAAGCTCTGCGAAGTGAAGCCGGTTGAGCTGACCGACGAGAACGAAAAGGCCAAAAGCAGTATGTGGAGCGCCGACTCCTATAACCCCGATTACCGGGTGTCCCGCAAGAACGTGGTGGAGACCGGCACCTCCCCCTGCAAGAGCGCCTGCCCCGCCCATATCCCCGTACAGGGCTACATTAAGCTGGCCTCCGAGGGCAGATACGCCGAGGCTCTGGAGCTCATCAAGAAAGAGAACCCCTTCCCCGCCGTCTGCGGGCGCATATGCAACAAGGCCTGCGAGGACGCCTGCACCCGCGGCCGCATAGACTCCCCCATCGCCATCGACGATATCAAGAAGTTCATCGCCGAGAAGGACCTTGATGCGGAGACCCGCTTTGTACCCAAGATGCTCAACCAGTTGGGCAAGCCCTACGAGGAAAAGATAGCGGTCATCGGCGCCGGCCCCGCGGGGCTTAGCTGTGCCTACTATCTGGCGGTTAAGGGCTATCCCGTGACCGTGTTTGAGAAGGAACAGCTTCTGGGCGGTATGCTCACCATGGGCATACCCAGCTTCCGTCTTGGCCGTGAGGTCATAAACGCCGAGATAGACATACTCAAGGGTCTGGGCGTAGAGTTCAGGACCGGCGTAGAGGTGGGCAAAGACGTCACTCTGGCCCAGCTGCGCGCCGACGGCTACAAGGCTTTCTATCTTGGCATCGGCGCCTCCAAGGGCGGCACCGTTGGCTGCAAGGGCGATGAGCTGCCCGGCGTGTTCACCGGCATAGAGTTCCTGCGCAAGGTCAATCTGGGCCAGCAGGTAGAGCTGGGCGATAAGGTGGCGGTCATCGGCGGCGGCAACGTGGCCATAGACGTGGCCCGCACAGCCGTGAGACTGGGGGCCAAGGAGGTCACCATCGTGTACCGCCGCGCCAGAGAGGAAATGCCCGCTGCGGACGATGAGATACTCGAGGCCGAGGAAGAGGGCGTCAAGTTCATGTATCTGGCCGCGCCCGTGGAGATACTGGGCGAGGGCAAGGTGCAGTCTCTTAAGCTGGAGCGCATGGAGCTGGGCGAGGCGGACGCCAAGGGCCGCCGCAAGCCAGTAGGCACCGGCGAATTTGACACGGTGGAATTCACATCGGTCATATCCGCCATCGGTCAGAAGGTTGACATGGGCAGCCTGGACCTGGGCGGCGTAAAGCTCAGCGACAAGGGCACGGTCATAGCCGACGCCTTCACCTGGCAGACCGGCGAAAAGGACGTGTTCGCCGGCGGCGACGCGGTGACGGGACCCAAGTTTGCCATTGACGCCATTGCGGCCGGCAAGGAGGGCGCTGTCTCCATCCACCGCTTTGTGCACGACGGGCAGACTCTGGACTTTGGCCGCGACAGGCGGGACTACAAGGCGCTGGATACGGAGAACGTGGCCATCGCCCTTGACTGCTTTGACACAGCTCCCCGGCAGAAGGCCGCCTCCGGTTCGGCAAGCGAGGCCAAAAAGACCTTTGAGGATCTTCGCGGTGTATTCACCGAGGAGCAGATGAAGAAGGAGGCCGAGCGCTGCCTGGGCTGCGGCGCGGTTCAGGTGGACGAGTATATGTGCATCGGCTGTGGCATATGCACCACTAAGTGCAAGTTCGACGCCATACATCTGGAGAAGGTCAGCGAGTACAAGGGCCCCAGCTATTACAAGGCTCTGCTGAACATCTTCGGCAACGCGCCCGCCGCCGTGGGCAAGCTGGCCGCCAAGAAGATAAAGTTCGGAAAATAAACGCTTATGCATGAAATTGGCATCGTCAGAAGTATGTGCAAGACCGTTCTGGACTACGCCAGAGAGAACAATGTCCAGAGGATAAGCGAGATAGTCTGCGAGATAGGCGAGCTGTCTCTGGTCATACCGGAGTATGTAGAGGATGTGTACCCGGCGGTGGTCATGGATACGGAGCTGAAGGACACAAAGCTTATCATTGAGATAATCCCGGGCCTTGCCGAGTGCAACGACTGCGACGAGATATTCAACGTGGTTGAGCACAAGGGCTACTGCCCCAACTGCGGCAGCTTCGACAAGGATGTTCTTTCCGGCAAGGACTTCAACATTAAGGAGATCCACGTCCCGGAGGAACAGTAGAATTATGAGGCACAGGCGGCATCTCTGCCGCCTGTGTTTTCGTTATATTCGCCCGTCGCTTCTCATAGTATGAACCAAAAGGAGTGATGAGCTTGACTGATTTCAAAAAGACCATGGGCAGGTATAAGGGCGCCGTATCCGCCATCGCGCTGACGGCGGCGCTGGTGCTGATATTCTGGACAGTGAACAGCCCCGCCATCGTGGGCGTCTCCGCCTCCGATCGGCAGTTGCCAGTCTACTGTGTGGAGCGGGATGACAAGGTGGTTTCCCTGAGCTTTGACGCGGCCTGGGGCAACGAGGACACTCAGGCACTGATAGACATACTGGGCAAATACAAGATAAATGCCACCTTCTTCGTGGTGGGCGACTGGGTGGATAAATACCCGGAATCAGTCAGGGCTCTGGCCGACAGCGGCAGCGAGATAATGAACCACTCCCTGAACCACGCCCATTTCTCCAAGCTCAGCGAGGATGAGATAATCGCGGACGTGACCGCCTGCAACGAAAAAATAGCTGCCGTCACCGGGGTCACGCCCACGCTGTTCCGCTGCCCCTACGGCGAGTATGACGACCATGTTATCAGCACTGTCAGCGGCATGGGCATGACCGCCGTCCAGTGGGACGTGGACAGTCTGGACTGGAAGGGGCTGTCCGCTCTGGACATAAAGCGCCGGGTGCTGGAGAAGGTAGAGCCGGGCAGCATAGTGCTGTTCCACAACGCCGCGGAGAACACCCCGGAGGCTCTGCCGGGAATTATCGAATCACTGCTGGCCGACGGATATAAGATTATCCCCATCTCCCAGATACTGCTTACCGGCACCACTTTTATTGATAACACCGGACGCCAGTGCGCCGGATGACAGGCTGTACCGGCAAAAAGATACCGCGCCCGAAGCTTCAGCGTTTGGGCGCGGTATTTCTTTATTTTTTCAGCAGCGGGACGTTTTCCTTGCCTTCCGCGTATTTATTATAGGTGTCAATGATCACATTGATATCCTTCTTCTGCTCAATGCTGAGCTTTTCGCTTACTTCCTTATTCAGCGGGTTGCCCAGCACCTTGTAGGTCGCGCCGTTGCTGGTGATGGTAGTCACCTTATACTCCCAGACGCTGTACTGTCCCGCGTACTTCCCATCATCCCTGTACCGTATCACCGGTACAATATCGCCGTCATTGAGCCCTGTGATATCCACGGTAGACCAGTTGAAATACAGGTTGTTTTCGTTATCCGTTCTCAGTGACCAGGTCTCCGCGCCCACTGCCGAAAGGTCTATCCCGGCCTTTTCAAGCTTATCCATTGCCTGCTTGAGCCAGAGCTCCTTGTTGTCCCCATCACCCTGGATCGCGTTGGAATCGATGTTCTTACCGCTGAAGTCGTTAAAGACCTCCTTGAAAGCGTTGGGCAGGGTATCCTTATTCCAGCCGGTGTGCACCGAGCAAAGCACAGTAAATTTCCCGTCCCTACGCGAATAAGTGATCACGCCTCCCGACGGGCATTTATACTGCTCAATATTTGGGTGGTCAAAGCCCTCCCCTTCCGTCATATACTCCACCGTAAGCTCTGATAAAAGCGAGCGTCGGTTGGCCATACAGGCTGCCGCCTTTGACCGCTCCAGCGCGCTGCCGAAAACCGGGATGCTGATGGCCACAAGCACTGCAATAATGGCCACAACTACCAACAGCTCCGCCAGAGTAAAGCCCGCCCTGTTCCCTTGTCTCTGTCTGATCCTCATTTGATTACCCTCTCAAAGCAACCGCTCAGTCTGTCCTTTATTTTGGCTCACAGCATACCACAGAATCCTTCAAAAATCAACAGCCGACGGCCTTTTCCCTTTTGATGTAAATCCCGCGAACAGCGCATAAAAAACCGTGACAATATTGTGCATATGTGATATTATTACAGCGCATGGTCTACTCGGTTTTATACACATTTTGAAGGGAGAGGCATTAATGGTAACAAACAAAGAAAATCTGTTTAAGTTGGGCAAAAAAATGACTGACCGCATCCCATACAAGCTGGGGCTGCAAAAGCTCAACGAGGACTGCCCCGAATACTGGGGTCTGGCTAATATACTGGACGACGAGATGGTGAGTCTTTTGCTCAGTATGCCGCAGCGCAAGCCTGTAAGTCTGGAGGAGATATCCAAGCTCTCCGGCTGGAGCGATCTTGAAAAGCTGGAGAAAATGCTTTTTGAGCTGAGCTGCATGGGTATGCTGGAATACAACTGGGAGAACGAGGACCACCATAAGCAGTATCTGCTGCCGCTGTTCGTGCCCGGTGCCGCCGAGTTTTTGAATATGCGGGGCGATTTCGTCAAGGCCCACCCCGAGGTCTGTGACTTCTTTAACGCCATGGCCAGGCTTCCTCTGGAGGTGGTCACTCCCATGGTGCCTCCCGGAGGCGCCGGTATTGGTATGCACGTTATCCCCGTGGAGAATGCCATCCCCACCGGGTCCAAGTCGGTAAGCGTTGAGCATCTGTCCCATTGGCTGAAGAAGTATGATTACTTCTGCGTCGGCCCCTGCTCCTGCCGCCGCTCTCAATCCGTACGCGGCGAAGGCTCCGGCGACGTGGAGGACCTTTGGTGCATCGCTGTGGGCGACTGTGCCAGGTACTGCGTCGAGACCGGCAAGGACGGCCACGTCTGTACATATGAGGAGGTCATGGACATTCTTCGCCGCGCCGAGGAGGAGGGCTATGTCCATCAGATAACCAATATCGACGGCGAGGATAAGATTTTCGCCATCTGCAACTGCGCCCCCGGCGTGTGCTACGCTCTGCGTACCTCCCAGCTGTTCAATACGCCCAACCTCTCCCGCAGCGCCTACAGGGCTCATGTGGATAAGGAGAAGTGTGTGGCCTGCGGCAAGTGCGTTGAGGTCTGCCCCGCCGGTGCCGCCAAGCTGGGCCAGAAGCTGTGTACGGTAAACGGCCCCGTCAAGTATCCCAAGCACGAGCTGCCGGACGACACCAAGTGGGGCCCGGAGAAGTGGGACGAGGATTACCGCAACAGCAACATGATAAACTGCTACGATACGGGCACCTCTCCCTGCAAGACGGCCTGCCCCGCCCATATTGCCGTTCAGGGCTATATCAACATGGCCGCCAACGGCCGCTATCTTGATGCTCTTAAGCTCATAAAGCAGGATAACCCCTTCCCCGCCGTCTGCGGCAGCATCTGCAACCGCCGCTGTGAGGAGGCCTGCACCAGAGCCAGCGTGGATAAGGCCGTGGCTATAGACGAGATAAAGCGCTTTGTGGCTGAGCAGGAGCTCAAGAGCGAGTGCCGCTATGTTCCCGACCCCAGGCCCAGAAAGATGTCGCTCACTCCCTACGAGGAGAAGATAGCCGTCATAGGTGCCGGCCCCGCCGGCATGAGCTGTGCCTACTTCCTGGCGCATATGCTCTATAAGGTCACCGTGTTCGACCGTAACCCCGCCCCCGGCGGTATGCTCACCATGGGCATCCCCAGCTTCCGTCTTGAGCGGGACGTCATCAATGCTGAGATAGACGTGCTCAAGCAAATGGGCGTAGAATTCAAGTGCGGTGTTGAGGTGGGCAAGGACGTCACTCTGGACGAGCTGCGCGCTCAGGGCTACAAGGGCTTCTATATGGCCATCGGCGCCCAGAAGTCCGCGCCCATCGGCGTTCCGGGTGAGGAGCTCTCCGGCGTTTACGGCGGTGTTGACTTCCTGCGCAGTGTGAATCTGGGCGAGAAGCCGGAGCTGGGCGAGAAGTGCGCCGTTATAGGCGGCGGCAATGTGGCCATGGACGTGTGCCGCACCGCTGTGAGACTGGGTGCCAAGGAGACCTATATAATTTACCGCCGCAGCGAGGCCGAGATGCCCGCCGATAAGGACGAGCTGGCAGAGGCCATGGCCGAAGGCGTTCAGTTCAAGTTCCTCTGCGCTCCCGTGGAGATAATCGGCAAGGACGGCAAGGTGGCCGCAATAAAGGTGGAGCTTATGGAGCTGGGCGAGGCCGACGCCAAGGGCCGCCGCAAGCCCGTAGGCACAGGCAAATTCGAGACTATCGAGCTTGACAGCGTTATCGGCGCCGTGGGCCAGAAGGTGGAGCTGGGCGGCCTTGCCGACGCAGGGATGACCTTCAATCCCAACGGTACGGTTATCGTTGACCCGGTCACCGCTCAGACCGCGCGAAGCGATATCTTTGCCGGTGGCGACTTCGCCTCAGGCCCCAAGTTCGCCATAGACGCCATTGCCGCCGGACGCGAGGGCGCCGAGTCCCTGCACCGCTTTGTCCATGACGGGCAGAGCCTCACTCTGGCGCGGAATCTCCGTCAGTTCACCGAGCTTGACAAGAGCAGCGCGGTGATACCTCTGGGCTTCGACAATGCCAAGCGCCAGACTGTCGGCCACGACGAGAGCAAGGCCAAGAGCTTTGCCAACGACCGTCTCCCCTTTACCGAGGAACAGGTCAAAAAGGAGGCTTCCCGCTGCCTGGGCTGCGGCGCCACAGAGGTGGACGAGAACCAGTGCATCGGCTGCGGTCTGTGCACCACCCGCTGCGAGTTTGACGCCATCCATCTCAGCCGCGATCTGCCGGAGGCTTCGGTGATGTACAAGGCCGAGGATAAACTGAAGGCTATACTCCCCTACACGATGAAGCGCGAGATAAAGATACTGCGCAGCAAGGGCAAATAATGCACGAGCTGGGAACGATAGTATACGTTATTGACACTATAGAGAAGCTGGCAAAGGAGCAGGAGCTTACGGCGGTGGGCTCCATCACCCTTGAGGTAGGCGAGGTCAGCGGCATTGTGCCGGACTACCTGACGGATTTCTGGCTTTACGCCCGCAAGGACTCAGCGCTTTTGAAGGATACGGAGCTGAAGATAGAGGAGCTGAAAGCCGTCACCTTCTGTCAGGACTGCCGGAACACCTACCCCACGGTGGAGTTCGCCAAGGAATGCCCCAAATGCCACAGTGTCAACACCTTCCTTGTCACAGGAAATGAGTTCAACATCAAAGAGATAGAAGCAATGTAGCATAAACAATCCGGCCCATCCCCTCCTATTCGGAGCGGATGGGCCGGATTTTACTCTGGGCGGAAATCTTGGCTTATTCTGTTCTAAGGGCCTCCACCGGGTCCTTCTTGGCGGCAAGGCCGGAGGGTATGAGTCCGGCGATATAGGTCAGCACCACGCTTATGACCACCAGCCCCGCGCCGCCCACTGCGGGCAGCTCCGAGTTCAGGGCGTAGATATCCGTCAGGTCGTGTACGATGATATTAATGGGAATATTCAGCAGCATTGTCATGCCTATGCCTATGAGCCCGGCGGCAAGGCCTATGATAAAGGTCTCGGCGTTAAAGACTCGGGACACGTCCCTCTTTGATGCGCCGATGGCGCGGAGAATGCCTATCTCCTTGGTGCGCTCCAATACGCTTATATAGGTTATAATACCTATCATAATGGAGGAAACCACCAGAGATATGGCCACGAAGGCTATAAGCACGTAGCTTATGACGTTAATGATGGAGGTTATGGAGGTCATCAGTATGGCCACCAGGTCAGTATACTCTATCTGGTCATCGGAGCTGACCGCCTCGTTGTAATGGACGATAGCGTCGGCTATGGCGTCCTTGTCCTCGAAGGTGGAGGCGTAGATATTAATGGTGCTGGGATTGTCCAACTCAACGTAGCCCAGCTTTTTCAGGCAGTCTTTCAGGTTGCTTTCTGAGTATACCGGAGGCATGGCGTTTTCGTATATCCAGAGGTAATCGTCGTCCTCCAGAGACAGCATATTGAAGTCGTGGGCCAAAGTTGCGTCGGAGAGATAGCTGTACATATTCTTCATCTGAAGCCCGTACTGCTCCTTCACCTGCTCACCTATCATCTGCCCTACATAGTCAAAGAGCATATCGTCGTCCATCTGCTCCAGCATGGAGGCGTAGCCCGGATAGTAGTCCAGCACCATCTCCTCAATGTCGGCTCTGGTGGTGCCCTCCATCTGCTCGTCTATGAGCTCCTGCACGTAGTCATCCTCCGGAACGCTCATATACTTGACGTATACCTCGGCCAGCTGCTCGTTGTCAGCGGCGGCAATATAATCCTTGGCGGCCTGGGTCTTGCGTTCGGTGGTCATGGCCTCGTCCTCCTCGTCCAGGAAGGGCAGGCCGTTGAACACGTCATGCTCCGTATCGGCCAGCTGCTTTAATACCAGCTCCTTGGTGGCAGCCTCCTGGATAACATGGACGACCAGGTCGTGGGTATAGCCGATGGCGCCGGTCATCATGCCGGACAGGGCCTCGTCGTCCTGCCGGATTATGCCCACTATTTTGATATTGAGACCGTTGTTGTACAGAGTGCGAAGCCCCAGCTCCTCCTCCGACATATTCACGTACTCCTCCGCTTCTTCATCGTACTTGTACTCGTCGGCGGGGTAAATAAAGCGGAAGCTCATGTCGCAGATATCCTCGTAGCTCCAGCTTTCCAGCTCTGTGCGCAGGTCCTCCTGAGCCATGAAGGCCTCCATATCCTCGGATAGAGTGCTGTTGGACTTGAGGCCCAGAGCGTATAGCACCAGGTCCGAGACCTCGTTGTTGGTATCCACCACCAGCACGACCTCGTCGTACTTCTCCGGCCACTTGCCGTACAGCAGGTTATACTGCTTTTTCAGCAGTGGGTTGACTATTTCTCCGTCCTCACCGGGCAGCATCTCCTGCCAGGCGTCCATCATGGAGTAATACTGGCCGAAATTTGAGAAATATGAGCTGTAGTCGCCGCCGAAGGTGGAGCTCATCGCGTTCTGCATCAGCTCAGTTACGTCTGTTTTCACCAGATTGTCGTCAATGTCTCTGGAGTAAATGTTCATGTCCAGGTCGTAGGAGTACTGAATAGAACTGACATGGGGCGCTATCTCGCTGTTGTCGTCCTCCAGATACTCCTTAAACGGCTTGAGGTTATTGGTCTGCTTGTCGGCGGAGATCATGGTGTTCATCATTTCGTAGAGCACGGTGCTGGAATATACTGCGTCCTTATCGTGCTTCTTTTCCTCAGTCTCGGCCTGAGCGCCCATGAGTGAGGTCATAAGGCTGGTCATGTCCACAGTCTCCGCCTGTATGGTTATGGGGTAGCTGGAGAGGGTGTCCTCCTGCACCTTGTCGATATAGTTCTGTATGCCGTTGGAGAGAGACATTATAAGGGCAATGCCGATTATGCCGATGCTCCCGGCAAAGGCCGTCAGCACGGTTCTGGCCTTTTTAGTCATCAGGTTGTTGGTGGACAGCGACAGCGCCGTAAAGAAGCCCATGGACGTTTTCTGGTGGCCTGTCGGTATCACCGCGTCCTGACCCTCGGAGCTGTAAGGGTCGCTGTCGTCAATTATAAGCCCGTCCTTAAGCCGTATCACCCTGCTGGCGTATTCGTCTGCCAGGTCCGGGTTATGCGTGACCATGACCACCAGCTTTTCCTTGGATATCTCCTTGAGTATCTCCATTATCTGCACGGAGGTATCGGAGTCCAGCGCGCCGGTTGGTTCGTCTGCCAGCAGTATGTCAGGGTTGTTGACCAGCGCTCTGGCAATAGCCACGCGCTGCATCTGGCCGCCTGACATCTGGTTGGGCTTCTTATAGAGCTGGTCGCCCAGGCCCACCTTCTCCAGCGCTTCTGTGGCGCGCGCCTTGCGCTCCGCTGCGCCTACGCCGGATATGGTCAGCGCCAGCTCAACGTTTGAAAGGGTGTTCTGGTGAGGTATAAGGTTATAGGACTGGAATACGAAGCCGATGGAGTGGTTTCGATAGGAGTCCCAGTCGCCGTCTGTGAAGTTCTTGGTGGACTTGCCGTTGATGATAAGGTCGCCGGTGGAATACTGGTCAAGGCCGCCTATGATGTTCAGCAGCGTGGTCTTGCCGCAGCCGGAATGACCCAGTACTGCCACAAACTCGTGCTCCCGGAACTCCACGTCTATCCCCTTGAGGGCGTGTACCGCGGATTCGCCTACGATATAGTCTTTTTTGATACCCTTGAGTTTTAACATCGTATTACCTTCTATACCAAGATTTTAGCCGGGGCTCAAGTATTTATTGACAGGCCGGTCAATTTGAGATAAAATAGCAAAGCTGTCAAGATACGCGCCTGTAGCTCAGCAGGATAGAGCGACCGCCTCCTAAGCGGTAGGTCGGAGGTTCGAATCCCCTCAGGCGTGCCAGCGTCGAAATGCTATTGAATCGCTCACATTGCCGCCAGCGGCAACGCTCGAAGATTCAATGGCATTTCTCCTTTTCGTGACAGACCCGCTTCGCTGGGCTCTGCCTTGAGGATGCGGGAGAATAGCTGCGAGAACGGATATCAGCCATCAAAGCAATGAGGAATTATACCACAGATCGGCCGAGGTTTTGTAACAAAGCCGTTAACAGTTTTCCCTCGTCGGATGATTTTCCGGTGTGCGCATATGGCAATAATTACTCGTTGAATAAGAACGCCTCCGGTTGTAGAATTGACCGGAGGTGTTTATTATGCTTATCAAAAACATACTGCGCAGGATGCTCTCCATGTCCGAGGAGGCCTGGTACATATTTATCCGCAGCATACAGCTGGTGTGTGTACTGCTGCTGTGTTCCTTCGTGCTGCTGCTGGAGTGCGGCAGCCTTACGGGGGATTATACCCTGTATAAGACCGCGGTATCCCTCAACGAGATATGCCAGGCCCTGCTGCTGATCGCCGTGCTGGCCTCTGTGTGCATAGAGGACGCTCAGGGCTGAAGGGCAAAGAATTCCTCCCTGGTCATGGTGGCGTTCAGCACATCCCGCAGCCCCTCCGCCGTCAGCCGCTCCGGCAGCTCGAGCATTTTCAGAAGCGCGGCCCGCTTTTGGGCGCTGTCCGGTCTGCCGGACAGCCCGACTTTGTACATATCGGCCTTGCTTATGCAGCTGCCCCGCCGCTCTCCCGCGTCCCCATCTATATGGGCTCCGGCACGTATAAGTGACTCCAGCAGCACCTGGGGCCTCATGCCCTCCACGCCCAGCTTCCCCTCGGCGGAGGGCCTCTGCTTTCTTTTCTCCTTGCCGCAGACGTCCGGGATATAGGCGTGCTTCACCAGCGCCGGGTCAACGCAGCCTTTTATAAAATTACGTATCATAAAGCCCGCGCCGTCTGAGTCCGTCATCACTATAAGTCCCCGTGCTTCCGCCATTTTTCGCAACAGGGCCTGCTTCTGTCCGTCGTTGAAGATTCCGAAGCCGGAGGTCTCTATTATCACCGCGTCCACCACTTGGCTCAGGGCGTTTTTATCATAGCGCCCCTCTACAACGATGACCTCCCTGACGCTATGCACAGCTCTCACCCGCCGCAATGCGCATGACTGTCTCCTTCAGCAGCTCCCGGTCGTCCTGGCCGCTGCTTTTTATCCTGTAGTCCGCCTCGCAGCAGAGCTCCACAGCCCTTTTCAGCTGAGGCAGGGAATAGCCTCGGGCAGCGTTGAGAAGCTTTGTGGCTATGAAATCATACTTAATATCACAGCTCTCCATCACATACTTTGCCCCCAGCTCCCTATCCAGAGCCAGCCGCGCCGCGTAGAGCTTGCGCATCTGACTGCCCAGCGCGGCCAGGATATATACCGGCTCGTTATTTTTATCCGACAGCAGCTCCGCCAGTACAGACACAGCGGAGTTGTTTTTTTTCTGGGCTATGAATTCTGTCATCTCGAAGATATCTGCCTCAGGGATATGGCTGGCTACCGCTTCCACGTCCGCCGCGGTGACCCTCTCCCCTTTCGCGTAGGCGGCGATCTTCTCGATCTCCGGTATGAGTCGGTTCATAAGGTTTCCGCTGATAAACAGCAGCCGCTGCACGGCCTCCAGCTCCACGCTCTTCCCGGCGGCGGAAAAACGCTTGACTATCCAGTCCGTCAGCAGCCCCTGGGACTGACGGGTAAAGTTGAGCTCACAGGCCAGACCTCGCAAAGCCTTCACGGTCTTGAGTCTGCCGTCGGGCTCAAATTGAGCGCTCTGTACAAAGACCGCCGTGCAGTACTCCGGGATGTCCGCCAGCAGCTTCACGCAGGCCTCCGCCTCCTTGAACCGGTTGATATCCACGTCCCTCAGCTCCACGAAGCTGCGCTCCGTCATAAAGGGCGGAGCGTCCAGCGCCTCCCGCAGGGCGTCCGCGCTGAGCTCCGGGCCGTCCAGACGCCGGAAGCTGAAGCTGTCCTCCCCCTCCGGCAGACATAGGCGCTTAAGCTCCGAAAGGTATTGCTCCCGCAGATAGTCCTCCTGTCCCCACAGCAGATACAGACGGCCGGGGCCCTCCCGCTTAAGCTCGCCTACAGCGGCCTTATAATTAAACTGTACTTCCTTGCCGTATTTCTTAGCCATCGTCTCTACCCATCCGTATCTCCACAGTGCCGTCCATATCCGTCCTGTATATATTATAGCCGCAGTTTGCCAGCCGTTCAAGCACTTCCTGGGTGGGATGCCCGTACGTATTGTAGCCGGTACTTATCACCGCGTACCTTGCCCCCAGCGCCCGAAGGAAATCCTCGTCGCTGGAGTATTTTGAGCCGTGATGCCCCACCACCAGCAGCTCGATGCTTTCCGGGTCTGTTCGGCATATAAGTTCCCGCTCCTGCCTGGCGTAGCTGTCGGAGCTTATGAGCGCGTCCAGCTCCCCCAGGTCCAGCTTCACCGGCATACAGCTCTCGTTTGCATCCCCGTCGATATCGGGGACGTAGACCTCCAGCCTTATATCACCTGTGCTCACATTGCAGTCTGAGTTTACATAATGTATCTCTGTCCCCTGCTTTTGGGCAGTTCTGAGTATACCCTCCAACAGTCCCTCCGGGTCGTCGGCATCCTCGGGTAAAAGCAGCGTCTCCACCGACAGCAGCTCCATCAGCGTTGTGACGCCGTTTGCGTGGTCGGAATGGAGATGGCTGAGCACCAACAGGTCAAGCCTGTCCCTGCCGCAGCTTTTCAGATAAGCCCCGGCCAGTTTCCCGGCGTTATCCGTGCTGAAGATGTTGCCGCAGTCAATGAGCACGGTACTGTCCCCCAGCATTGCGGCCACGCTCTGTCCCTGACCCACATCTATAACGCTGACACAGCCCTCGCCCCGGCGGTATCTATAGTGCGCGCTGATGAACACACCTGCCAGCACAGATACAGACAGCAGCGCAGGCAGCAGGCAGCGCAGGACCGGCTTGAGTGACTTCAGGTATACTGCCGCTGCGAAAGCGGCATAGGTCAGCACTATCCATAGCCAGGCGCCGGGTGTCTGCGTATACAGCACCGCAAAGGGGATGTCCGCCACCAGGCCCGACACCAGAAAAACATATCTGGCAAGCCAGGAGCAAAGCCATGCAGCGCCCACACCCACATAGGGCAGCAGCGACAGCAGACAGCACAGCCAGCCGCCGCAGAAGCACAGGGACACAGACCACAGCGCCGCCAGATTGGTAATGGCCGACAGCAGCGGTACATATCCGAAGTGCAGCGCCGTAAGGGGTACTGTCAGCACCATTACAGCCAGGGAGCTGGCGGCAGAGGACAGAATATAGCGCACAGCGCCGCTGTCCCTGCCGCCAAAGACCCTTTCCTTCAGAAAACCATATATCCGCCCGGCGAATAGTATGATGCCCGCCATAGCTCCAAAGGAGAGCTGCAAGCTGACACTGGCAGCGGCGAAGGGGTTTTTCAGCAGGATAAGGGCCAAAGCGGCGGACAGTGAGGTAAGCGGGTCGTTCTCCCTGTATACGATAGGCGCCAGCAGCAGTACGGACTGCATCAGCGCCGCCCTCACCGCCGAGGGCCCCGCGCCTGTTATCAGGGCAAAGCACCAGACCAGCGCTATGCATATAATGGAGCTCCGCCTTGACGCGCCCAACAGCAGCCGCAGAAAGCCCACCAGGAAGGCCACGTGCATCCCGGACACCGCAACGATGTGCATGAAGCCCGCAGCGCTCATATGGCATATCAGTGCTTCATCGCCGTACAGCTCGCTCTTGTCCCCAAGCATCAGTGAGCGCATGAAAGCCGCCGTGTCGTCGGGGAATACCCGCTCTATCCTCTCGCTGAGGCCACGGCTTATATAGGCAGGCAGACTGCGGATATCGAAGCCTGACTTCAAAACCTCGGCCTCGCCCTGAAAGCTGAGTCTGAGATAGATATCTCTGGCGTTATAATTATCGTAATTTTCGCCGTACAACGTGTCCGCCGTTCTCACAGTACACTCTGCCCGAACCACGGCGCCCGGCCGCAAACTCTCTATGACGGCCTCGCTGTCGTAGACTATGGCTTTAAGTCTGGGCATATCCGGGCTCACCGCCAGCGCCTCCGCCCGGCAGTAGTCCTCATAGGCCGTGGGATAGCTCAGCAGCCTCAGCTCCACCGTCCTTGTCTGACCGGCAAGCTTTTCCGCCTCGCCGTAGGTCAACCAGTACTGAACATAGTAGTTCATCAGCCCCAGGGAGAAGGCCAGCAGCGCAATTACCGCGCCCCGCAGCCACCTGCGGCGAGACGCCGCCAGGGCGGCTCCCAGCACCGCCGTCAGCACGGCCGGCACTATGAGCCACCCCACAGGCAGTATATAGTTGGCTGCAAAAATGGCCGCCGCGAAGGACAGGGCAGCCGTCGCCAGCTTCCTCATCTCACTATCCCCGAAAATCGCCGCAAGAGCGCAGGCCCTTGCGGCGTATTTTTATAGCATTTTGGGGCTCAGCTTCACACCGCCCAGTATATGAAAATGCAGATGCATAACGGTCTGACCGCCGTCCTCGCCGCAGTTATTGACCACGCGGTAGCCTTTGTCGAGACCTTCGGCTTTGGCTATCTTGGCGATGGCCTCGAAACACTTGGCTGCATACACGCTGTTGCTCTCGTTCAGGGCATTGACGCAGCAAATGTGCTCCTTGGGTATCACCAGTATATGCACCGGCGCCTGAGGGGCAATGTCCCGGAAGGCATAAACGTACTCATCCTCATACACCTTCGAGCTGGGTATCTCACCGTCGATTATTCTGCAAAACAGACAGTCCTTGTCTTTCATTACCTAGCCTCCTTATACTTTTTCCGCTACCAGCGTCTCCACTGCAGCCAAGGCATTATCCAGCTTACTTACATCACTGCCGCCGCCCATGGCAGAGTCGGGCTTGCCGCCGCCCTTGCCGCCGACAATGGCGGTAATACTGCGGATGATGTCCCCGGCCTTGACGCCCTTGGCCACGGCATCCCTGCCGCAGACGCATTGGAAGCTTATCTTGTCCTCGTTCACTGTGGACAGCACCGCCACCAGCGACGGGGCCTTGTCTCTCAATGCGTCGCCCAGACGTCTCAGCGCGTTTGCGTCGCAGGGAGGCAGCTTCGCCGTGGCCACTGTCAGCGGGCCTACAGGCTTTGCGCTTGTGATTATATCGTCGGCACTGCCGGAGGACTCCTTGTCCTTATACTGCTGTATGAGCCGCTTGGCCTCCTTCAACTCCGCCCCCTGCTGCTCCGTCTTTTGCAGAGCCTCTGCAGGGTTAGCCCTGAACAGCGCCGCAATGGCCGCCAGCTGGCCGTACTGTTGGTGAATAAGCTCTAAGGTCCTCAGCCCGGTGACGGCCTCGATGCGCCTCACGCCGGAGGCCACAGAGCCCTCGGATACTATTCTGAACGCTCCGGCCTTGGCGGTATTGTTCAGATGTGTGCCGCCGCAGAGCTCCACGCTGTAATGGCCCATATCTACCACACGCACGATGTCGCCGTATTTCTCGCCGAACAGCGCCGTGGCTCCCATGCTGCGGGCCTCCGCAATGGGCATTTCCCTTGTCTCTATCTCATAGCCGCTGAGAATGGCGGCGTTGACCTTTTCCTCCACCAGTGAAAGCTGCTCCGGAGTAACGGCGGAGAAATGGGTAAAGTCGAAGCGCAGCAGATCCGGCTCCACCAGAGAACCGGCCTGATTCACGTGCTCACCCAGCACTTCCTTGAGGGCCTTGTGCAGCAGATGGGTAGCGCTGTGGGCCCTGCCCACGGCAAGCCTGCGCTCGGCGTTATAGGAAGCCGTCACACTGTCGCCCAGCTTGAAGGAGCCGCTTTTCACCACGCCGTAGTGCATATACTTGCCGCCCTTGTTCTTCTGGACGTTGGTGACCTGAAAGACTCCGCTGCCGGAGACGATAGCGCCGGTGTCCCCCACCTGTCCGCCCATCTCGGCGTAGAGCACGGTCTTATCCAGCACGATTATGGCCTCCGCGCCCGCGCCTATCTCCTGCTGCCGCTCGCCCTCGCTGACCAGCGCCAGAATAAGCGCCTTCGTCTCCTTGCTGTCGTAGCCAAGAAACTCCGTGTCTTGTACGCCCTTGCCGAATTCTATACCGGCCCAGCCCAGATCGCCCAGCGCCTCTCTTGCCTTACGGGCGCGTACGCGCTGTTCCTCCATAAGCGCCTTAAAGGCGGCCTCGTCCACGCTCATGGCCTCGTCGGCGCACATCTCCACCGTCAGGTCAAGGGGGAAGCCGTAGGTGTCGTAGAGCTTAAAGGCGTCGGCGCCGGAGAATACGTTCTCTCCCTTGGCCTTATGCTCCGCCAGCAGCTCCGCGAAAATCTTCATGCCGGAGTCTATGGTGCGGGCAAAGTTCTCCTCCTCGGTCTTTACCACCCGTGTGATATAGTCCTGCTTCTCCCGAAGCTCCGGGTACTGGCACTCGTTCTCTCTCACCACCGTGTCAATGACGCTGTAGAGGAAGGGCTCGTCCACGCCCAGAAGCTTCCCGTGGCGGGCGGCTCTCCTCAGCAGTCGGCGCAGCACGTAGCCTCGCCCCTCGTTGGAGGGCAGAACGCCGTCGCATATCATAAAGGCGGCGCTGCGGATATGGTCGGTTATGACCCTCAGAGACACGTCCATCTTATGGCTCTTGCCGTAATAGGCGTGAGTCAACTCGCTCACCCGGTGGGTGATGTTCATGACGGTGTCCACATCGAACAGGGACTCCACGCCCTGGCAGGCCACCGCCAGCCGCTCCAGCCCCATGCCGGTGTCTATGTTCTTCTGCGCAAGCTCCGTATAGTTGCCGTTGCCGTCGTTATCGAACTGGGAGAATACGTTGTTCCATATCTCCATGTACCTGTCGCAGTCACAGCCCACGGTGCAGTCGGGCTTGCCGCAGCCGTACTTCTCGCCTCTGTCGTAGTATATCTCCGAGCAGGGGCCGCAGGGGCCGGCGCCGTGCTCCCAGAAATTGTCCTCCTTGCCGAAGCGGAAGATACGCTCCGCCGGGATATGGATGTCCTTGTTCCATATCTCAAAAGCTTCCTCGTCGTCCAGATAGATGGAGGGATAGAGTCTGTCCGGGTCAAGACCCACCCACTGAGGCGAGGTTAGGAATTCCCAGCTCCAGGCTATAGCCTCCTTTTTGAAATAGTCGCCGAAGGAGAAATTGCCCAGCATCTCGAAATAGGTGCCGTGTCGGGCGGTCTTGCCTATGTTCTCTATATCGCCGGTACGTATGCATTTCTGGCAGGTGCAGACCCTATGGCGGGGCGGCTCCTGTTCGCCCTTAAAATAGGGCTTCATGGGCGCCATGCCGGAGTTTATCAGCAGGAGGCTGGCGTCATTCTGGGGTATCAGCGAGAAGCTCTTCAGCCGCAGGTGGCCCTTGGTCTCAAAGAAGCTGAGAAACATCTCGCGCAGTTGGTTCAGTCCGTACTTTTCCATCTTTTTCTTATCTGTCCTTTCAGCTTTTGAAGGGTGCGTAAATTATAATATCACTGCTCCCGGCACTTTCTCACAATGGAGAGCCGGGGCGCGCAGACAGGCAGCTTCATGTACAGCTCCATCATGGGGTGACGGGTGTCCTCCAGCTCGCCGCCCTCTCCGTCCAGTATCCGCTCCGCCGTGAAGCTTACCGGCGGGCCCTCTGGGGTCAGCAGCTCCAGCCGGTTGCCTCGCTGAAACTTGTTTCTCTGGGTGAGTCGGGCCATACCGTCTGCGCCGCAGCTCTCCACCACGGCCATAACGTCCGCGTCGGCGTAATAGCTGGCCTCGGCGTAGTGCTGTCCCGGCTGGCCGAAGTAAAAGCCGGTGGTGTACGGCCGGTGGCTGACCTTCTCCGTCTCCTCTACCCACAGCTTATCCGGCGGCTGACCGAGTATGGCGGAGTCCAGGGCGTGACGGTAGGCGTTGGTGATAACGGCGGCGTAGTAGGCCGATTTCATTCGCCCCTCTATCTTGAAGCTGGATATGCCCGCCTCCAACAGCTCCGGCAAATGCTCTATCATCCGCATATCCCGGGAGTTGAGGATGTATGTACCCCCGTCCTCGCTTATCTCGAAGTATTCGCCGGGGCGCTTTTCCTCCACCAGATGGTACTTCCAGCGGCAGGGCTGGGCGCATTCGCCGTTGTTGGCGTCGCGGCCGGTGAGGTAGTTTGACAGCAGGCATCTGCCGGAGAAGGATACGCACATGGCCCCGTGTACAAAGGCCTCAAGCCTCAGCTCCGGCGGCGTGTTTCCGCGTATCTCCCGTATCTCCTGAAGGCTCAGCTCTCTGGCCAGCACCACGGTGTCCGCCCCCAGCTCATACAGAGCCGTTGCGGCGGCGCTGTTGGTGACGCCGAACTGGGTGCTCACGTGGAGCTTAAGACCCGGAGCCACGCTATGCGCTATGCTCATGACACCAAGGTCTGCGGCAATTATTCCGTCAAAGCCGGCCTGCTCCAGACTGACAAGATACTCCGGCAGACCAGAAAGCTCATGCTCTCTCGGCAGGGTGTTCACTGTCACATAGGCGCTGACGCCCTGAGCCTTGCACATCCGCGCCGCCTCCGCAAGCCCCTCGCCGTCGAAGTTTCCCGCCGAAGCCCGCATACCGAAGCGCTGTCCCGCCAGATATACCGCGTCCGCCCCGTAGCGCAGAACCATCTCCAGCCGCTCCATATCCCCCGCAGGGGCGAGGAGCTCCGGCTTATTCGTCATAGTTCTGGGTGGCCACGAAGTTGTTGAATTCCGTGTCGTTGGTGAAGAAGCGCATCTCATTGGCCTCCACGTCCAGCGCGAAGTAGAAATAGCTGGTAGTCTCAGGGTACAATGCCGCGTTAATGGAGGCGAAGCCCGGGTTGCATATGGGCGTCGGCGGCAGGTCTGTGTGAAGTCTGGTGTTATAGGGTGTATCCGTCTCTATCATGGAGGCTGTTGGCGCGCCCTCGTGGTCGGGATAGGCGTAGAGTATGGCGGCGTCCAGACCCAGCGGCATATTGGAGTTGAGCCGGTTATATATGACGGAGGCGATAAGCGGGCGCTCGGCGTCGCTGGCGGCCTCCTTCTCGATAAGAGAGGCCACGGTAATCACCTCGTGGATAGTCAGGCCTATATTCTCAGCCTGAAGCAGCATATCCTCTGTCATCTTCTTATGGAAGGTCTCCAGCAGCTTGTTAATTGCGCTGGACGCCTGCATACCCACGTAAAACTCGTAGGTATCCGGGAACATGAAGCCCTCCAGCCTAGAGGGGTCGCCCTCCAGATAGCCGTCCAGATAGGAGTAGTTGAAGCTGTACTCAGCCGCGGCCTCCATCAGCGCGTCGAAGCTGCACACATTATTCTCCTCAAGCCTGGTGAATACCTGGCGCATATTAAAGCCCTCTGGTATAGTCACCATCACCGTGACAGTGGAGGCAGAGCCGGCCCGCATATTCTGCACAAGGGCGCGGTAATCGAAGGAGGACTTAAGCTCGTATTCGCCTGGACTGACCTTCTCGTCGGCTGTGGATACCCGGCAAAACAGCTCAAACAGCCACTTGTACTCGATAAGCCCCGCGTCCTTCAAGGCCTGGGCCACGTATTCGATATCCGCGTGGGTGACCCGCTTGGTACCGGTCTTAACGCCGTCCTTATCCACTCTGTCCACGGTCTCGGAGGTGAATATCTCGCTGGGCAGGGTGACTATGGCGGTGAACTCGTCCTGATTCAGCGCCAGCATATCGCTGGCCGCCATCCAGGCCAGACAGGCCAGAATGACGCTTACGCAGGCGATGAACACAAAATACATCAGGCCGCCCAGACAGCCGGAGCGGTACTCATGGCTCTGGCGCACGGGCCTGTAATCCCGCTCGGACACCTCGTCCCCGGTGTAGTTGTGGTGCTGGCCGCCGGACTTGTCAATAAGCAGCTCGTCCACAGCCTTCAGGGGTGAGCTTTTTTCCTTTGCGCTGTTCAGCTCCGCCGTGGACAGCCGCCTCTCCGCTTCGCTTTCGGACTGGTCGTCGTTGTTCTCGCCGAATATGGAATTTATTTTTTCGATGTCATCGGGCATGGTTATGGCCATTCCTTTCTCAAGGCACAAAATGACCATGAAAGGGAATGGCCATGATGTGCATGATCTTCGGCTGCCGCCGCGGCGGCACGAAAATCGCGCTTAAGTCCAATGAAATCTGGACTTGTATCAAACTTATCTCCTTAACGGCCGTGCGAGTAGCAAGGCCCGGAAAAACAGCATATTATGGCACGAGCGATGCGGATGGCACCGCAGGCTCCAATTTCGGGGGATCGGCCTCAGAGCCAATACACAAGCCACTGAAAAGCTGTCACGCCGCACCGGGCAGCGCTGCATCAAAACAAAGGTGCGGAGAAAGGGACACTGTTATGTTTTGCAACGGTTGTAACAACGGCAGCCTCTGGATAATCATCCTGATAATCATCCTCTTCGGCTGGGGAAACAACGGCTGTGGCTGCGGCTGCGATAACGGCTGCGGCTGCGGCAACAACTGCGGCTGCAACAACGGCTGCGGCTGCTAAAGCATCATCGGGGGGGCATCTTAGATGCCCCTTTTTCTATTTCAGCGCGTCCAGTATTATCCCGTATATCTCCTGATTCTTCTCGTCTACGTCCCGCTCGGCGCCGTCCTTCATGTACTCCACCCGGTGCCAGCCGTAGTGTCGGGCCGCCATCTCCGCCGTATGAAGGCAGCGCTCCAGATATCGAATGTCCTTCTCGTGGATGTCGGCGGAGGTATGGCTGCTGGCCTGTCTGCGCTTCATTCGGGCCAGTGCCGTGGGGATATCCACGTCCAGATATATCACCAGGTCCGGCGACGGCAGGCCCATCTTGTCATACTCCAGGTCGTACAGCCAGGTAAAGAAGCCGGGCAGCTCGCTGTCGCTGAGCTTGGAGCCCTGATGCACGGCGTTGGAGGTGGTGTACCTGTCGGAGAGGATGAAGCCGCCGCTTTCGTATATGCCGCCCCAGTCGTCCCGGTATGAGGCATACCGGTCCACCGCGAAAAAGGTGGAGGCGGCGTAGGGGTTCACGTCGTCCGGGCGGCTGCCGAAGGCGCCGTTGAGATACAGCCGCAGCAGCGCGCTGCTTTCCTTCTGGTATCTGGGGAACTCGATATGATTATAGTCTATTTTATCCTTTTCCATTCTGGCGCAGAGTCGGCGGTACTGTGCGGATTTCCCGCTGCCGTCAATGCCCTCCAGCACTATCAGCTTGCCCTTGCTCATTTTCGCTTATCCTTAATCTCAGATTTGGCTGAACACCCGGCCTATCTTCTCATGAATGATAAGGTCGGCATAGCTGTCGTACGGCGTCTCGCTGAGGTTCACCAGCACCAGCTTATTGCCCCGGTAATAATTGACAAGCCCTGCGGCGGGGTAGACGTTCAAGGAGGTGCCGCCGATAATAAGAACATCCGCCTGGCTTATATAGCGAACAGAGCTTGAAAGCACGTCCTGGTCCAGCTGCTCCTCATACAGCACGATATCCGGCCTGATGACTCCGCCGCAGGAGCAGCGGGGTACGCCGTCGCAGTGGTTCATCTTCTCCGCCGGGAAGGGCTTATGGCACCGGGAGCAATACGCTCTTAGTATGCTGCCGTGGAGCTCCAGTACGTTTTTGCTGCCGGCCGCCTGATGCAGCCCGTCAATGTTCTGGGTTATCACAGCCTTAAGCTTGCCCTCCCGCTCCAGCTCCGCCAGACGCAGATGGGCGGCATTGGGCTTGACGCCGTCTATCACCAGCTTCTCATGGTGGAAGCGGTAATACTCCTCCGGGTCGCGGTCAAAAAAGCTGTGGCTGAGTATAGTCTCCGGCGGATAGCGCCACTTCTGGTTATACAGGCCGTCCACACTGCGAAAGTCTGGGATGCCGCTCTCGGTGCTGACGCCTGCGCCGCCGAAAAATACGATGTTATCGCTCCCGGCCACTATCTCCCTGAACTTTTTTACGCTGTCCACCATGTCGGTCACCGCCCCTCATATTATTCATATCATGATATTATACTACGGGCGGCGTATGTTTGCAATTATAAATACGCCTTATACGGCCTGCTCCGCCTTGTCAAAGACCCTCTGCGCCGTCTTGGTACAGGCCGCCAGCGTTATCTCGTTCTCACGCCGCACCACGAAGCGATAAGTCTCGTCGCTGCTCTTGTCGGCCATATCCACCACGTAAAGTCTGGCGCTTTCGATAGCGGCCATGGCGAAGCGGGCGCCCTCGCCCAGATAATGGAGAGCATCTCCGGGGCATACGTCCTTAAGCTCGTCCATGAAATCCAGGCACTGAGCCATCATGTTGATTATCTCCGCGCAGATAGCCACGGCGGGCTGGCGGGCGGCCTCTATCTCCTGGCGCTTGCCGTCCAGCATAGCCTTGTGCAGAGGGCCGCGGCTGCGCACATCCTCGTCCATCAGGTGTACCATGTAGCCTCTGAGTATACCTGCGTTCTTGTGGATATAGGCCGTTCTCTCCTCCTCAGGCTGCTCCTTGACGCAAATCGCGGCCACCCGCTCCAGCAGCGCCGCCGCCAAGGCGGCGGAAACCGCGCTGGCGCTGCCTGTCTCCAGCTTCCCCTCGGGGTCGGCCAGAGCCTGGGTAAAGTCCCCGGCGCTCTTATCCTTGAATACGTCCACGTTTATCATTATTTTCTCTGCCATGGTCAGTCTCCTTTCGATGTTTCAGTCACGGTTGAACTCTCTCAGTATCAGGCCCTCATTCTTTTGCAGAGCCCAGTTTATACACCAGCCGGAGGTAAACAGCAGCAGGTTATTCCCCCGGAAATCCTGTACCCACTTGGTGTCGCTGGTGAGATTCAGGCGGCCTATGTCGGCGTCGTCGCTGTCCACCCAGCGCAGCAGCTCATAGGGCATGGAACGCCTGCGTATCTCCACGCCGTACTCCGTGCGCAGCCGGTATTCCAGCACCTCGAACTGCAGTACGCCCACCACGCCCACAATGACCTCCTCCACGCCGGTGAAGGGCTCGTGGAATATCTGTATGGCGCCCTCCTGGGCTATCTGCATTATGCCCTTTTCAAACTGCTTGCGCTTCATGGTGTCGATGCGCTCGACTGCGGCGAAGTGCTCCGGGGCGAAGGTTGGTATGCCCTCGAAGCAGACGTTCATCCCTTTCTCGCATATAGTGTCACCGATAGAGAAGATGCCGGGATCGAATACGCCGATTATATCCCCGGCGTAGGCCTCGTCGATAATAGCCCGCTCACTGGCCATAAGCTGCTGAGGCTGGGCCAGACGCAGCGCCTTGCCGCCCTGCACATGGTAGTACTCCTTCTCCCTCTGGAAGCGGCCTGAGCATATGCGCATGAACGCGATACGGTCGCGGTGGGCCTTGTTCATGTTGGCCTGTATCTTGAATACAAAGGCGGAGAAGCCCTCGTCCGTGGGGTCTACTATATCATCGCCGGATATCCTGGGCAGCGGCGGCATGGTCATGCTCAGGAAGCTTTCAAGAAAGGGCTCCACGCCGAAGTTGTTGAGGGCCGAGCCGAAGAACACCGGGCTCAGCTCGCCACGGCGCACCTTGTCTATGTCGAAGTCGCCTCCGGCGCCGTCCAGCAGTTCAATATCGTCCGCCAGCACCCGTCTCAGCTTCCCGCCGATAAGCCCGTCCAAAGTCTCGGTGTCCTCCAGAGAGCATTCAATGGCCCGGATCTTGTTCTGGCCACGGTGAAATTCGCTGAATGCCAGTATCTCCCGGCGCTGCCTGTCGTATACGCCCTTAAAATCCTGGCCGCAGCCTATGGGCCAGTTCATAGGATAGGTGCCTATGCCGAACTCGTTTTCCAGCTCCTCCATTAGCTCATAGGGGCTGCGGGCTTCCCGGTCCAGCTTGTTTATAAATGTGAAAATTGGTATGTGCCGCATGGCGCAAATCTTAAAGAGCTTCCGGGTCTGGGGCTCTATGCCCTTGGCGGCGTCTATTACCATCACAGCGGAGTCCGCCGCCATAAGCGTACGGTAGGTGTCCTCGGAGAAGTCCTGATGTCCGGGGGTGTCCAGTATATTGATGCAGTAGCCCTCGTACTCAAACTGCATAACGGAGCTGGTGATGGATATGCCCCGCTGCTTTTCCAGCTCCATCCAGTCGGACACGGCGTGACGCGCGGTGGCCTTGCCCTTTACGGAACCGGCCAGCTGTATGGCTCCGCCGTAGAGCAGCAGCTTTTCCGTAAGCGTGGTCTTGCCCGCGTCCGGGTGTGAGATTATGGCGAAGGTGCGGCGGCGGGATATCTCTGTAATTAAATCTGGCATACTGTTATTCCTCTGGTTTACATAATGTTTTACACTCTTGCTGCGCCTGTACTGACTGCCGCATCATACACGGCCTTGGCCACCGCCTGGCGGACTCTGGGATCCAGAGCGGCGGGCAGTATGTTGTCGTGTCGAAGCTCTCCCTCCGGGACGAGCCCCGCGATAGCCTCTGCCGCGGCCAGCTTCATTGCGTCGTTTATATCGCTGGCTCTGGCGTCCAGCGCGCCCCGGAAAATACCTGGGAATGCCATTATATTGTTCACCTGATTGGGATAATCGCTGCGCCCGGTGCATACCACGGCGGCTCCGGCGGCTTTTGCGGCCTCCGGCAGTATCTCCGGGGTGGGGTTTGCGCAGGCGAAGATAATGGCGTTTTTGTTCATGGAGCGCACCATGTCCCCGCTGAGGAGTCCCGGCGCGGAAACGCCGATGAATACGTCCGCGCCTTTTATGACTTCTCCCAGGCTGCCCCGCTCCCTGCCGGGATTGGTGGCGGCGGCTATTTCCCGCTTGGCCTGGTTCAGCCCTTCACGGCCCTCATATATAGCGCCGCTCCTGTCGGTCATAATGACGTTTCTGGCGCCCACGGAGCACAGCAGCTTCACTATGGCGGTGCCCGCCGCACCTGCGCCGGAGGTCACCAGCTTTATATCGCCCAGCTTTTTGCCCGTCAGCTTCAGCGCGTTTGTCAGGGCCGCCAGCATGGTCACAGCGGTGCCGTGCTGGTCGTCGTGGAATATGGGGATATCGCAGCGCTCCTTGAGCCGCCGCTCTATCTCGAAGCAGCGGGGCGCGGATATGTCCTCCAGATTCACGCCGCCGAAGGAGCCCGCCAGCAAGGCCACGGTGTTGACGATATCGTCCACATCCTTAGAGCGTATGCACAAAGGCACCGCGTCCACTCCGCCCAGCTCCTTGAACAGCAGGCATTTCCCCTCCATTACCGGCATCCCGGCCTCGGGACCTATGTCCCCCAGCCCCAGCACTGCCGTGCCGTCGGTGACCACCGCCACGGTGTTCCAGCGGCGGGTCAGCTCATAGCTCTTGTTTACATCCTTCTGTATCTCCAGACAGGGCTGGGCAACCCCCGGCGTGTACAGCAGGCTCAACGCCTCCCGGCTGTCCACTCTTGCCCGGGGCGCGGTCTCCAGCTTGCCTTTAAGCTGGTAGTGCAGCTTCAGCGCTTCAGCCGATATGTCCATCTTCATTCTCCTTAACCCATTTCAGATAAGCGGCGGGGCCGGACTTATACAGGTCACCGCCTGCGCTGTCCGCCGCCACGGTAAGCGGCATATTCCTGACCTCCAGCCGTCGTATGGCCTCGCAGCCCAGATCCTCGTAGCATACCGTCTCGCAGGAGAGCACGGAGCTGCTCATCAGCGCCCCCGCTCCGCCTGTTGCCGCCAGATACACGGCTCCGCTTTCCGCCATTGCGCGGAGCACGGCTTCGCTTCTCATGCCCTTGCCTATCATTATCTTCAGCCCCTGCTTCAGCAGCGCCGGTGTGTATGAGTCCATGCGCCCGGCGGTGGTGGGCCCGGCGGAGCCGATTATATCCCCCGGCCTCTCCGGCGTAGGCCCCACATAGTATATAGCCGCCCCATCCAAGTCTATGGGCAGCGCCTCTCCCCGCTCCAGCAGCTCCGTCAGGCGCTTATGGGCGGCGTCTCTGGCGGTGTAAACCGTGCCGCTGAGCAGCACCATGTCCCCCGCTCTCAGCTTGGTAAGCTGGTCTCCCGTAACGGGAGCGTGTATTTCGTATTCCATATTCGCCTCACAGCTCCGCCCAGGCCCGTCGGGTGGCGTGGCAGCTCATGTTCACCGCCACCGGCAGCCCCGCCACGTGGGTAGCCATATATTCGATATTGACGCCCAGAGCCGTTGTTCTGCCTCCGAAGCCCTGAGGGCCGATGCCAAGCTGGTTTATCTTCATTAAAAGCTCCCGCTCCAGCTCTGCGTAGTATTCGTCGGGATTCGGCCTGTCTATGGGCCGCAGCAGCGCCTTCTTTGCCAGCAGCGCCGCCTTGTCGAAGCTGCCGCCTATGCCCACGCCCAGCACTATCGGCGGGCAGGGATTGGAACCGGCCTTTTTCACCGTGTCCAGAATAAAGCGCTTTACCCCCTCCGCTCCGTCGGCGGGCTTGAGCATGGCCAACGCGCTCATATTCTCGCTGCCGAAGCCCTTGGGGGCCACGCAGATGCGCAGCCTGTCTCCGGCTGTAAACTCCACTGTCAGGGCCGCGGGAGTGTTGTCACCGGTGTTAACGCGGCGCAGCGGATCGCTCACCACGCTTTTGCGCAGATACCCTTCACCGTAGCCCCGGCGGACGCCATCGTTCACAGCGTCCCTAATGGAGCCGTCTATATGTACGTCCTCTCCCAGCTCCACGAAAACGCAGGCCATACCGGTGTCCTGACATATAGGCAGGCGACGCTCCCCGGCCAGACGGAGGTTATCCTGAAGCAGCCCCAGAGTACGCTCAGCCTCCGGCCAGGTCTCCGTCTCCCTCGCCTTCTCCAGAGCGCGGCGGATATCCGCGGGCAGGCCCATGTTGGCCTCGATACAGAGGCGCGCCACAGCCTCGCTTATTAAAGCGGCGTCAAGTATTCTCATTGGCTCTCCTGTCTATTGGCCTCAGCTCCGAGCACAGCACCGCCATAAAGATAAGCGTGAAGCCCAGCAGCATCCGGGGCGTCACCTGCTCGCCGTAGAACAGCACGGATATAAGCGCTCCGAACACGCTCTCCAGCGTCATTATCATGGCCGCGGTGGAGGAGGAGGTATACTTCATGCCCCAGGCCTGCAGGAAGAAGCAGACCGCAGTACACATTATCGAGAGATAGGCCACGCTGAACCAGGCAGAGACGGGCAGAAATTCCGGCGGCTGCTCAAACAGCACCGCCGCTATCAGGAAGAACACTGCCGCCGCCGTGAACTGTATGGCGGATATGGTCATGGCGTCACCGCTGCCGCGGTACTGCTCCAGAACAATGATCTGAAAGGCGTAGAATATGCCGCAGACCAGAGTCAGCATATCACCCTTGTTGACTGCGCCCAGCCCCGAGCCGAGGGACACGAAGAAAATACCGGCGATGCACAGAAAGGCGGCGATAAGGTTGGAGGCGCCGGGCTTCCTTCTGTATATGACCCAGGCCAGAAAAGGCGTCAGCACACAGTAGGTGGCGGTGAGAAAGGCGTTCTTGCCGGGAGTGGTATATACAAGTCCGTAGGTCTGGAACAGGTAGGCCACCGCCAGGCAGAGCCCCAGAATGACCCCGCCCTTGACGCAGCGTTTTGAGGCGCGGCGGACTTTCTTCCCGGCTATGGCCAGCAGCAGCACCGCCGACACGGAAAAGCGCACGGTCAAAAGCCAGAGTGCCCCCATACTATCCAGAGTGTTTTTCAGCACCACAAAGGAGGTGCCCCAGATAAGTGCCGTGCCCAGCAGGGCAAGCTTGCCCAGAGTTTGTTTTCTATCGCTCATATATCGGTATCATCATTCCTTGGTCATATATCGGGCAGCCGCCCGGAGCATCAGCTTTTTCGTGCCCACAGAGGCAAAGTTTATTTCCACCAGATAATCCCCGCCCATAGGGCTCAGCTTGGTTATCACGCCGGAGCCGAAGGCCGTGTGCCGCACGCTGTCCCCCAGAGCAAAGTCCGGGGCCGTGGCTGCGGGCTTTGGCGCGGCCGGCGCGGATACGCCGTGAGACGTGGGGGTCGGGGCCTTCGGAGCATGGCCTGTCTCCCGGCTCCTGTCTGTGTAACCGTAGCCCTTTGGCACCTGCTTCTTGATATGTTCCTCCGGTATCTCGTCCACGAAGCGGGAGACCCGGTTGGTGGTGGTGCGGCCAAACAGCATACGCTGGCGGGCGCAAATCATGTACAGCCGCCGCTTCGCACGGGTAATGGCCACATAGCACAGCCGCCGTTCCTCCTCCATCTCCTCCGCCTCGCCTATGGCCCGCATACCGGGGAAGATGCACTCCTCCATACCCACGATGAATACCGTGGGGAACTCAAGGCCCTTGGCCGAGTGCATGGTCATCATCACAACACAGTCGGCGTCCTTGTCGTAATTGTCCATATCGGTGTACAGGGCCACGTTTGCCAGATAGCCCTCAAGGCTAGTATCCCCGAATTCCTTGATATAACCCAAAATACTGGTTTTCAGCTCCCGCACGTTTTCCGCCCGGGTACTGTCCTCCAGCGTGTTCTTTTCATCAAGAGCCCGCAGATAGCCGGACTTCTCCATGAGCATATCAAACACCGCATCGGAGCCGTTTTCCGCCGCGAAATCCCGCAGCTCATTTATCATAGCCGCGAACTGACGCAGCTTTATGGCAGAGCGCTGCAGCTCCCCGTGACTGTCGGCGTCGCACAGTATATCGAACATTGGGCGTCCCTGATCCAGAGCTATCTGCCGCACCAGCTCAACGCTGCGCTCCCCTATGCCTCTGGCGGGCACGTTAATTATCCTTGAAAGCCTCAGATCATCGGAGGGCGAAGCTATCAGGCTGAGATAAGCCAGCACATCCTTTACCTCGGCCCTGTCAAAGAAGCGGGTGCCGCCGATTATCCTGTAGGGTACGCCGTTGCGCTTGAAGGCGTACTCAAGCTGGTTGGACTGGGCGTTCATCCTGTAGAGCACCGCGTTATCACGCCAGCTTCCCCCCTGTCCGTAGGCGGCCATCACCTTGGAGGCCACGAACTGGGCCTCGTCGTTCTCATTGTCCGCCACGTACAGCTCTATCTTCTCGCCCTCGCCCTGGTCTGTCCACAGCTCCTTCCCCTTGCGCCCCACATTGTTGCGTATCACGGCGTTGGCCGCGTCCAGAATATGGGCGGTGCTGCGGTAGTTCTGCTCCAGTCTGATTGCGCGGCAGTGCTTATACTGGCTCTCGAAGCTGAGTATGTTTTCGATGGTGGCGCCCCGGAACTTATAGATGCTCTGGTCGTCATCACCCACAACGCAGATATTCCCCCGGCCCCCGGCCATATACGACGAAAACAGATACTGCAAGCGGTTGGTGTCCTGATACTCGTCTATAAGCACGTAGCTAAAGCGCCGCTGCCAGTGCTCCAGCACCTCCGGCTGCTCCTCCAGCAGCTTCACGGTGTTGTAAAGCAGGTCGTCAAAGTCCATGGCGTTGGCGGCAAAGCAGCGCCGGGCGTACTCACTGTACACCTGGCCGAACTTCACCCGCCGAATGTCGCCGCTCTGCCGTGCGCTGCCCAGATACTCCTCGGCGGACACTCTCTCGTCCTTGGCCCGGCTTATCTCAGCTAGCAGCGCCTTGGGCGGGTAGCTCTTGTCGTCCAGGTCCATATCCTTTACGATGCGCTTTATGAGACTGAGACTGTCGGCAGTGTCGTATATAGTGAAGCTGCCGGTATAGCCCAGCCGCTCCCCGTCCCGCCGCAGTATACGCACACAGGCGGAATGGAAGGTGCAGACCCACATATCCTCCGCCACAGGGCCCAGCAGCCGCTCCACCCGAAGCTTCAGCTCCTCCGCCGCCTTATTGGTGAAGGTTATGGCCAGTATGCGCCAGGGTTCTACCGGCTCCACAGCCGCCAGCTTCTCCGCCTCCGCGCCGCCCTGCTTAAGCAGCCGCAGCTTCTCGGCGTCCGCACCCGGAGGCAGCTCATTGCCGTCGCCTCCGCGGCCGTATTTCAGCAGCTTCGCTATGCGGTTGACCATTACGGTGGTTTTGCCGCTGCCCGCGCCTGCCAGTATCAGCAGCGGCCCTTCGGTAGCCAGTACGGCTTCCAGCTGCACGGGGTTCAGATGTGAGAAGTCGGCGCTGATAACAGCTTTGACCGCCTCAAGATATTCTTTTTCAAATTCAATTTCCATGGCGAAGATTGTAACACAAAACCCTGCCATTAACAAGCACGATGTGTGAAGCTCGCCTCGATATTATTATATATAGTTTGACTTTTTCCGCGGCATCTTGTATTATGTCAACAACAGTAATATTTGACGGGGAGAGTATTCCGGTATGAAAAACGCGTTCACACGTCTGTGGAAAAAAATGAACGAGCCCAAGGCGGAAAAGACCCTTATCATCCTGCTGCCCTGCCTGTCTGTTTTTATCGCGGCGCTTATCGTTGCGCCGGGGCTTTTGTCCTTTATGAAAAACAGCGTCGTAACAGCGCCGGGGGCTGTCACAGCCGCGCCCCAGACTGCCGCCGCCGCGCTCAGTCCCTCCCCGGCTCCTTCGACCGTCACGGTCACCGCCGCCCCGTCGCCGACTGTCTCCCCTTCACCCAGTCCTGCCCCGGAACGAAAGACCGTATATATGAGCGCCAGCTCCACCGAGAGGGACCTTTATGTCAAGCTTACCGACGCCTCCGGCAACGCCCTGACCGGGCAGCGGCTGACGCTCAGCTTCTCCTACCCCGGCGGCGAGCAGTACAACTTCCAGACCGAGACGGACGGCACCTGTTATCTGGTGCAGCTGGAGCCGGGTGATTACACCGTGACTATGGCTGAGGACGACATTTATCTGACCCCCTCGCCTATTACCTGTACGGTGAAGGACAGAGTGGAATACGTGCAGATAGAGGACATTGACGAAATAGTGGACGTGGTGGACAATACCGAGATATCCCAGAGCGAGATAAAGGCGGAGACCGGCTCCGTTGATGAAGAGATAGCGCCGGAGTATCTTAGCACCCCGGAGGATGTGTACGCCGGCGACGGCACGGTGGTACAGGAGACGCCGGTGCTGGACGAGAGCGGCAACCAGACCTATACATATTCCTTCCAGGTAGGAGCCAACGGTTTTCTTCTGCTCAGTGACGGCATCACCGAGAGCGATGTGATACCCATGGACGAGAACAACGACGGCACCCCGGAGTACGGCCTGCAGTCCGGAGCGGGCGGGGTGTATACCGCGGTGGAGCTTTATAACCCGGACAACAGCCCGGTGTCCCGCTTCGCCGTGACAGCCGTGCCGATAACCGAGACGGTGAGCACACTTGTGGGCTGGCAGACTATAGACGGCAACACCTACTACTACAACGCCGACGGCGACAAGGTGACCGGTCTTAAGAGCATAGACGGCAGGCTTTATTATTTCAATGAATTCGGCGTCAGGGCCCAGGCCCTTGGCGTTGACGTGTCCTTCTACAACGAGGGCGTCAACTGGCCGGCGGTGAAGGCTCAGGGTATAGACTTCGCCATTATCCGGGTTGGCGGCCGTGGCTGGGAGACCGGGCTGCTGTATGACGACGCCTGCTTCCGGCAGAACCTCAGCAATGCCCTGGCCGCAGGGCTGCGGGTGGGCGTGTATTTCTACACCACTGCCGTGGACGCGGTGGAGGCCGTGCAGGAGGCCAGCCTTGTGCTGGACAGGCTGGGCGGCGCCGCGCTGGAGCTGCCGGTATACATAGACATGGAGGCCTCCGGTGACTACCCCAACGGCCGCTCCGACAAGCTCAGCAAGGCCCAGCGCACGGAGATAATCAACGCCTTTTGCGCAACTATCGAAAACAGCGGCTATAAGCCCGGCGTATACTCAGGCCGCAACTTCTTCCGGGACGAGCTGGAGTACTCCTTCCTGACCCGGTACAACATCTGGCTTGCCAGCTATACCAGCTTCAACCGTGTGCCGGACTTCAACGGGCGCTACGATATCTGGCAGTTTACCGACAGCGGCGTAGTAAACGGTATCACCGGCGTGTGCGACATGAACGCCATGTTCGGCTGAGAATAATAACACGGCGATGGGGGCCTTAAGGCTCACATCGCCGCGTTTTTTATGCTCTTTCTTTCCTGCCCTTGATAAACAGCAACAGACACAGCAGCGCTGTAAATATAGCGTAGAGATACTCGGAGTAGTAGTATTTGAAGTACGAGGCCGGCAGCAGCGCCGTGGTTATGAGCATATGCCCCAGGTGCGCGCTGGTCATGAACCACAGGCACCACTTCTTTTTCACCAGCGTGTATATCCACAGCGCCAGCAGCCACGCGGTAGGCACATACAGGTTCTGGAATATGTTTGAGATCTCATCCATGCGGCGGTCATGGAACTCCTCCGTGGTTATGTAGGACCAGGCGCCCAGCTGGGTGCGGAGATACACGCCGAAGTTTTTCAGAACTATCCGCCTCACCGCCGCGGTGAAATTTGCTTTATCCTGCTCCGTGGAGCCCTCTCTGAGCCCGCCGTATATTATCAGGTTCTCCCCGTAGTTAAAATCGCCGTTTTCCTCGTTCAGCAGGTGTATTGCGTCAACGGAAACATATCTGTCGATGATGGCAAGGTCGGCTGCGTTCTTCTCCTTGTCCAGCCCCTTGCGCTCCATGTTGGTTATCAGGTATTCGTACAGCGGCAGCGCGCGGTCTTTGCTGCTGTCGGACGCCGCCGTCTCCATGCGCTGGGGTATGAATACTATGAGCTGCGCCCCCAGCATAACAGCTGCGGCGGCGGCCTTCTGCCTTGCCGAGAGCTTGGGCCTGTACGCCGCGTAAAGCAGTATAGGCCCCAGCACCAGCAGGTATATCCCCTCGGAGCGCCATTGGGTCAAAACGGCGATAACAAAGCACAGCAGGAGGAATTTGCCCCGTGTCAGCTCCCGCTTTTCAATATGATCACAGATAAGCAGACAGGAGAAGGCCAGGTATAAGGGCGCGTATATGGGACAGCGGTGGATATTATAGCTCAGGTACAGCCCCGGCGGCAGCAGGAACGGCAAGTATAGCAGCAAGCACCAGACAGAGCCGGTAAGCCTGCGCATTCTGAACACGCAGTAGCCCACCGCAAGACTCACCGCGAATATCTTGAAGATAACGGCAAAGGCGCCGGAGGGCACGATGTTCATGGCCACCATGAAAAAGCCCGTGGTCATGTAGTTGAAGAAGCCGCCCATGTTGCTGTATTCATACGCGGCGTTGAGGATATTGAACTGGTCTCCGTAGGTCAGCGGGTAGGAGTCCGTCACGGACCAGAAGCCTGTCACCAGCAGGAACACCGGCAGCGTATAAATAAGTGTCATTGCCGCAGGAGTTTTGGCGCGCAAACCGGTGAGCGCGTCTGTAAAAAACAGCAGCAGCGCGTATATCACAGCCAGTGCCGCCAGCTTCACGCAGATATAGGTGAAAAGCCGCCCGGCAGCGGCGCCGGGGGTAAAGGCAAAGCGCTCCAGATAAAAGGAAGCCAGCCAATACAGCAGCGCGGCTGAAGCGAGAATAAGCTTTTTCTTCCGCTCGGCGGCTGTTTTTATTATACCAGTCCTCATATACACCTTACTCCGTTTCAGTTCTCTCAGCGCTAAAATAATACACTGAGAGAAAAACAAAGTCAATACACCGGGGTCGCCGGAGCACAGCTTTGTATTGAAAACAGGCGGATAATATGTTATTTTAGTATAAGTTTTGTTCGGAGGTGCCGCATGGACAGGATACTGCTGTTTATCCCCATGTACAACTGTGAAAAGCAGATAGTAAGAGTGCTTGCACAGCTGAAGGGAGAGGCTGCGAGTTATATATCGCAGGTCATAGTCGTCAATAACCGCAGCACAGACGGCGGTGAGCGGGCCGTCATTGACTGGCTGGGCGCAAACAGGCTGGATGTGCCGGTAACTCTATTGAGAAACGACGAGAACTACGGTCTGGGCGGCTCCCATAAGGTGGCCTTTGAATACGCGCTGAATAACGGCTTTGACTATGTTGTGGTCCTCCACGGCGACGATCAGGGCGATATCTCGAACCTTCTCCCCTACCTCCGGTCGCGTCAATACGCCGACTGGGACTGTTTTTTGGGCGCGCGCTTTATGAAGGGCTCCAGCCTCCGGGGCTACTCCCGGTTCAGGACCTTCGGCAACACTGTCTACAACCTGCTGTTTTCCCTGGGTGCCGGGCGTATGGTGTACGACCTGGGCTCCGGCCTGAATATGTACCGCGTAAGCGCATTGGCGAGTCGATATTACATACGCTTTAAGGATAACCTGATGTTCAACTGCTATATGCTCCTTGCCGCCCCGCTGCTGGGGCAGCGGCTGCGCTTCTTCCCAATAATGTGGCGGGAGGACGACCAGGTAAGCAATGTAAAGATGGTCAATCAGGCCATCAGGACGCTGAAGCTGCTGGGTCGGTATATCGCTGATAAGCCGGGCCTGCTTACCGATGAGTACAGGGACAGGATAATTGACGCCTACACGGCGCAAAAGATATTTTCCAGCCAAAACTGATATTTGGAGGTGGGGCGTATGCCCGGACTTCATCTTGTCATGCCCATGGGCGGCAGAGGCTGCCGCTTTTTCAATGACGGCTTTGAAACGCCCAAGCCCCTTATCGACCTTCAGGGCAAGCCCTTCTTCTATTGGGCGGCCCGTTCCGTGGAGAAATACGTGGAGCTGGCCGATATAAGCTTTGTGGTGCTCCGGGAGCACGTGGAGCGTTTCGGGATAGACGCCGCCATCCGGGAGTATTACCCCCAGGCCCGGATAGTAGTCATTCCTGATGTTCTGCCCGGCGCGGTGCTGACCTGTATGGAAGGCGTAAAAGGCCTTGAGGACGACGGCCCTGTGCTCTTTAACGACTGCGACCATATGTTTCTCAGCCGCGGCTTTTATGACTTCTGCGGCGGCGACTGCTGCGATGGGCCGGACGGCGCTCTGCTGACCTTCGCCTCCGGCGAGCCCCGCTTCAGCTACGTCCGCTTTGACGAAGCCGGGAAAGTGTGCGGTACGGTGGAAAAGGAGGTGGTCAGTCACAGTGCCATCTGCGGCGCCTACTATTTCAAAAGCTCCGGCCTCTTTCTCGACTGTGCGGAGGAATATCTTCACCGGTGCAGCTATGAGGAGTTCTTTGTAAGCGGCGTATATAACGTAATGGCGGAGCGGGGGCTTCGGCTTCATTGCTTTGACACTGATTTGCATATCTCCTTCGGTACGCCGGAGGAATACTATGAGGCCAGCCGGAGCGCCGAGCTAAAAGAGGTGGAGTAGATTGAACCTTACGCTTATGCTGTGCTCCATAGTTCTGCTCATGTGCGGTCACTTTATCAAGATTATCCGCTGGAGCCGCTTCATAAAGCTCTATGAATGCCCTCAGACCGGCACGCTGCTGCGGGCCATGAGTCTGGGCTACGCGCTGAATTTTGTGCTTCCCTTCAAGCTGGGCGACCTTTTCAGGGCCTACTACTCCGGCAAAAGAATGAAAAACGGCGTGGGCTTTTCTCTGGCTACGGTCATTATGGACAGGTTTCTTGACGTACTGGCGGTGACCGTGCTGTTCGCTGTGATATATTTCAGCTACGATGACAGGGCGCTGGTGCTGGACTCCGCCAGATTCTACTTCATCGCCACCGCCGTGATACTGGCGGGGCTCGTGCTGGTGCGCAGCTTTTCCACCGGGATAAAGCGGCTGACCATGGTCACCTGCTCCGTATTCAACGACAGGCTCAAGCTCAAATCCGAGCGGTTTTTCTGGTCGCTTATAAATACCTTCCGGGACCTCCGGCGGGTCAATATCTGGATGGTGCTTCTGGAGACCGTTCTTATGTGGGCGCTGTACATCGGGTCCTACGCGCTGCTGGGCTTATTCATGACCCGCGGCGGCTCCGAATACGACCTGGTAGAGATAATAATAACCCTTTTCTCCCGCTCGAACCTTGACCTGAGCGCGCTTAAGGCGGCGGCGTACAGCTCCGCCGTGCTGCGGGAGCAGGTGATAATCGCGGTGTATCTGCTGCTGCCGCCCGCCCTGCTGTTTTTGCTCACCGTGTCAAAGCGCTTTCGCAGCGCTCCCCTGCCCGGAGCGGCGCCTGACGGGCAGTATCAGAGTGTGCTGCCGCAGATAGAGGAGGCGGACCAGCTCAGCTTTCTTGACGACTATTTCAGCGCAAAGCGTCCGGAGCACATCAAGCGCTTCATATCCATAAATCGGGATATCAGCATTATCGCCGACTGCTCCTCCGGCTCCAATGCCTCCACCATCCTCTGCATGGACCGGGACGAGGTATTCTACCGCAAGTACGCCTTCGGCGAGGACGGGGACAAGCTGGCCGACCAGCTTATATGGCTCAAGGCCCACAGCGGCGCTCTGCCCCTGTGCGAGATAATCCGCGATGAGCACAACAGCGATTACTGCTGCTATGATATGCGCTACAGGAGCGACGCTGTGGGGATGTTCCAGTTCATCCACTCCCACCCCATCTGCGCCAGCCGGGACGTACTGCTGTCTGTGCTGGCCGCTGTGCGGGGCGGGCTGTACACCGTCAACCGCAGACCGGCGGACGTAGACATTATCGACAGATACATAGCCCTGAAAGTAGACGCAAATCTGGAGCTTATCCGGGCCTCGAGAGAGCTGCACGAGCTTTTGGGCTTCGATACCCTTGTGATAAACCACCGGGAGTACCGCAATCTGCCCGCGCTGCTGCCTATGCTCAGCCCGGAGCATCTCAGAGAGGTGTTTTCACAGGACTGCTGCTGCGATATCCACGGCGATCTGACCGTTGAGAATATTATCTGCACCGACGGCGGAGACGGCACCGGCTTCTATCTTATCGACCCCAATACCGGCAACCTCCACGACTCGGAATTTCTGGACTATGCCAAGCTTCTCCAATCCCTCCACGGCGGCTATGAGTTCATGACCAAGACCAGCGCCGTGTCGGTGGCGGGCAACAGGGTGGATTTCATATTTACCCGCTCCACGGCCTATGACGAGCTCTTTGCCGCGCTGAGGGAATATCTGAACAACAGCTTTTCACCGGCGGAGGTAAAGAGCGTGTTCTTTCATGAGCTGGTACACTGGCTGCGTCTTATGCCCTACAAGCTGAGAAAGGACCCCAAACGGGCCCCCATGTTTTACGCGGGGCTGGTAATGGTGGCGAACGATGTCTATGACTGGTTTGAAAAAGAATAAGCTGGCGATGGTGGACCTGGACGGTACTCTGGTTTTTACCCTGAACGCCAACTATCTGGCCTACAAGGGCGCGCTGAACGAGTACGGCTTTGAGCTGGAGCGGGACTATTTTGCCCGAAACTGCGATGGCCGCTCCTATCGGGACTTCCTTCCCGCCCTGACCGGCGGCGCCGACGATGAGGTCATAGAGGCCTTGCACCGCCGCAAGATAGAGCTCTACGCCGAGTGTCTTAAATCCGCCGTGGTGAACCGGCGGCTGGTGGATATCCTGACGGCGATAAAGCCCGATTATTACATCGCTCTGGTGACCACCGCCTCCAAGGCCAACGTCCAACGCATACTCAGTCACTTTGCTCTGGACACCCTGTTTGACGCCGTGTCCACCCAGGAGGACGTAAAAAAAAGCAAGCCGGACCCCGGCTGCTACAACGATGTTATTGAACGCTTCGGCGTACCGAAGGAGAACTGCGTCATCTTCGAGGATTCAGCCCCCGGCGTACAGGCGGCGCTTTCCAGCGGCTGCCAGACCTTTGTGGTCAGATGTGAGGAAAGCGTATGAGCGCCCCGGGCTGGGAGAAGGCGCCGTCTCTGCTGAAGCAGGCGGTTAAATTCGTGGGCCTCAGCGGCGTGGGCTGGCTGCTGGATCTCACGGTGTACACGATCCTCAGTCTGCGAATGGACGACCTTGCGCTGGTCAATACGCTCAGCTCTCTGGTGGGCGCCAGCTTCGTGTTCATGTTCTCCACCCGCTTCGTGTTTCGTGACAATCACAAGATACCGCTGGGCTGGAAGTATTTCATATACATCTGCTTTCAGCTGCTGCTTATCTTTCTTATCTCCCGACTGCTGGCGTGGATAGACGCCCTTATCGTCCAGCGCTGCGCTGTCGCTCTGATAGTCCGCTTTGCCGCCCTTATATCCAAAATAATCGTCACGCCTGTCACAATGACGATAAACTTCTTCGCCATGAAGGGAGTTATCGAGAAGCTGTAGCGTGTCGCCGTTATTCCAGCTTTTCCCGCAGCAGCTCCACGGCCCGGCGCTCAAGCCGGGATATCTGCACCTGGGACACGTGCATCACTCTGGCGCAGCTCTGCTGGGTCATACCGTGATAATAGCGCAAAGCTACCACCTGCCGCTCTCTGGGCGGCAGGCTTTCTATTGCCGTGCGCAGGGCCACGTGCTCCACCAGCCGCTCCTCGGCGGTAAAGTCCCCCAGCACCAGCTCAAGAGTAAAGCCGTCCTCCCCGGTCTCCCGCTGGAGGCTCTCGGCGGGGCCGGTGGCTGTCTCTGCGAATACTATGTCCTCGGGGCTGAGGCTCATTTCCTTGGACAGCTCCGCCAGAGTAGGCTCCCGGCCCAGCCGCTGCTCCAGAGAAACCCTGGCCATGCGTATCTGAGCCGCCTGCTCCTTGATGCTGCGGCTGACCTTCACCGCGCCGTCGTCCCGGAGGAAGCGGCGTATCTCCCCGGATATTTTAGGCACGGCATAGGTGGAAAAGCGGGTGCCGAAGCTCTCGTCAAAGCCGTCTATGGCCTTGAGAAAGCCCACGCAGCCCAGCTGGAACAGGTCCTCCGCGTCCACCCCTCTGCCGAAAAAGCGCCTTGCCACGCTCCAGATAAGCCCGGAGTTTTCCTCCACCAGCCGTCCGGCCGCCTCCCTGTCGCCGCTCTGTGCCAGACGTATGCCCTCGATAAGCTCTCCGCTCATTTGCCGCCCAGCCGCGGACTGATGCAGCGCTGCATGGTGACGGTGGTGCCCTTCCCCGGTGACGAGCGCACCCGGAGCCTGTCCATAAAGGAGCCCATAATGGTAAAGCCCATGCCGCTCCTGTCCTCACCGCCGGTGCTGAATAGCGGCGTCATAGCCTGCTCCACGTTCTCTATGCCCCGGCCCCAGTCACGGACGGTGACCTCCAGCTGCTTTCCCTCCAGTATGCGCAGGCGCATAGTTATGCGGCCTATACTGTCAGGATAGGCGTGGACTATGGCGTTGGTCACGGCCTCCGATACCGCTGTCTTGATATCCCCCAGCTCCTCCAGAGTGGGGTCAAGCTGGGCGGCGAAAGCGGCCGCCGCCGTGCGGGCAAAGGCCTCGTTGCTGCTTCTGCTGATAAACTCCAGCTTTATGTAGTTCAGTTCCTTCACGAATATCCTCCCCTATCGGTTAATGGCCACCGGCACCAGCCGGTCTATGCCCGAGGCGTCTATGACCCTCTGGGCCTGCTTGGAGGGGTTTTCTATCCAGACCCGTCCGCCCATGGATTTAATGCGTCGGCTGACCCGGATAATGACGGCGATGCCGGAGGAGTCCATGAAGCTCAGGGCGGACATATCCAGAACGCAGTCTCTGGGCAGAAACTCGTCCAGCAGCTCGTCTATGTTCCTTATGGCGGTGCGGGACTGATGGTGGTCAAGCTCCCCGGCCATAAAGACCGTGAGCCTGCCGCAGTTGAAGCTGGTACTAATATTCATATCTACTCTCCCGAATATAGAAATAACGCCGCATATTACTATGCGGCGCTATCATACGATATTCTGTTTGCGTATGCTGTCGAAGCCGGCGGGCCGGGCTAAAATCTCCCGGTTCCTGCTCAGAGGCTGGCCAGACTGAGCTTGAGGTTTTCTATCAGTGCCTCCAGCTTTGCCTTCTTCTCCCGCTCCAGATTTACCACCTGCTCCGGGGCCCTTGACACGAAGTTCTGATTGGCCAGCTTGCCGTTCTGGGCGGCCAGCTGTTTTTCGGCGTTTTCCAGCTCCTTGCTTATCCGGGCCTTCTCCTTCTCGATGTCCACCAGCTCGCTCATGGGTATATACAGCCTTGCGTTGTCGGTGACCACGGCCACCATGCCCTCGCTGCCCTCGGGGGGCGCATCCTGCACCGTGACGCCGCTGGAATAGGCCAGCTTGCAGATGTAGCCCTCTCCCGCCTCGAACTCCGCCTTCTTATCTGTGGCGATTATCAGGTGGGCCTTTTTGGAGGGGGGCACGTTCATCTCGCTGCGCCGGGCGCGGACAGCCTT